>JAHBWQ010000099.1 GCA_019636915.1 Nitrospira sp. | reverse complement strand
TGTCGGCATTTGATTCTGAATATGGCTGAAGTTCGTTTTGTCGATAGCTCGGGGCTTGGTCTGCTGGCGCTTGTGTCTCAGAATTTCAAGTTGAGCCAAGGAAAAGTCAGCATGCTGAAACCGCAAAGTTATGTGCGTGAAATCATGAGCCTCGCGAATATCCAGAAACTGATCCCTGTGTATGACAATGAGCAGGATGCATTGGCTGCCCAGCAGAAAGCGGCTTAGGTGTGAAGCGATAGAACATGACGTGAAGCGTGTTTCGTGTTTCGAAACCGGCTGAGATACATTCTCGTTCCGTCCTGTGCGTCACGCTTCACGAGATACACTTCACGCCGAACACATCCATGCAAGTGATCGAAGACTTATGCGAAACATGAAGGGCCACTGATGCCGTCAACGTCGGTTGAACCAACAGGTCAGGTGATGGGGCCGACCGTGCTCATCATAGACGATGAGCCGACGGCGCGTGTCGCCTTGGCGGCTCGACTCAAACGGCTTGGGTATCGGGTCCTGCAGGCTGGTGACGGCAAGGCCGGGTTGGAAATGCTCCGCCGCGAGCGCCCGGATTTGACGATTTTGGATTGGATGATGCCTGAAATGGATGGCCCGTCGTTCTGTGAAGTCGTTCGTCAGGATCCAGAACTTCTGTCGAGTCAAATTCTGATGATGACGAGCAACGATCAACCGGAGCAGATCGCGGAAGGGTTGGCTCGCGGGGCGGATGATTTTCTCAGCAAGGCCGCCAGTAAATATGAAGTCACGGCTCGTGTGCAAGCCGGAATACGCGCCGCGAGTCTGATCAGACGTCTGGAAGACGTGACTGCGGAGATTCGCCGGAAGCAGGACACACTTGAACGCGAGTTGCAGTCGGCGGCACGGTATGTCGAGTCGTTGCTTCCTGCGTCGGGAACCATCGGCCCCGGCGTGGATATGGTTTGTGTGTATCGACCATCACTCGGGTTAGGCGGAGATCTCTTTAACGTGGTTCCGTGGAATGATGATTTGTTGGGGCTGTATCTGCTTGATGCGTCGGGGCACGGTGTTTCACCGGCGTTGCGATCCGCCTCCTTTTCCACGTTTCTTCGCCGCGAGAGCTTGATTCGTCATGTCGGGTCGAGTGATCCTGGGGCGATCCTGACCGAAGCCAACAAGCACTTTCCTCTCACGGAGAACGGACACTATTTCACGATTATGTTTGCGACGCTCGATATTCGCTCTCATACCCTCTCCTACGCGACAGCGGGGCATAGTGGGGTATTTCTTCACCGTAAGTCCGGCGAGGTTTGTTGGATGGCAAAACCGAATCTCCCGTTGGGATTCGATTCGTCGACGGTATACGGCACCGAGGTGCTTTCAATCGAACAGGGTGATCGACTGTATGTTTTGAGTGACGGTCTCTATGAGGTGCCGGACGCAACAGGCAATCTGTGGGGGCAAGAGCGTCTGGAAGAGGTTGTTCGTACGCTCGGCCATAGGCCTCTGAGGGAGGTGTTAGCCAGTGTTCTCAACGAGGCGGTTCAATGGCTGGGGCATGAACAATTCCCGGACGATGTGGCGGTCATGGCGGTGGAATTGAGCGAGGCGCGATCTCATGAGTGATCGCCTGCATCATGGCCCGGTCTTCAACCTCGAAGAGGCGCTTGCCCGCGTGGACCATGACCGGGAGACGTTCCTGATGCTGATTGAGCTGTTTCTGGAGCATGGCCCAAAAGATTTGGCTCAAGCGCGGACGGCCCTGACCGCAGGGGACGCTCTCGCAGTCGCGCGATCAAGTCATCGGTTGAAGGGAGCGATCCTACAGTTTTGTGCTCCGGCCGCGCTTCAGGCCTGCAAAGAATTGGAAGAGTCCGCGAAAGCCGGAAACCTGACGCGGAGTGAGGAATTCTATGCCACGTTGGAACAGGAGATCCAGCGTCTGCTCTCCGAGCTGTGTCCGATCCTTGACCAAGGGATGGCTGCGTGAACACGCCGTTACCAGTCGATCATCTCTTGATCATCGATCCTTGCGCGGACACCCAAGCCTGTATCGCTCGCTACGTGCAGGGAAGAGGGTTTCAGGTAACGGCCGTTCCTGATCCGGTGGCTGCAATGGCCAAGATTGAGGCGACGGCTCCGGATATCGTGATCACCGACTTGTTTGTTCAGGACGGTGCCGGCTTGGCGTTGGTCAAAGAGCTCAAGGCTCGGCATGATCCATGTCCGGTGATCGTGATGGCGAACAATGCATCGGAACCGCAGATTGTCGAGGCACTGCGTGGCGGGGCCGCCGACTTCCTCCATAAGCCTATTACTGAAGAAGAGCTCGCCTTTGTATTACAGCGTGCTCGGGATTTCCTACCTTGTAACCCTCTTAATGTGCCGGGTGCTCGACAATTTGATTATGAATTGACCGTTGATTCTGATCCCGCGTACATCCCCGGCATCATTTCGTGGCTTCTCAAGATGACGGCGTCCAGCTTACCACCGGCCAAGAGAATCCATATTCAGGGGGCGCTGCAAGAGTTACTCTTTAATGCCGTCGAACACGGGAATCTCGAAATTCAGGATCACGAGAAACAGAAGGCCCTAGCCGATGGTTGCTATGATCAATTGTTGATTCAACGCTTAGCGCAGGCTCGTCTCAGGAACCGCCAGGTGACGATCCGTGTGTTCCATGAGCGGAGTGACAACCATCTGGAGTACCGGATCACCGATGAAGGAACGGGCTTCCCCTGGCGGACTGTGCTGGCGCGTTCTCATGAGATGCGCGAATCCGATGGCGCGAGCGGCCGTGGGATTTTATTGGCGAAAACCCTCTTTCCAAGCCTCACTTACAATGATCTCGGGAATGAGGTTACGCTCAGAGTGCCGCTCGGCGACTGAGACGCAACTTGCACCCCGCATCCCTTCTTGTTCTGCTAGAGAATCCGCAGATATTCCACCGTACTGTCCCCCTTACTGGCATCTCGCTTCAAAATGACCAGCGAGCTCTTGGTGGTTTCATTCACGGTGATGGCCAGTCGCGCCGAGAAGTAGTCCGATTTAATGTCGTAGTCGCTTCGCAGCTTTTGGCCGATTTCTTGAAAGCTGCTGATACGGTCGAGTTCAGTTTTTGTCTTGAAAGGCCGTCCTTGGACGATCTCCATTGCCATTGATTGAGTGACGGCCGGGTCCAGGGTCTGCAGCACGATCGGATCGGCGGTGTTGACATTCATGGCTGTGCTGCCATCCACCGGGAAGACGGTGATGTAGGGTGTAATCCGATCGATGACCTCCGGCGTAAATCCCTTGATCAGTCTCAGGTCTCCCAAGCCTGAGAGAGGGCTGTTGGCGGCCCGGTAGGATGGTCTCAGGGATTGATAGTAGAGGGTCTCGGCACCGGCCGGCTGCGGCGCTTCGTCTTGGTCTACCCAATCGATGAGCGTATCAACCAGGTCGGGGCTGACCTTGAGCAATTCAAAGAGTCGTTTAATACGGGCGATCTTCCTCTTTTGCTCCGGTTCACCGCCTGAGGTCGATGCGAGATCGTTCAGGTTCACCTTTCCCGTCTCGTCTTGGATTTTGGCGGTGAGAAACCCGTCGCCGATCGGATACTTTGTGATCGGCATGCCCCAAATATCGGTCGGTGCGTCGTATTTCTGGCCGGTCATCTTTTCCCGCATCAGATCTTGGAGCAGTACCGCTTTGGTTGCCTGGACGGCGGCCCGCGTCAGCATGGTGGCCTTATAATCGTCGCGAAAGCCGGCGGCCGCGCGGTACTCCCGTCGGGCTTCTGTGTCGAACTCAAGAATGAGAGCGGTGAGGAGGGTCAGGACCAGGAGTGCAACCAGCAACGCAATACCGCGTTCATCAGCTCTTGGCATAGCTCAGGACTCGAACGGTGGCATCGAGATTGACAGGATTATCAAATTTCGGACGAATCTGCAGATGGCGAACGTGCAAATCGTAGGGAGCCTGATCGATTGTGGCCAGGAAGGCCAACAATTCAGGCAGTTGGATGCCTTCCAATCGGAGATCGACAGCTGTTTCTTGGTACCCCTGCGCCAATGATTGGACGTGCGGTTGCATGCTGGTGATGCGCTCTCGCACCTGTGCGGTCGTTGCCGCCTCTTCCATGAAGGTCAGGAGCGAGAAATGGCTCTCGGCTGCCGGCATGCGGCCCTCGATCTTGCTCAAGCGATCTCGTTTGGTCAGGTAGGATTGGCCGAGCGAGGCCAATTCGGTCAGCTCCTTCTGCTTACGCACAGCCTGGCGGTCGAGACGCTCGAGATTGTCCAACAAGGGATCGACGATCAGCACAAACAACAAGCTGAAGCCGACGACGACCCCGCCCGCGAGCACGAGCATCCGTTCTCGTTGCGACATGTGGTGCCAGCGTTCTCGGAAGTTGTGCATCATGGTTTCTGCACCGTGACGGTCATACGAAACACGACTTGATTGGGAGCAGCACCCACGCGAGTTTCTGTGACGGCGACTTCCGTCAGGCGTGGGCTTGAGACGAAGGTTTGCTTGATGCGTTCCACCGCGTCGAATGAGGTGGTTTCCCCCTCCATGAGGATGACGGCTCCGTCCACCGTCAGCTCGCGAACCTTGATCATCGTCCCCGGTGGCAGTTGCTTCACGAATGTCGAGAGGGTGAGGAGGACTTTCCCGTCTGTGGCATCGACCAGCCCGAGCGCCTTCTCGAGGACGCCGATATGGTACTTGGCTTGATCGACTTCTTCGCCCGGAGCGGCACCCGTCCCTGTTCCAAAGACCTGCTCGTACTGACTGTGCAGCGCGGTTTTCAATCGCGCGCCCCGCTGATCTTGCAGGAAATAGTGAACCGAGAAATCCGCGAGCGCCAGCAGGGCGATGATCACCCCTGCGATGGTCGCCAAGCGGCGATTCTGTTTCATGGATGCGGCATCCGGTGATGCCGCATCCGTAATGCTCTTGAGATCGAGCGCCAGTCCCAACGGCGAGGATTTGAATCGCCACCGTGGGCGGACCATCTTCGGGTGGATGGCCAATCCGAATGCAATGGAAAATGCTCGTGGCGTGTCGGCACCAAACCCCTGTCGTGGCCCGACTGCGTAGAGTCCCACTTGTCGGGAGAGGTGCGCCCCGATTTCTTGCATCTTTGACCCGCCTCCGCAGATCCAGCTGTGGGTCAATCGACTCCGCTCGCTTCCTTGGTAGGCCTGTAAGGTAATGCGAAGCTCTTTCTCGATCGGCTCCAGCAGGTCATTGACCTGATCCACCGAGATGGTTCGCTTGTGGCGTTCGGCTTCGGCGAAGCTACAGGCATGTCGGACGGCCAATGCATGAGTGAGATGGTTGCCGCCCCAGAGGATCGTTCGGAGCATGACCGGGCGTCCTCCCTCGACCAAACAGAGCGTGGTTTTTGAAGCTCCGATATCGATGATGGCCAGGTCTTGCGGGACGGAAGCCCCTTCTTCCTGGAGGTATTGCGTCACGGAGAACAGCGCCATGGCATCGACGTTGATTGCAGAGGGCTCGATATCGGCTTGGGCCAAGAATCGGAGATGTTCGGCCACTTTGTCCCTGGGAGCTGCCGTGACCAGCACCTCGGAGCCCTTGGTCTCACGAATGAGCCCTTCGGATGGCTGGCCTGGGGGCAAGACGAGGCTGTCCACCGCCAGGTCCTCAAGCGGCATCGGAACAAGGTTTTCGACTTCAAACGGGACGACCTGTGCGAGCTTGGCCGCGTCGTTGAACGGGAACGAGAGGGTTCGAACGAAGAGGTCCTGACAGGGAATCGCCGTGACCAATCGATCGGTGGCATAGAGGCCGTGGCGCCAGAGGAAGCCTCGCAGGGATTGGATACGCCGAGCCGGTTCCAGATCCTCCGGACGGGAAAACGGCAAGGGATGTTGAAAGTAATCGACCGTTTCGCGTCCGCTGAGTCGGCGACGAAAACGGACGGCCTTCAACCCCGTTTGTCCGATGTCTAACCCGACGCATTCGTTGACAATCGCCATAAATTCAGTCTCTACCCTCGTTTCTGGTTTCCAGTTTCGTGTTTCAAGTGTACTGACAACATGAACCTCTCACCGCGAAACTCGCGCCACTAAATCTGCAAACGACAACCCGAAACTCGAAACCAGAAACGCGAAACTTGCCGGCTACTTTACAACGCGATCCGTGCCTGTGCCAAGGTTCCCACGATCTTAACGGTGATGGGGGTTCCAGGAGGCAACGGCGGGATGCCCAGGGGTGCCGCCTTTGGCGTGAACCCAGGACCAGGGATCACCGTCACTGTGAGCGCCAGTTGACTGTTCGGGAGCTGGGGCTGTAACGTGATCTGTCCATGACCTTCAAAGGACCCGTCGATTCCTTCGCCTCTTAATTGGGTCACGTCGCAGACAAGGTTTCGACAGGAGAGTCCTGCTGCGGCGCTGCTGAATGTCAGCGATAAAGTCTTGCCATTGCCCAGCGGAATCTGGTCGATGTCCAGATCTGTTGCCTGGGCGGTCCAGGTGCCCTCGCTCTTCAGAGCGTTGGGGACGGATGGATCGAAATCTGCCCGAAAGGAAAACTCCCCGTTAAGGGTTCCGCGGGTGACGTACCGGTGGATGAGTTTCGGCAGCTCCACCTGTTGGAGTTGCCCTTTCAGCGTCAACGGTCCGGCTAGAGAGAAGGATGACGTGGTGAGCATCCCCTTGACGACGCCCGTACGAGCAGTTTGTTCGTTTTGTTGGACGAGGACGTCGAGACCAAGGCTCCCACCGAGTGCCTGTACGATACCGAGTTTGGCCTGTACAACCGCCATCTCAACAGGATCGAGGTTCGGTCTTGAAAGACTCACGTTCCGCCATTCCAGGCTGAGTGGCAGTCCGATCGACCGATCCATGATGTGGATATCCAGACCCGTGGCTCGTTTGAGCTCGACCACCAACCGGTTGTGGAGCACAGTATAGGGGAAGGTGGCGATCAGGCAGAGGAGCAGGATGCAGACCCCGCCCATCGTCCATGCCAGAATCTCTCTCCATGCGTCAGGCCATTTGATAGTCATGATGTTCCAATGGTGACCCATTCCCGCACCGTCGACGGCGCGGCATCGGGGTACTGAAACGTAATTTCAAGTAACACGGCTTTCGGGAGCTTGGTGGCGTTCGGCCAGTCGTCAAGCCAGACTCGGCTCTGCTCATCATAGTATCGGACATTAAAGGCTTGGACTTGGTCCGCCAGCTCCATTTGATCGAGCGATTCGTTGGTATCCGTCAGGGTGTAGAGATTTTTCCGAACGAACCGAATCAATCGATCGCGTTCGCGGGTATACACGACCCGAACGGTGTCGCCCTCCTTGGCCGTGTTCGTCACGGTGATCAACTCCTGGTTCATGGCGAGGAACGCCAGTGTATCCGATGGCTGCCCATCTTGTGTCCCGTTCATTCCGACCCAGGGATACGCGAGGGTCCGTTTGCTGAGTGCGATCTCTTCGGCCATCAGCCGGAGAATTTTTCTGATGGTTTGCTCCCGGGTCGTATGTTCTCTCCCTGCCTCGACGGTCTGTGTCGTCGAGAGGAGTGATGCAAAAACCATGGCTGCGATGGTCCCGAGCAGCGTGACGGCGACCAGGACTTCCACAAGGGTGAAGCCTGCCTGCGCGGTGACCTTACGATGGGAGGCGGCTTGTGAGCACATAGGTGCTGACCTCCACAGATTCTTCTCGCTCACCGCGCAGCCAGGATATTCTAAGCCGAACCTCTCGAACGAACTCCAGCGGAGTCGGACTAATGGTGCGTTTCCAGCGATAGCCGACGGCTCGCGGAGTGGCTTGGAGTGCGGTTTGAGATCCCAGCGGGAGGGGCAAGAACTCCCCCATGATTTCTCCGACGGGATACTGTCCCGCGAGTTCGATCTCAAGGAGTTTCTCCTGTGCCAACAGGGTTGCCGCAGTGAGTTCGGCGGCTCGACTTTGGAGGTCGAGGTCGAAGTTTCGCAGACCGAGGAGGACGGGAAGTGCGATGGCCAGCAACGCGATGGCCAGGAGGACTTCTAAGAGCGTAAATCCACGCTCGCTGGATCTGGGGTGGTGTGGTGCAACGATCATTGCGCCCTACTGGGGGCAGCGGGCCCTCCTCGTGCCGTTCCGCTGGTCCCTGCTTGTTGGGCACTGGCCTTCAAGAGGACTTTGACGCGGTCCGGGATGAATCGGTTTGGAGGTGGATCAAAGCGTTCGTCACTGATCCGAATGGCTCCGGTCAATGAATCGACGGCCAGCCCTAAGAGATTATTCCTGTTGTCCATGAGATACATCGTCACCGGCTCAATCCGCCCATTGGGGAAAAAGGTCACACCAGCCCGCCCTCCCATGCGTTTGTCTTGCCCGATGGAGACTTCGGTCAAGCGGATAGACTCCGGCAGGGTTCGCGGTGTCTTCCATGCCGGGTCGAGCGGCAGACGCTCCTCTTTTCCTTCAATCACCATCATCCAGTAGAGTCCCTGGTCCAAGTCCAGGTAGAGTCTGAGCGGTGTTTGATCGGCGGCTGCCTGTCCTTGGAAGGTTCGAAGCACTCCGACGAGTTTTCTCCCTGTGGAGCGCAGGTCTTCTTCAAAACTGATACGAGGCAATACCACGGCTAGGACTCCGCCCAGTAGAAACAAGGCAATCAGCATTTCCAGGAGCGTGAAGCCGGCTGGAGAGCGTAAGGGGTGAGATGCGGGCCGTGAAACGTGAGGGGTGAGTCGCGAGGGGGATGGAGTGAGAAGGGCAGTCTGAGGCCTGAGGGCAGAGAACCGCCCCTGAAGTGTCGATCCCTGATGGCTGAGCTTGAGCCAATGACCGATGACCATTGACTGCTTATTCCTTGTCCAGGTTCCAATTGGTGATGTCGGCGTTGACGCCCTCACCCCCGACCTCGCCGTCGGTGCCGAGTGAGGTCACTTCGTAATCGATTTTTTGATCGCCTCGTTGGACCGGGCTGAGATATTTGTAGGGATTGCCCCATGGATCCTCAGGCAGTTTCGGGAGGTAGCCGCCGATCTTCCATTTCTTGGGAATGACCCCAACCGATGGTTTTTCCACCAATGCTTTGAGGCCCTGTTCTGTGGTGGGATAGACGCCGTTATCGAGTTTATAGAGCTGCAGTGCCCCCTCGATGTTGCGGATCTGGACTTTGGCCGCCGTGCGCTTGGCATCGTCGGTTCGTCCCATGATGCGGGGGACCACCAGTGCCGCAAGAATGGCCAAAATGGCCACGACGACCATAATTTCAATGAAGGTAAAACCGGCCGCGTTTGCCGACGAGCGAAGAAAGAAATTAGTGGCAAGACGGCGGTGTGCATACCTCTTCTGAACGTGCGTGCTGGGCTGCCCTGAAGTGTCGGAATCCGTCATAGTGAACCCCCCTTTATCTCATTCATATTTGGTCAGCGCTCATGTGTGGGAGTGGGTTTTTAATGGACCATCTGGCCCATCTCAAAAATGGGAAGTAGAATCGCGACGACGATGAAAAATACGATCACACCCATCACGAGAATCATGATCGGTTCCATCAGAGAGGTCAACCGCGTAATCACTCGTTCCACCTCGCCGTCGTAGATATGGCTCACCCGGCGCAACATTTCCTCCATCTCACCGCTTTTTTCTCCAACGGCAATCATATGTGTGACAAGGGCGGGGAATTCCCCGCTCCGCTTTAAGGGATCGGCAATCGTTTCACCCTCACGGATATTCTGTCTGGCGGATTCGACCGTTTCCTCAAGAACCCGATTGTTCATGACGCGCTTTGAGACATCCAAGGCGTCGAGTAACTGTACGCCGCTCGCCAGCATGGTCGACAGGGTGCTCGTCAGTCTGGAGATCGAGACCATCCGTGCGACGTCCCCGATCAACGGGAGTTTCAACGTCAGGCGGTCCACCACCATGCGGCCTCGTTCGGTGCCGATAAATCGTCGCGCTCCGTAGAGGCCGCCGAGCACCAGACCGATCAGTACCATCCAATAGTCAGAAAAAAACTGGCTGGTCGACATGAGGGCGACGGTCGGCCATGGTAATGCCTGTTTTTGTTGGGCGAAGACCTGTGTAATCTTGGGCACGACGAAGGTAATGAGGAAAAACAGGATCACGGTTCCAATGGCCAACATGATGACCGGATAGAGCATGGCATTGGTGACCTTGGTCCTGAGCGCTTGTTGTTTTTCCAAGAACTCCGCTAGTCTGAATAAAATTTGGTCAAGGGCGCCGCTTGCTTCACCGGCTTGGACCATGTGGACATAAATAGGGGAGAAATCCTTATCGTAGGTTTCCAGGACCGCGCTCAACGCTTTCCCTCCACGAACTTGCTCTCGGATGTCGGCGAGAAGGGATTTAATGGGTTTCTTTTCCGCTTGATCGACGAGCACGCCAAGGGCATCGACCAGCGGCAAGCCGGCGACGAGCAGTGTGGCAAACTGCCTGGTGAGTAGGGCCAAATCATTGGCCGTGAGCACCGCTGATCGGCCGATTGCCCGCAGAGGTTTAGTGTGACTCGTAGCTGATGCTCGACCGGACGTCTGGCCTTGTTCGACGACATCGGTCGGGTAGACGCCTTCTTTGCGGAGTTTTAACCGTGCGACTTTGACGTTTTCGGCGTCGATGATCCCGGTCGCTGCGCCACCGTCACTCCGGTACCCCTGGTATTGATAGACAGGCATGGTTACCAGATTCCAGGAGTGGCCCAACCGATTCGTATGGCCTGATGGTGAAGGGACCAGATGTGGTGGGAGATGGAGAATTGGAATGGCATCAGTCGACGTCGATTTCTTGTTGAGTGATCCGCATGACTTCTTCCAACGTGGTATGGCCCTGGATGACTCGCTCCGCACCCTCTTGCTTCAACGTCACCATTCCTCTTGTGAGCGCCGCCTGTTTGATGGCCGTCGAGTCTGCCTTACTGCCGATGAGTCGCCGAATCTCATCGTCCAGTACCATCAGCTCAAAGATGCCGGTTCGCCCGCGATAACCGGTCTGTGAACAGGCCGCGCAGCCCGCTCCTCGATACAGGGTCACTGCGGAACCGGGCGGCAAGTCCAAGCGGCTCAGTTCGTCTTCACTGGCTCGATAGGGGCGCTTGCAATCAGGGCAAATCCGCCTGAGTAACCGTTGCGCCAGTACCGCGACGACTGATGAGGCAACGAGAAAAGGCTCGATGCCCATGTCAATGAGGCGAGTGGCGGCGCTGGCGGCATCGTTCGTATGGAGGGTTGAGAATACCAAATGTCCGGTGAGCGAGGCGTGAATGGCGATCTCCGCCGTTTCACGATCGCGGATCTCCCCGATCATGATGACATCAGGGTCCTGTCGAAGAATCGATCGTAGCCCGGCGGCGAACGTCAGATTGATTTTCGGGTTGACCTGCATTTGCCCGATGCCGAGCAGTTGGTATTCGACCGGATCTTCGACGGTGATGATGTTCTTGTCCGGCGAGTTGATGTGGCTCAGTGCGGCATACAGGGTGGTCGTCTTTCCGCTTCCCGTCGGGCCGGTGACGAGGATGATGCCGTGCGCCAGTTGGATGAGCTGGTGAATGACGGTCAGACGTTCTTTGGAAAATCCCATTTCAGAGAGGTTGAGCAGGCGATTTTCCTTTTCCAGCAATCGCAGCACGATTCGCTCACCATGAGAGGTGGGGAGGACGGAGACTCGGAGGTCGACGTCCTTTCCGGCGGTTCTGATCGCAAACCGACCGTCCTGTGGAAGGCGTTTTTCAGCGATGTTCAAGCCGGCCATGATTTTGAGACGAGCGATGATGCTGGCTTGCAAATGCTTGGGCGGTGTGAGGATCGGGTAGAGGACACCGTCGATCCGATAGCGGACGACCAACCCTCGTTCGAACGATTCGAAGTGGACGTCGCTGGCTCGCTGTCGAACTGCCTGGAACAACACCGAGTTGACGAGTCGAATGATCGGAGCTTCGTCTGTCGCATCGAGCAAGTCTTGTGGCTCGTCGAGCTCGTGGGCCAACTGGTCCAAGCTTCGGTTCGCTGCAATATCCTCCATCACTTCTTCGGCGCCTGCAGGATTTGCGATTTCGTCGTAGGCTCGGTTGAGCCTCGCGAGGAGCGCGACGCTGGTGGTCAAGACCGGCGCGATGGGTTTCCCCAGTAGCAAGCGAAGGTCATCCAGGGCCACGGTTTCCAACGGATCGGTCGAGGCGGTGAGGATGGCTCCGTTTTCGTCACGCAGCGGCAAGACCCGGTATCGCCGGCAAAAGGCGATCGGCACCTTTTTGATCATCTCATGGTCCACAGGGGTGGTATCCAGATGGGGGAGCCAGGTCATGTCAAACTGCTGGGCCAGTGCTTCCAACAACAGCTCTTCGCGCAACGTTCGCAGGTGCAGCAACACTTCTCCCAACCGACCACCTTTCTCCTGTTGGTAGGCAAGGGCCTCCTCAAGCTTCAGCTCAGAGAGCTGAAATTTCTCCCGGAGAATATCCCCCAGGCGTGGCCGAGTCGAATTCACAATAGGCTGCTGGTGCTCGTCTAGTTCAGACACTGGCTCCCTGACCTCTTCCCGTAACTCGCGTACTTGAGATGGGGGTTTGGCTCTCGAGTCTCTTTATACTTTCCCAGGATTAAGATACTCTGCCTGATGATGACCTGGCAAGGACATGACAAAATTACTTCAAGAAATCGAGACGTTGTGTCTTTATTTAATATGATTCATGACGGGTCGTGCCTCTTCGTCAAGCAGGGGCCGAGCATGATCGAGCCTTCGACTCCACTCAGGTTCAACCCAGAGAGAAGTCGCGGGGGCGATCAACAAAACCACCTGGCCTATGCATTTTGCAAAGAGTCGGGTTTCAGGTTTCGTGTTTCAAGACGCAGGTTGTGAGCGGGCAAAAAAACTCTGCAACTTGAGATATGAAACAAGAACCGTGAAACTCTTAGGCTATCGGTTTCCAGATTGCGTCAGTACTAACGGTGAGATCAGCGAAGCTCGTAGGTGATGGTTGAGCGCTGGTTATTCCGGACCAGGTCGAGTTTCACCGTCTGCTCGTTCTTGAGTTGCTGAAGCAGGCTCAATATGGTACTCGGATCTCGAATATCGACTCCGTTGACGCGCTGGAGCACATCTCCAGTCTGGACCCCGATTTTTTCGTAAAAACTGGCTGGTGCGATATAGTCCAGGCGAAATCCGTTGATGGCTCCATTGACCGTATTGGGTACGGCTCGTGCCTGCGAGAGGAGTTTCGGCAGGTCATTCATGGCCTGTTCCACTTCACGGCGATCCACCACTTTGCGAAGCGGCGCGATCGGCGCGGTGGCTGCTTGAGGATTGGGAGTGGCGCCGGCAGCGCCGGTCAATGCAGCCTGACTTTCTGAGATCGCCAATTCCAACAATTCTTCCACGTTGCCCTGACGGACGATAATCCCGTTTCGCCGGATCTCGGCGACTTCGCCCAGATCGAGGATGGAGTCATGCAAGTGATACAAGGATTGCTGTTTGGATGACAGCTCTTCTACGATGGCAAAGACGCCGCGTTGATCGCCGAGTACCGTGCCGATCAAGCGAAGTCTTGCTGCTAACCCGAGGGATGCTCGAACTACTGGGCCGCTGGAACTGCGTCGACCGGAAGCGGTGGTCCCTGTCGTTCCATTCTCCATCACCGGAGGAAGAAGGAAGAGCCCGCTGGAGCGAATGTGTTCCATAGCCTGCGTCGGAGAATATGACGCGATAGCAGGCACCCCTCCTCCCGAGGGGTCACTCCCCGATCCTATCGTCCGTTCCGGAATCACATACAGGGCATCGGCCACAAATGCGTTGATGGTGTGCGCGACGAGGAACCCGGAGGCTGCCATGCACAGCAACAAGCCGACACGGCGAATATTTTGAGGAGCAAGGGTTGCCACGGTATCGTCTCTCTCTTCCGCTGAATGGGTCATGGTACCTGGTCTGTATTATTTGTCGCAAGATTCTTTTATTAACGATTTTTTTACACGTTGTGGGTAGACTAGCCGATCGAACCCGGCAATAATCTCGTTGTCGATAATGAGAGGAGGCACTCACCCGTGAAAAAAGCACTGATTACCGGTATTACGGGGCAAGATGGGTCCTATCTATCAGAGTTTCTCCTTGGCCGAGGATACGAAGTCTACGGGATCATCCGTCGTTCCAGTTCGTTCAATACAGGGCGTATCGATCCCATTTATGAGGATCCGCATGTGCCGCATCGGCGGCTCCATTTGGTCTACGGCGACTTGAACGATGCCAGTTCCCTGAATCGGATCCTGCGCACCGTCCAGCCTGATGAAATCTATAATCTTGGCGCCCAGAGTCACGTCCGGGTCAGTTTCGACATTCCCGAATATACGGGTGAGATCACGGGGCTTGGCACGATTCGTCTGCTGGAAGCCATTCGGGAGTCAGGACTCAAGCCGAAATTCTACCAGGCCTCGTCCAGCGAGATGTTCGGCAAGGTGTTGGAGGTTCCGCAGAAGGAAACGACGCCGTTCTATCCACGAAGTCCGTACGGAGCTGCGAAGGTCTACTCCTACTGGATTACGGTCAACTACCGCGAAGCCTACAATCTCTTTGCGTGCAACGGCATTTTGTTTAATCACGAATCACCGCGGCGCGGAGAAACCTTTGTCACACGGAAGATTACCAAGGCGGCCGCCCGGATCAAGCTCGGCATCCAACAGGATCTGTTTCTCGGAAATCTCGATGCGAAGCGTGACTGGGGCTATGCGGGTGACTATGTCGAGGCGATGTGGATGATGTTGCAAGCTCCGGCTCCCGATGACTATGTTATTGCTACGGGGGAAACTCATACGGTCAAGGAAATGCTTGAATTGGCCTTTGACCGTCTGCAATTGGATTGGAAGAAACACGTGAAGATCGATGCGAAATACTATCGCCCGACGGAAGTGGATCTGTTGATCGGAGATAGCACGAAAGCCAAGAAAGATCTCGGATGGCAACCTAAGGTGCGGTTTGAAGAGCTCATTGCTATGATGGTGGATGCCGACTTGGCAGCGGAGAGGGAAAAACTAGACGGGACGAGGAAACGAAGCTAAGGAGTGGGATAGCATCGACATGACTTCATTTTGGAACGATAAACGCGTGGTTGTCACAGGGGGAGCCGGATTTCTAGGGTCGTTTGTCGTGGATCAGCTGCGCGCGAAAGGCTGCCAGCAGCTCGTCGTGCCGCGGAGTCAGGAATATGACCTGGTGGAAATGGATGCCGTCAAGAAATTGTATCGTGACACCAGGCCGGACGTTGTCATCCATTTGGCCGCGCGTGTCGGCGGCATCGGTGCCAACCAGGCCAATCCGGGTCGGTTCTTCTATGACAATCTCATGATGGGTACGCAACTGATTGAGATTGGACGTCAGCAGGGACTCAAGAAGTTTGTAGCCACAGGAACGATCTGTGCGTATCCGAAATTCGCCCCGATTCCATTTAAGGAAGACGATATCTGGAACGGTTATCCTGAGGAAACGAATGCGCCCTATGGGCTGGCGAAGAAGATGATGTTGGCGCAATCACAGGCCTATCGTGATCAGTACGGATTTAACTCGATCGTCCTCTTCCCGGTGAATTTGTATGGGCCGCGAGACAACTTTGATTTACAGACGTCGCATGTCATTCCGGCGTTGATACGAAAATGTGTCTCGGCGAA
>JAHBWQ010000098.1 GCA_019636915.1 Nitrospira sp. | reverse complement strand
CGTATGCCGCATGCGGCGGATTCCGGTCCTGACGTTGATCAACAAAATGGATCTGCCTGGACGTCCCCCCTTGGACCTCATGACGGAGGTCGAGCAGGCGTTGAATATTCACGCGAGCGCCGTCAATTGGCCGATCGGATCGGGCAGTGACTTCGTGGGCATTGTGACCAGAGCCGATCGTCAGGTGCAGTTGTTCAGCAAGACCATGCACGGTGGAGCAGCCAGGGTGGAGACGGATACGTTGCCCTTCGCGGAACTGGGCTCACACAGCCGAGTCTCGGAGGAGATGTTGGCGCAAGTTCAGCATGATCTGGAGCTCTTGGAGATTGCCGGGAACCCGTTCACGCGGGAACAGTTTCTCAGCGGTGACGTGACTCCGGTCTTTTTTGCCTCCGCGCTTACGAACTTTGGGATTGAAAGTTTTCTCGATGCCTTTGTGGAGTTGGCCCCCAGCCCCGGTGCACGCTTAGCTGATCGAGAGGATGGGTCCGACTTGACGGTTGACCCGATTGATATGCCGTTCAGCGCCTATGTGTTCAAGCTTCAGGCGAATATGAACCCCAAACATCGTGATAGTACGGCATTTCTTCGCGTGTGCTCAGGACGCTTCGAGCGAGATATGGTCGTGAAACATCATCGGCTGGGTCGGGACATTCGCTTGGCACGGCCGCACAGTCTGGTGGCGCAGGAACGGAGCACGGTCGAGGAGGCCTACCCGGGCGATATCATCGGGATTATTAACCCCGGGGTCTTCGCCATCGGAGATACCGTATCCCTAACCGGAGGTTTCAACTTTAAACCGCTGCCGCAGTTCCAACCTGAGATCTTTGCGCGTCTGCGACCGACGGATGTCGGGAAGCGAAAGGCTTTCGACAAGGGGGTCTCCCAGATGGCGCAGGAAGGGACGGTGCAGATCATGCGCAGCCTTCATGATCAAGAGATTCTGATTGCCGCTGTCGGTCGACTGCAGTTCGATGTATTGCAGTACCGGCTCCGCCACGAGTATCGCGTGGAAACCATTCTCGATGCGCTGCCGTTCAGCTGTAGCGCCTGGCTCGATGGAGATCCTGCCACCTTTAAATCCCCGTCGGCGTCGATGATGGTGAAGGATCAACGAGATAGAGTCGTTGTGTTATTCGGCGATCAACTGATGAAGACCATTGCACGCGATCGCAATCCTGGCCATATCTTGCGGGACATGGGATAGGTGAGCCGCCTGCTGCTTCCTTTAAGTGTCACTGCATCAGGAGTGATGCGACTAAGTCGACATCTTACTTGCCGGTCGAAGATTTCATCAGGCTGTCGGCCTGCGGCGGCAGGAAGCCGAGGTAGCCTCGGTGCCGCTCCGCTAATTCTAAGACCGTGAAGGGCTGACCATCGACCATCTCGGGGGAAGAAAAAATCTGCCGGAGATGGCCACCACGCTCTCCGACAATATTGCCGGCGAACACCACACCGCGCTGTTTCAATCGGGCGACAGCTTGTTCGATATCTTCCACACGCACGGCGACATGGTGGAAGACTTTGTCGCCGAACTTGTTCACCCAGCCGGGAATGATACTGGTCTTCCCTCGCTCGTCCGGGTAGGCCTGATCGACGAAGAGACCAGGGTATCCAGGTTTCCGATAGACCTTCGCATACCAGTCGTCATACTGCAGCGTCTCATCGTACGCATAGCCTAATGACACAAACGGTTCGGCACCTTGGTTGATATTCAACGTCCTGATAGTGACATGGTCGATGACCGGCGCAAACCCTACGCCGGTTTCGTCCAGCATGGCCTTCAGGACACCGGCAGCCTGGTTGCGCACGACATAGTCAGCCACCATTCGTTCCATGAGAGTATCAAGTTCCTGAGCCTGATCCATGTTGCACCTCGTTCACGATCCGAACTTAATGCCTTGAGCCAGCGGCAAGTCCGTTCCCCAATTGACCGTGTTGGTTTGGCGGCGCATATAGGTCTTCCAGGAGTCCGATCCTGCCTCTCGGCCCCCACCGGTCTCTTTTTCTCCGCCGAACGCGCCACCGATCTCGGCTCCGGATGTGCCGATATTGATGTTGGCGATCCCGCAGTCGCTGCCCGCAGCTGAGAGAAAACGCTCACTCCGACGCACATCGTTGGAGAACAGCGCGGAAGACAGTCCTTGCCGGACGTCATTTTGTATCGCGATGGCGTCTTCCATCGACGTGAACGTCATCACATAGAGAATGGGCGCAAAGGTTTCACGTTGCACGACCGGCCAATGGTTTTGCGCCCGCACGATCGTCGGTTCGACGAAGTAGCCGGGGCGGGTCAGCACACGCCCTCCGTGGATGATCTCTCCGCCCTCCTTCTTGATCTCATCGAGAGCAGCCCGATAGCTTTCTACTGCCACCTGATCGATGAGCGGTCCCATGAGCACCTCTTTTTCCAGCGGATTGCCGATCTGTACTTGCGCATAGGCCTTGACAAGTCTGCTGACCAATTCTTCATAGCATGACTCGTGGACGATCAGACGTCGCGTCGTCGTACAGCGCTGCCCGGCGGTCCCGACCGCTCCAAACACAATCGCGCGGACCGCCATGTTGAGATCGGCGGTCTCATCAACTATGACGGCGTTGTTGCCGCTCAGTTCGAGGAGCGTTCGGCCTAACCGTTGCCCGACCAACGACGCGACGCGTCGACCGACCGGTACCGAGCCGGTAAAGGAGATGAGCGGGAGGCGCTCATCCTGAACCATCTGTTCCACCAGCGCCGGTTGATCGGCAATGAAGAGCGAAAAAACACCGGAATAACCTTGTTGTTGCATCACGCGATTGCAGATCTGTTGGACAGCCACGGCGCAGAGGGGAGCCTTCGGCGAGGGTTTCCAAATCACGGTATCTCCTGCGATCGCGGCTAGAAACGCATTCCAAGCCCAGACTGCCACGGGAAAATTGAATGCCGTGATCACACCCACCGGACCGAGCGGATGCCACTGCTCGCTCATGCGGTGGGCCGGTCGTTCCGACTGCATCGTGGCACCGTACAGCATGCGAGACTGGCCGACGACAAAATCAGCCATATCGATCATCTCTTGCACTTCCCCGTCACCCTCGGCTTTGATCTTTCCGACTTCCAGGGACACCAAGGTGCCCAACTGGTCCTTCTTCTCCCTGAGAGCTTGGCCGATCAGACGGACAATTTCACCTCGCTTGGGAGCCGGCACCATGCGCCAGGCTCGAAATGCCTCAACCGATTCTTTCACAATGCGTTGGTAATCTTCTAGCGAACAGGGGTAGACACCGGCGATCTGCTCTCCAGTCGTTGGGTTGATCGAGGGGAGCAGGGTTCCGTCATTGCGACCAGACCACCAGCCATTACCGGTACTTCCACCTGAGTTGACGGCTTGGATGCCAAGGTCCCTCAATGCGGAATGACTCGTGCTCATCGAAAGCAACCTCCCAATTCATTGTCCAAGAAGTGTTTTAATAAGACGGATTCCTGAGTGATGAATCCATGGTACTGCTCGGGATGGTTCAAGACAAGGTCCATGACACAGCAGACACTGGATGCCGTTGTGACTTGGATGGCCGACCAGAGTTTGCCCTTGATGCATTGCGGGTACACTTTCTTCACGTAGTTTTCTTCGAAAAAGCCATCCCTATTCGTGCCGGTGACCGACGCATAGATCAAGACGACATCTTGCAGCGTCTGCGGCACGGCCCGTTCGAGCACACGCTTCAAGGTGTCCCGGTCTTCGTTGAGCTTGAGGTCCTTCATCAAGAGGTGAATTTTTTCACAATGGCCCGGGTACCGGAGCGTCTTGTAATTCATCGTGCGGACTTTGCCGGCATAACTATCGGCCAGCGTACCGAGCCCGCCTGAGGTATTGAACGCTTCATAAAGAAGACCGTCCAGCTCGATGGTTTCGTAGCCTTCGAGCGGCTGGAGCGGGACTTTCTCGCCTTCTTCGATTCCATAGCAGACATTGCCGTATTCATTGATCAGTCCATCCGTCGACCAGGTCAGCGAATACTTCAGCGCATTGCTGGGATGCACCGGCAGCGCACCGACACGCATCTTGACCGTATCCAATGTATCAAAATGGGTCATCAGTTCGTGGGCCACGATACTGATGAATCCCGGTGCCAGACCGCATTGCGGCATAAAGGCATGGGTGGCTCCTGCGCTCAACACTTTGATCTGGCTGGTGACTTCGACATCTTCAGTCAGGTCGAAGTAGTGCAGGGTATGGGTTAAGGCCAGGCCGGCGACCGTGGGGTTACAAAAATAGGGGAGACTCGACAGAATGGCATCAAACCGATGGGTGGAGAGGTAGTTGCTGACTGCGTCCGGATGTCGCACATCCAGGAGACAGGGTATCACTCGCTCCAGCTTGAGAGTGTCGACGAGGTGGGTCGGTGCATCCAGGGTCATGTCTCCGAGATGGACTTCGTACCGACCGCACTGGTTGAGGAGACAGGCAATGAGAGAACCGATCTTGCCGGCACCAAGGACGAGCACGCGATGCATCATGAGGCATTATACCCCACGGGAACATTCTGACCACTGGCTTTGAAAAATGGAACAACGGGCAGGGTGACTCGTCAGCATTGATCGAGAACATCGATGACATACTGCAGCCGTCCGTCCGGCTCTGGCGCGGTGTGGATGTATCGGCAGGGAGGAATATCCGCTTGGAGCCGTCGTAAGAGGGTCGTCATCTTCATTGTGTTCGGCACATCGCAGATCCAGACATGCATGCCGGATTCCAATTCATCGAAGTGACGTTGTACGCGAAAGCTCGGCTGTTCCATGAAGTAGGCGGAGAGAAAACCGTTGACGGCCGTCACCACCCACGGATGGTCGTTGATGTAGCGATGGCTGAGCCGGAGTTCTGCAATAGTCATCTGTTCTTCGGACTCCATTGCTGCACTCTATCAAGTCTCACATTGAGACTGCCACTGCAGAAATAGAGCGACATTGAAACACTGTTCTGAGCGGAGAGATCCCGTGGCTCACGTGTGGAAGGTAGAGAACATTGATGCGGGAGTATCAAAACCGAAACCGGATGGAGCCCCCCTTGACCTGTTGACCATCCCGGAGTAGGGTAACGGTGTCACGTCGATGCCGCCTCATTCTGGAGGTGGTGATCATGGTCCTCCGTGGAGCACAATCCCAACGGTCTGGACGTGCCGGGTGTGTATTCCTCACCAGACGGGCCTTCTCCTCGTTTCATGCCAGGTTCATGCAGGAACAGTCCGATGCCCTCTATCTGCCACAAGAAGGTCAGATGACGGGTGGACATCCGACGGGACTCCACGGCGGAGAGCAGTGCTGGCAACCTCAGAAAGGACTCGCGTCGCCTGGCGCGAGAGGGTGATTGTATGTCATGGCCATATTGGGGAATCGTCATCGGGCTTACAATCATGGTGATCATGGTGATCGCGTGCATACGCCTACTTTCGTTGGATGACACCAAGGAGCCACAGGGAGTGAGGCCACATGCCGGTGGATCGGGTGATAGCGCTCCTGAACCGCCAACCATCAGTAGGCGAGCTGCATGACGGTGTGGCATAGCGCAATCCTTGTGAGCACGCGCGTGGGGGGGTTGTAGTTGAGCCTGTGGGACTGGGAGGGATGTGTATGCCCATCTGTACTCGCTGGACGACCTAAGCGTAAACGAAGGGGAGGGAGCTATGGGACCAACGAAGGTGATCGTAAAAGGACAGGCTCTCTACGAAGCCTTAGGGGGCAAATTCATCAAGGACGGGTTCACGAACCGGCAGGAGGTGGAAGCCTATGTGAACCATCATTATCTCGTCCTGCCGGTCGTCGATAAACAAGGGCGACCATGGCTCCTCGATGGAAAGCCGGTCTATTGCCTTCGTGGAACTCAGTACGAAACTATGAATGATGAAAGGGTACATCTGACCCGCTGTCCCGATTGCGGAGGCATGGGAATTCGCACCGACGAATTCGCCGTCGAGTCGGAATGCATTCATTGCACGGCCTGCGGGCATGAATTCGATGCCAGGCTGGAAATGATGGAGACGTAGATCGGCGTACCGTCAGTACAGGGGAAGAAGCGACGGGCTCGTGATACAGTCCAAGTCGCCTGAACGGCATGGCTTACCCCTAGTCATGTACCCGACTAATTTTTCTGGTGAGTACGCTTTGTCTGGCTGCGGAACCGCGCCGGAGGCACACCAAACTCCCGTTTGAAGGCACGGTTGAAAGACGGTTCGGATTCGTATCCCACCTCCCCCGCCACTTCGGCTACGCTCTTGGATGTCGACGTCAGCACTTGGGCAGCAAGCTGCAGCCTCCAGCGCGTCAGATATCCTATCGGAGTGTCGGACAGATAATGCCGAAATCGCTCGGCCAACACGGAACGAGACACACCGACCTCATTGGCCAGTGAGGCGATCGTCCAGGGGCATGAAGGCTGCTTGTGCAAGAGCGCCAGTGCCTTTCCTACGTCCGCATCTCGCACGCCCGCCTGTTTGCATCAGCGGCAACTTCGCGATGTACCGCCGCAGCGTTTCCACGAACAACGCCTCTGACGGTTTGGCGATGACGGCCGCGCCCCCTGGTCCCGAGGCCTCCGCATGGTCGACCGAGTAGCGGAATGTATTTTCCAGCCACTGTCCCTATGGCGTCTCGCGGATGTTGAGCTTGATCATCGCCGGAAGTCCCGCGAGGAATACCTGACTGAGCCGTGCATCCGAGGTCATGTACCCGCAACTCAGTTTCGTCAATTCTCCGCCCCCGACACTTTGGGACAGAATCCCTCCCTAAGAATACGCTTGAGTTCGTCGGCGCTATTGATGGGTCGGACAGGCGGACCGTTGCCCAACAGGTGCGCATCGCCGTGCGGAAACATGACGATGTCTCCAGCCTCAAAAGGCATCGGGCAACGATCGTGCTCAACACAGGCATATCCGCGTCCCTCGGTGACCAGGTGAAAGATAATCACGTGCTTGGAAGGGGCAGAAAGATAGGAGGCCATCGTGCAGGTGTCCGGCTCGCGCGCGCAAGCGGAAGGGCTGAGAGCTTGTTTTGAGGAGGCTGATGCCGAAGCGCTTCCGTTCGACGACGCGAGCTTCGACGTGGTAGTCAGTCTGATCGGCGCGATGTTCGCCCCGCGGCCCGACCATGTCGCGAAGGAATTGCTGCGGGTGTGTGTGCCAGGCGGCACCATCGCCATGGCCAATTGGACATCTCAGGGATTCGTCGGGCAGCTGTTCAAGACGGTATCGAAGTTCATCGCGCCGTCCGGGATGCCGGCGCCGGTCTTATGGGGCGATGAAGCTACCGTCCGTGAGCGACTTGGCCAGGGGCTCTCAGAACTCAGCCTCACAAGGCGGCAGTACCTCTTCGACTATCCCTTTCCTCCGTCGGAGGTGGTGGAATTCTTTCGTCTGTATTACGGGCCGACAAATCGGGCATTCGCATCGCTTGACGCCGATGGGCAAGCGCAATTGCGGCAAGAGCTAGAAACACTCTGGGCAGTGCACAACCGAGCCGGGGTGGACTGCACTACCGTCTTGGCGGAATATCTGGATGTCATCGGTATTCGGGCGTGATGGGAAGCGTGCAGCAGTACGGCGTAAGAACGAATATAATTTAGTCGTCTACCATGCAGAAGGAGATTGCCATGAAACTATTACGATTGCTTGGGTTGACTGGAACGAAACAGGCCATGAAATTACCCCGCATCATTGCGGTCGTCTCGGCTGCACTGCTCGCCTGGGCCGCGTCCGGTTCGGCTACAGGCTCGTCGGTCGCACCAGCGCCACCGACGAGCCTTTCCGGCACAATTCCCCTGTACACAAACCTTGGCTCCCATCACAAACGCATTTCCACAAAAGTCCCCGCTGCGCAGCAGTACTTCGACCAGGGACTGCGACTGGTCTACGGATTCAATCATGCGGAAGCGATCCGCTCCTTCACGCGCGCCGCAGAGCTCGATCCCGCTTGCGCCATGTGCTACTGGGGAATCGCGCTTGCCTATGGACCGCACGTCAACGCGCCTATGGATTCGGCGAGCGGCGTCGCCGCCTACGCGGCGGTTCAAAAAGCGCTGTTGCTCAAGTCCCATGCCACGGCGCCTGAACGCGCGTACCTCGAAGCGCTCGCACAGCGCTATGAGGCGGACCCACCGGCCGATCGTGTTCGATTGGACAAGTCGTACTCGATCGCGATGGGGCAGGTCGCCAAGACGTATCCGAAGGACCTCGATGCCGCGACGCTGTATGCCGAATCGCTGATGGATCTCCGCCCATGGAACTACTGGCGTCCCGACGGGACTCCTTACCCCGGCACGAAGGAAATCGTACACCAGCTCGCGAGCGTCCTCACGCGCAACCCCAATCACCCCGGCGCCTGTCATTACTACATTCACGCGGTCGAAGCGGTAAACCCGAAGGCCGCGGTGCCGTGCGCCGAACGGCTCGCTCGACTCATGCCGGGCGAAGGACACATGGTCCACATGCCCTCGCATATCTTCATCCGCGTCGGACGGTGGAACGACGCCGTGCAGGCCAACCACCATGCCATCCATACGGACGAGGAGTTCATCGAAGGACAGCGCCCAATGGGCGTCTATCCGCTCGCGTACTACCCGCACAACATCCACTTTTTCGCCTTCGCCTCCACCATGGCGGGCCGCAGTGCTCAGGCGATCGAGGCGGCCAATACGCTGACCTCGAAGGTAAATCTCGATGCGGCACGCCAGGTCGGGTTGCTGCAGGAAATGCTGCCGTACCACGCGCTCACGCTTACGACGTTTGGAAAATGGGACGAGGTGCTTGCCGCACCGCTTCCGCCGGAAAACCTCCGCTTCTCATACGCCATGGCCTACTACGCCAGGGGCGTGGCGCATGCCGCCAAAGAAGAGTGGGCGGAGGCGCAAGCCGCACTCGACCAGGTGACGGCGATCGATGCCGCGACGCCAGACAGCGCCGAAGGGAAGACGGCACTCTCGATCGCCGTGCATGCGCTGTCCGGCGAAATCGCGACTCGCCACGGCGATCTCGACGCGGGCATCACCCACTTCCGAGAGGCGGCCAAGATCGAAGACGCGGGACTCTACTTCGAACCGCCCAAGTGGTATTACCCGATTCGGCATTCGCTCGGCGCCGCGCTGGTGAAAGCAGGACAGAATGCCGAGGCCGAGAAGGTGTATCGCGAGGACCTTCGTCGCTTCCCAGAGAACGGCTGGTCCCTCTTCGGGCTTACGCAGGCGCTTCGAGCGCAAGGAAAGAAGAATGAAGCAGCCGCAGCGGAAGCGCGTTTTCACAAAGCCTGGCCTGACACAGACGTGACGATGACGGCATCGAGGTTCTAGCGGAAGAAGATCAAATGAAGAGAGAGGGGGGAAGAAGCCTGAGGTCGGATCGGTCTCCGGCTTCCGCCCCTCTTGCTACATTCGCGCCGGTAAAAATAGACAGGGCCCTAGCTCCCAGGGACTTAGAAAGCCGATTCAAGACGGCCTCGATCAGGCTGCCGTGTGACCTTTGCGCAGGTTGGCGAGCTGAGCGAACGGTGTAAAGGGGCGCTCCGGTTCACGGTTTGACGGCGGGTCGTTCGACTCGCCACCCATGTGCTCGCGCTGATGCTCATTGTCGTGACAGTAGAGGCAGAGCAACTCCCAGTTGCTACCGTCTGGAGGATTGTTCTGATGGTTGTGGTCTTTGTGATGGACCGTGAGCTGGCTCAGCTTCTTGCCGTCGAATTCTCGTCCGCAGTGCGCACAGATCCAGGGGAGTAATTTCAAGGCGCGTGCTCGGTAGGGGGGCTCGTAGTGGCTCCGCACCATGCGTACCCTCCATCATAGATGGCGGTTGCTTACAGAGGCATTGTACACCATAGCGCTTCTTCTCGGTTATCTGGCTCGCGCACCCATCATCTCATCTCCGAATTCGAAGAACGAGTCCTGAACCTAGGGGTTTGTCTAGCTGCGGTCGAGTCAGAATTTCGGTACTTAGTGATCAGAAATGCCACCCTCGGCAAAGTGCGGAAGTGCATTAGTCAATTCTCCGAAAGGGATCAGAGGGGAATGGTGGACAATATGCAGATACTGAAAGGGGAGTTTCGATGAGGACTGTCGTAGGGTCAACTCTGACAATTGGCTTCTTGTACATCGTAGTCGGCTGTGCCTTGAGCGGCACGCCGGTTCCGCAAACACAACTGGCAGAAACCGAAGCAATGATCCGGAGCGCTGAATCGGCGGGAGCGTTCGAACACGCTTCTGCTCTCTTGCAAAAAGCGAGGCAGACGCTTGGTGCAGCTCAGCGGGCAACGGGTAAGGGGGATCACTCGGAGGCTCGCCAATATCTTCTTGAAACGACGACCTACGCTGAAGCTGCGCGAGCTCGGGCCCAAGCCGAACAGCAGAAAAAGGAGACTGCCAAGGTCCGTCAGCAGGCGGATGAGCTTGAGGTCAAAGCCGAAGTGATACAGAAACAGTTGCAGGTTCCACAATCTGGCGCTGAGATGGAGTCTGATAAATGAAGAACCGAGAAAAAAACGAAGACAGCGTGCCATATCACATGTGGGCTGTCAGTAGTCTTGTCTGGGGTGTCTTGGCCCTGGCCGCCTGTACGGTCCCGGCACCGCCGAGCGAACTTGTGGAAGCACGACTCGCCCTCCAAGACGCGAAGTCCGCACATGCGGATAAACGTGCGACGCACAGCTACGATACGGCTGCGGCAAACTTGGATATTGCCAACACGTCTTGGGAGAAAGAACATGATGCGTCGGCAGTTCTTCATCAGGCACGGTTGGCCGAGGCGGAGGCAAGGAAAGCCCAGTATGTAGCAGAAGCTCAGACGGCGGAAGAAAACCTCCGTCGTGAAACGGACAGAAAGACCCGCAATGCCATTGCCCTACGCGACGCCGAGATTATGATGCTCAGAAAGAAAGGGCAGGAGAAAGAGCTGGAACAGATGAAGGCCCTTTCGAAAGCCCAAGAACGGGGTCTGTTGGATGCTCAAGAACAACAGATTGCTGAAAGGGCCAGAGCAGAGCGTGAGATCACGCGACTGCGCGAGGGGCAGGAACAATTTGCGGCGCAGGCGGCTGAGTATGCCGCTGTGGAAAATGAGGCTACCCGTCTTCGCGAAGAGCAGGAGAAACGCGCGGCACTGGCCGCTGAGCAGGCTCGAGCAGAACAGGCGGAGCGTGAAGTCATGAAGCTTCGTGCCGAGCATGACAAAACACGCGCGGAATTGACTGCTACATTGTCACGCCTGACCAAGGTGCGTAAGGAAGCCCGTGGGGTTGTCATCACCTTGCCGGGGAACATTTATTTCAACGTCAACCAGGCGGATGTCAAGCCGGCAATGCAAATGCAGGTAACCAAAATCGCGAAGACGCTGGCTGCTGTGCCGGATCAATATATTCTTATTGAGGGCCATACCGATTCGGATGGATCAAGTGAGTCCAATTTAAAACTTTCTGAATCGCGTGCTCGATCTGTTCAAAAGATTCTACTTGTCGGAGGGATCATGGCAGAACGGATGGAAATCAGAGGGTATGGAGAGAGCAACCCTATTGCGGACAACAGCACATCCGCTGGCAAAGCCCAAAATCGACGGGTTGAGATTGTGCTTGTGCCGACAAGGCAGTGAGTACTTGGTGAGAAAGGATTTCACAGGGAGGGAAATCATGCCACGTGTGAGTGCGAACGACGTGAATCGGAAGCCCAAGATCTCGGGGAATCGTGAGCCAAGAGCGACAAGCAGAGTCGAGGAAAGTGCTTTGGTTGAGACACCCTCAATCCCTCATTCATTATTGGAGCAAGAACAAGTACCCCAGATTCACAGGTCTGAGGCCCAAGTTCTCGAGTCGCAGGACGATTTGCATCAGAGAATCGCGGAAAGGGCCTTTCTGCTCTATGAAGCCAGCGGCTTCAAAAACGGCTACGACGTGGAGCATTGGCTCGAGGCTGAGCGACAGATACATGCCACGAGGGCGTGACAATTAAATACAGCGGGCCATTGCCTCATCTTCGACGGACGATTTCATGGGGCGAGTAGCTCTATGTCATATGACCATCTATGAGCTATTCAGGCGGCGCGGGCTGTAGAAGGAGACATGCGAGTGAAGAGCAGGGCCATGCGGATCAGCTGGCTGCGCGAATCATTCAGCTAGGAGGAGAACCTAACTTCTCGCCAGACGGCCTGTTGAGTCGAAGTCACTCTGAATATGTCGAGGGCAAGGTTCTTGAGGAAATGATTGAAGGAAGATCTGATCGCAGAGCGAATTGCGATAGATAGTTATCGAGACCTCATCGCATTTTTGCAGGAATATGAGCCTACCACAAGACGTCTGTTCGAAGAAATTCTGGGGAAAGAAGAAGAGCATGCGAAAGATCTTGTCAGCTGAACGTCACGCGCACTACCTATTCGGCGAATAGGGTAATCCACATGACCAACCTGAGCTGCATATTATCTCCAGCGTCCCGCTCTCTGATTGTTTGTTCGCCTGACCAAAGGCTATCACTGTCAATGTTAGCCGTACTCTGTATCGTCTTGATTCTCTCTGGGTGTGTGGGAGGTAAATCAGCGAGGAGTCCTGAAGTCAGCAAAGCTCAATCACTTCCGGCATTGAAGCATGATCCAACTTCACGAAGTACATCTCAACTACTTCCTGGAGATCGGATAGTATTCGGTACCGTCAAGGCGATCCAAGGTAACCAAATCAAGGTGGAGTACGCCGACTCGCTCCAACCCCGTTACCTGCCGCTCTCTGTGGCAGAGGCGAAGGGAATGGAGCTCAAGCCTGGAGACTCGGTCATGATGGTCTTCAATGAGCAACAGGTGCTTGTCGATTTTCATCCTTGGGGACACAAAGATTCACACCACACCGTTATGACAGGTCAGGTTGCGGAGCAGATGAAGGTTGGTCAGGAACGAGTTGTGGTGAGAGCGGATGATGGAGAGACGACCACTCACCCGGTAAGCCCGCTGATTCGGAGTAAACTGGCATCCATGCCTATCGGAGCTCCGGCCTTATTTCTGGTAGACGAGACCGATCATATTGTGGACGTTACCTTCGGGGACCCCGTGTCCTTGGAACATATCAAGCATGAATATCGACAGATCTCCAACCCCAAGGCGCCGCATGACCGCATCAACGGCACCGTCGTGGAAGTCGTGGCCGATGGACGCATCACGATCAAGACGACGGACGGAGAACAACGGGTGTACTCTGTACGGCCCTATGCCGCGAAGGAACTGGCCTTGGTGCAGGCGGGTGATGCCATCACATTGCTGATTGATTCCAGTCAACAGGTGCTCGACATCGCGAGGCTCAACAAGCAGTGAGAAGGCCATAACCGACGAATCGCGGGATGCGGCTTTGTCACCCCCTCCTCCCGTCGAGGCGAACATGGCGTCGCGGAAACTCCTTCGCATATTGAGAAGTGCCTTCTTCTGGCACTGCAGTGGCCAACTCTCTGAGGACCCCCGGAGTCATTACTGTTCGCATAGGTGATATAGACGGACGGCGGTTCTATCGTGGAGGTTTTCCAGGCACCTACAGAGTCTTTCATCTCGCAAATACGGGAGGGCATCGTATGGGACACTACAAGATCGGTCTCATTATTCCGCACCCCGAAGATCAGAAATGGGACTCAGTCTGGAAGCTGTTTCGCACGCCGAACCTCAATCTCCCTACGCTTGCCGCCCTGATCCCTGAAGACGAGTGGGATATTGAAATCCAAGATGAAATCGTCGGTCCACTGAATTTTGAACGTGACTACGACCTGGTCTTCATCACCGTCACGACCGTCGTCGCCATTCGCGCCTACGAAGTGGCACGGCGGTTCCGGGAACGAGGAGCCAAAGTCGTCCTCGGCGGTATCCATCCGTCAACACGTCCTGATGAAGCCAGCATGCATGCCGATGCGATCGTGATCGGCGAAGGCGAACTGACGGTGCCGCGGTTAATCGAAGATTTCAAGAAAGGCAACATGCAGTCGCAGTACCGTATGCCCTATATGGTTGAGAGCTGGGACGAGAAGCCGCCACGCTGGGATCTGTTGCCACAGGGCTACATGTTTCGGAATGCGCTGACAGCCACCAGAGGGTGCAATTACCGCTGCACGTTTTGTTCGATTCATTTGGCTTTAGGCGGCGGCCAATATGGGTTCCGGAAGAAACCACCGGCCGATGTCGTAAAGCTCGTCGAAAAAATGACTGGGCCGATGGTGATGTTCTGGGACGATGACCTGCTGTCGGATCCGACCTATACGCGAGAGCTTTGTGAGGCGATGAAGCCGCTCGGGAAAAAGTGGATGAGCCAGATGAGCGCGACCTACGTGGCCCATCATCCTGAATTGTTCAAGACATTGAAGGAGTCCGGTTGCTCGGCGATGTTCATGGGAATCGAATCGATCAATCAAGATTCACTTAAGTCCGTCGAGAAACAAAACCAGGCCAAACTCTATGAAGCGATGATCAAGCGGATTCATGACCAAGGGATCGACATTCATGCAGGCTTTATGTGTGGCCTAGACCATGAGGATGTCTACGACTTCGAGCGCACGGCGGAGTGGGCGACTAAGATGGGGTTCGCCGGGGCGCTCTGGCGAATTATGACCCCCTATCCCGGCACCAAACAATTTGCCGAACTCAAGGCTGCCGGGCGGATTCTTACCGAAAATTGGACGGCCTATACCGGTGAACATGTGGTCTATCAACCAGCCAAGATGACCGTTGAACAATTGTACTGGGGCCACAAGTGGGCCAAGGGACAATTTTATTCCTATAAGTCAATCGGACAGCGGGCGCTCCAACGGGCCTCGCAGAATGGAGTCGGGGAGCTGCTCAATATTGCCGGCTGTGGGATGGGGTATCGCTCTATGTTCCATTTGGCAGCCGATTCGGCTCCGGTGAATGTGTACCGAGATATGAAGCACTTACCGCCCCAGGAAGAACCGATCGCCTATCGGTTTCCTTATCCACCGAAAAAGCGGTTCAGCTTTATTACCGATCGAATAGACCAATTTCGGTCAAAAGTGCAGCCGAGACCACGAATCAATAAATGCTAACTCCCTACAGTCCGGACACTAAGACGATTGGATGACGTACACTCACCACAATATGTGACGTTGCGGTCATTTTCTGGTGAGTGTTTCGTGCTTGGCCATCAACGGCGATCTATGGTCTACCGGTAGCATTGGAGGGAATCACATGGCGCAGTATGAGTTCGTCTTGCTCGGTGCCGGATCCGACGTGGCCTACCGCTATGTCTTTCCCGCCTTGGCAGAACTTGAAGCAGCAAACCTGTTGCCACGGCGGTTTCGGATCGTGGCCATCAGCAGAAAAAACTGGACGGATATTCGTCGTCGAATTGTGGAAGGAGTGAAGACGCATCGTGGAAACATCGGTATTGGCGTTGTGAAGAAGCTCTTGGCGCGAGTACGACATGCATCTGCCGATCTGACCGACCCGCATCAGCTCAAGGCAGTGATCGGCCGGTTACGAGGTCCCCTGGTACTGTATTTTGGTCTTCCCCCTTCAATCTCAGAAATCATCGTCGACTATCTTCATGAAATCCGGTTGCCTCCACGCAGCCGAGTTATGATGGAGAAGCCGTTCGGGCAAAACAGGCAGTCGGCAGAAGCGCTCAATCGTAAATTACTCCGTTTCTTGTCGGAACGG
>JAHBWQ010000097.1 GCA_019636915.1 Nitrospira sp. | reverse complement strand
TTGATCGGCCGTTGCGCCCTCCGCGACCATCTGATGCGCTAGCTTTTCAAACCGAACGAAATAGGCTTGCCGTAGCACGGTGGCATAGATGTCGTCCAATTGGCCCAACAGAAGGCCTTGCTGAACAGCCTTGTTCCGTTCCTGGGACATGAGGGCGTCGGAGAGAATGCGCTCTCCGAAGACGGATGCGGTTTCCGCCAACGGCAGGGTTGAATGGAAGGTGAAGGTGGAGTGGTCTTTGGCCAGCATGCCATGGACGGCATGGCCGAGTTCGTGCGCCATGGTCGCAATGTCTCTGGCTTCCCCTGTGTAGTTCAGCATGACATAGGGGGTCATGCCAGGAACGATACTGTAACAATACGCCCCACCTAGTTTGCCGGGGCGTGTCGGGGCGTCGATGTGTCGATCGTGAAATACCTGCTCGGCTAACTCAGCCAGGTGAGGCGAAAAGCCTCGATAGGCCTCGAGCACCATCGTCACCGCGTCGGCGTACTTGTACTTTTTGGTTTCTGTCCGGTGCGGCGCGTAGAGATGGTATCGGCTCATCGACTTGATCTTGCAGATCTTCGCTTTCAGTTTGAAATAGGCCTGAAAGATGTCCGCGTTCTTCGCGCAGGACGCCAAGAGGACGTCGACGGCTTGGTCCGGTACGTCGTTGCTGAGGTTGCGACTGGCGATGGGAGAAGGAAAACGGCGGAGCCCGAGGTTTTCGGATTTCAGATCGTTCACGAGTGTTTTGTAGATCTCGCCCAGCAAATCACGCTGGGTTCCAAAGACGCGATAGAGCTCTTGATAGGCGGCCTGACGTACGACGGCCTTCGGGTTTCGCACGTAGGTCATCAGCTCTTCCCGATTAACCGTCTTTTTCTTTCCGCCGACGGTCGTGGTGAACGTCAACCCGTTCGTCACTAGATCATAGAGGGTGTGGACGGCGCTTCGGCCGGTGACGTTTTTAAGGTTGAGGATCTTTTCTTCCGGTTCCGATAGAGTGTGCGGCTTGAAGCGCCGGATGGTCTCCAAGTGATAACGCAGGTCGCCTGTGTCGGTCATCAAGCGTGTCGCATTGACGTCATCTACACTTTGCCACCAAAGTTCGAAGAACAGCAGCCGATTCGTCAGACCTGTCAGCTGCTCCTCCACCCGGGTCTTCAACGAACGGATGGCGGCATTTTTGGTGTTTTCGGAAAACCGCAGATACGCATAGGCCCCGAGGCGCGATGCGCCCTGCGTGATTGCCTCGCTGAGCCGGAGCAGTCTGAGAAGATCTTGGCTGGACATAGAGGGGGCCAGCGTTGATCGTGCGGCTTCCATCTTTGCAACCTTTGACTCCAGCTCGGCGAGCTGCGCGTCGATATCGGTCACGGGATCGTTGACCAGCTGGGTCAGGTCCCATCGGTCGGGAAATGTCGATCGGCTTCGTCTGGTCGCACGTTGCGTCGTGGGCGTTCCGGCCATTGGGTACTCCTTGATGCGTAATCGAATAAAGGCCGATCATATCATCGGTCCCCTTCGGGAGAAGAGAAAAATGTGAGGCCGCAGGCGGAATCCGACTGACTGCATTGACGGAGATGCCGAAAATGTGACAGGTTTTTGGTGTCGTCGCCATGACAGAACAAGAAATCAATCGCGCCATTCAATATGTGACGGCCAGTACTTCTTATGGGAAGGACATGGTCGCCGAGATCTTGCACATCGGACTGGGTGAACTTGTGACGTTGGCCACGCAGGCCAGTCGGCAGTTCGACCGGGAGACGCTCTTGGAGTATGTGTCGCAATGGACGATCAGGCGAACCGGTCAGCCTGAACCGCTGGTCCGTGAGGTGTTGGGTTGTGCCGGCCGGTGGTTGGACGATCTGTACGAAGAGGTGGCGCAGCGTCGGCCGCAGTCACTCGGCTTGTCACCCAACGATGACGAAGATTCGGCGCCGGTATGAGCGATGGCGAGATTTCGTCCGCGAAAGACATTCAGGTTGATTGCACACCTTCACGGTGAGTATCCGGCGCAAATACCCGCGTGGAAGCGGGAGGAACAAGGCCTGTCGTGTAGTCTCCATGAGCAGTGGTCTTCCCTCCATCGACATTGCACGGACCAATCGAGCCATCTGCGCCTGAGCCGACTTGTCCGCCGTCTCACACACTATGATTATGGGGTGAGGGAATCCGCGCTCGCCGAGTTGGAACTCGCCACCCAGTTCATTCGCACCGGGGCCCACGTCACGTTCTTGCCGGAATCCCAAGCCCGCACAGCCGATCTTGAGTGTCGCGTCGGAGGTGAACGGTTCTTCGTGGAAGTCACCACGATGGTGGGATCGTCGGAACGGCAACGGTTGCCGCTCCGCGGGCTCGACCTCGATGAAGTTGCCGGGGATGAGGAAGATCGAGGGGTGATCCTCACCCACCGGATTCTCGCGCGTATTCGTCAGAAGGCCAAACAATTGGCTGACTACTGTGATCCGGTTATCCTCGGGATCTCGATCCCACGAGCAGACCTTCAGGGCGATAGAGCGGCGAGGCCGGAAGCGATCTGGTTGGACCTGAAGACGTTGGCCGGTACGGTGACGGTCCTATTGATGAGCCTTCGTTCTCTCAGTGCGGTGATGATTTCACTCTGGGATGTGGAGCCATTACCGTCGAAGGCTGGGACCAGATTGGTCAATGTCGAAGTGGTTGAGCGCGCGCGACACGAGAAAGCCCAGCCGCGCGTGCGGATGCTCATTCTGAATCCTGGTGCGGTGTCAGTATTGAGTGAACCACAAGAAGACGCGATCAGGCTGACGCTCTGATGGCTGACTCTACACGACCAGCATGGTGAGTCCACTTCCGTAATCGGCCTCGCGGCATTGACAGTTTCCTCGGTACAGCGGTACCTTCCGGTTCTGGTGCATTAGGTGCACCTGCGTATTTCCTAAGCCATAGCGTGACAGATATGGACGGCATGCAGATCGCTCGCAGCCTGATAGCCGAGGAGCGTGAGAAACAAACCGGCTTTCTTGATCTCGGCAACCTGGGACTCACAGAGATTCCTGTCGAGCTGTTCGAACTCACCCATTTACGCAAATTGAATCTTGGTAGTTGGTATCCGGACAAGGACGGGAAATATCAAGAGTCACGCAATGGCGATAGGAACAGCTCCAATAGCCTAGACGTGTTACCAAGCACGTTTGGCGCGTTGCCTTCCCTTCTGATGCTGTCGCTAGCCGGCAATCCTATCACCGACCTCAGCCCGCTTGCGGCCTGCAGCGGCTTGCAGCAGCTGGACTGCTCAAGCACCCAGGTGACCGACCTCAGCCCGCTTGCGGCCTGCAGCGGCTTGCAGCAGCTGAACTGCGCGGGCACTCAAGTCACTGACCTCAGCCCGGTGCAATCTCTCACGACCCTGCAGCAGCTGAACTGCGCGCGCACCCAGGTGACCGACCTCAGCCCGGTGCAATCTCTCACGGCCCTGCAGCAGCTGAACTGCGCGGGCACCCAGGTGACCGACCTCAGCCCGGTGCAATCTCTCACGACCCTGCAGCAGCTGAACTGCTCGCGCACCCAGGTGACTGACCTCAGCCCGGTGCAATCTCTCACGACCCTGCAGCAGCTGGACTGCGCGTACACCCAAGTCACTGACCTCAGCCCGGTGCAATCTCTCACGACCCTGCAGCAGCTGGACTGCGCGGGCACCCAAGTCACTGACCTCAGCCCGGTGCAATCTCTCACGGCCCTGCAGCAGCTGGACTGCGCGTACACCCAAGTCACTGACCTCAGCCCGGTGCAATCTCTCACGACCCTGCAGCAGCTGAACTGCGCGGGCACTCAAGTCACTGACCTCAGCCCGCTCATCAGCATCCTGAGTTTGCAAAGGATCACTGGGAGCGGCTGTCATCTCAAGGATTTTCCACGACGGTTGCTTTTCCGGGAGAACCTACAAGAGCTCATTCTCCATGAAACCACCATTCCTGGGATCCCGGCTGAGGTACTTTCGGCCAGTCCATTTTCAAGTTGTCTCGAAGAATTGCGAGCCCACCTGGTTGATGTGGAGAGTGGCAGCGAAGAGATCCACGAGGCCAAGTTGGTCGTCCTGGGGAATGGTCGAGTCGGCAAGACCCAGATTTGTCGACGTTTGCGTGGACTTCCGTACGATGACACCGTGGCGTCCACACACGGGATCACCGTGACGGCAGAACCATGGGGTGACTCGACGAATGAGGAGGTCCTGAACATCTGGGACTTTGGTGGACAGGATATCTACCACGGCGCCCACACGCTGTTCATGAAGACCAGTGCGATCTTCCTCATCGCGTGGCACCCGGATTTCGAAACCACGGGCGAGCAGTCCGCCGATGGCATCTGGTTCCGTAACTATCCGCTCCCCTACTGGTTGGAATACGTGCGCACGCTGGGCCGCAAGGACTGCCCGGTCATTGTCGTTCAGGCTCGCTGTGACCGACCGGAGCAAGAAGTCCGTCGCCTTCCGGTGGATGATACGTTCCTCACGTTCTCATCACTCAAGCCCTGTTGGTACAGCGCGAGGAAGAACCGGGGCCAGGGGGCACTGAATGACGCACTCCAGGACGCGATTGAGTATCTCAGAAGTCGAGACGGGATTGTCACGATCGGTGTCGGGCGGGCAAAGGTGCTGCGCCGACTTGAGGCCTGGCGGAACGAAGACCTTACACATCCGCCAACGGAGCGACTTTACCGAACCCTCTCACAGGAGGAATTCCATAGCCTCTGCGAGCAGGCGGGAGGGATACGGTCGCCGGAACATCTCCTCACATACCTTCACAATCTCGGTGTGGTGTTCTATCAGCCCGATCTGTTCAAGAATCGCATCATCCTCGACCAATCCTGGGCGTTGGATGCGGTCTATGCGGTATTAGACCGCCAGAAAGCCTATCCGCTGATTCTCAGCCAACGGGGTCGATTCTCCCAATCACTCCTTGCGATAACGGCGTGGCGCGATTACTCGGATTCAGAGCAACGGCTCTTTCTCAGCCTAATGGAATCTTGTGGAATCATATTCGTTCATCGGGAAGCAGAGCCGAAGCTCGAGCTCCCCACCGAATACCTCGCGCCGGATCTGCTTCCTCGTAGAGAGGCTGTGGCCGATCAGCTTGCAGGGCGGTGGAGCGATCATGACAGGAGCTGGCGCCTGGAATACGACTATCCGTTTCTGCATCCAGGCCTCATGCGGGCACTCCTGTGCGACATCGGCAGTCGGTCTAAGGAGGCTGGTGTCTACTGGAAATACGGCGTCTGGCTCTATGAGCAATCGACCGGCTGTCGCGCCTTGCTTGAACAGCAGATGCATGACGAACGACGCGGCAAGATCGTCCTCACAGTACAAGGTCATCGGCACCAGGAACTAGTCCGATGGCTCTGCGAACGGATTGAGGAGCGCAACCGCTTGTTTGGCTATCCACAATTGAAGCCAGTCGTGGACGATTTTGGAATGGCGCCGATAGCTGCCGAACGAACTCATGCAGAACGGGTCGTGAGGCATAAGCCCAGCAGCCTGCAGGAGCGCATATCCGGTGAGTCTTCGGTTGAGTCGTCGGCTCCACGCGTGGCTCAGGAACCCTCCTTCGCTAAACCACCTGTCCCATCACCGGAGCCCCAGATCTTTATTTCTTACGCGTGGGGTGACGACACTCCGGCAGGCCGACAGCGGGGCAAGGTGACGGATGATCTCTGCGCACCCCTCGGTCAGCAGGGCATCAAGATCCACCGGGATCGCGATGAAATGCGCCCCGGTGATCTGATCAGCGAGTTCATGGACCGGTTAGCCGAAGGCGATTTTGTCATCGTCGTCATGAGCGACAAGTACCTTCGATCAGAATATTGTATGTACGAACTGTTTCGGATCTATCGTAACTGTGCGGATAAACCAGATCGGTTCCTCAAGAAGGTGATTCCGATCATCTTGCCCGATTCGAGGATCGACAGCACGGATGACAGGCTGGAACGGGCGATTTACTGGACCAACGAGGAAGCGAAATTAAAACGCCGCGTCAAAAAGAATATCGAGGCAGTTGGACCTAAGCTATATACGAAGTTCAGGTCGATGGGTGAATTCGCCCGCCACACGTCAGACATGCTGGAATATCTGGTGGACAAATTGCAGCCTCGCGACTTCGACCGTCAGGCCAAGGAAGGGTTCAAGGAAGTTGTGGAACAAATCACCCAAGGGCGCTCAAAGTCTGTTCGGTAAGGCCGCCTCTTAACAGGGAGAAGCTCTCATCCACCTATAGGCTCAGGCTGGGATATGTGTCTAAGATATGAGGGGAAAGCCTGACGATTGAGTCTTGTGCGCCATGGCCATGTGGCTCTCTGCGTTTCAGGGAAGCGAACTCTTGAGTGCCTCAAGATTCTTCGTCACCATCGCATCGCCGTTCTTGGTTGAGACGTCGATGCCGGTGGCGCAGACGGCTCGGCATTCGTCCAGACGGCCGAGTCGTTGGAGAGATTGCGCAAGCCCATAATAAGCGGCGGAGTAAGTGGGTTTCACCGTCACACATTGCTGCAGGGCTTTCGCGGCTTCTTCAAAGTTCCCATCGTCCATATAGGCTTTCCCCAATCCAAACCAAGCCACATCGTCGTTCGGATCGATCGCCAGCACTTTCTTGAGCGGTTCAATTCTAGGATTCGGCATGAGTTCCCTCCGTAGGAGGACGATAGCAGCGCCCTCGCACATTGTCTATGATGTTTTCTGCGTGATAATCTGAGGGGCGTTCGTGACCAGAGTGTAACGTTTCAAGTTTCTTGTTTCGAGTGTCGTGAAACCAGAAACGTGAACCATGTTACTCGTAACTCATATACGATTCACGCTGCACGGCATGTGTCATGGGCAAAACCGGCCTCGTCTACCATCCCGCATTTCTTGAGCATGACATGGGACCCGGACACCCGGAATCTCCCAACAGGCTTCGTGCCATCATGCAACGGTTAGGGGAGAGTGGCACTGCCGCTCACCTGACGCGCATCGAGCCGCGACGAGCCGAAGATGAATGGATCACTCAGGTCCATTCGCCGAACTATGTGGCGTCGCTCAATCGGCATGCACCCACGGAGGGCCGTGTTTCGCTCGATCCTGATACCTTGATGTCACCTGGCTCATTGCAGGCTGCTTACTTAGGGGCAGGCGGCGCATTGGCAGCGGTTGACGCCATCATGGCCCATCAAGTGGATCATGTCTTCTGCGCCGTCCGACCTCCCGGGCACCATGCCGAAGCCGGGCGTGCAATGGGGTTCTGCCTTTTTAATAATGTGGCGATTGCCGCGCGCTATGTTCAAAAGAAGTACGGGCTTGCCAGGGTGCTGATCGTGGATTGGGATGTGCATCATGGCAACGGGACGCAGCACAGTTTTGAGGAGGATCCTTCTATCCTCTTTTTCAGCACGCATCAGTATCCGCACTATCCCGGTACCGGTCGCGGAACCGAGCGAGGCAAGGGAGCCGGGGAAGGGTTTACCATCAATGTCCCGATGGAGGCCGGAGAGGGGGATGAGGAGTACCACGCAATCTTCCTCCGATCGCTTGTGCCTGCAGCCGATCAGTTCAAGCCGGAGTTTGTGATCATCTCCGCGGGATTTGATGCTCATAAAGACGATCCGTTGGCCAGCATGGGGCTAACGGAGGCCGGATACAGGGATCTGACAAACATTGTCGCTGGGATCGCTCAGCGCCACGCCAAGGGCCGCATTCTGTCTTCGCTCGAAGGCGGCTACAACCTCACTGCATTAGCCCACTCCGTGGATGCCCATATCCAGGCACTATTGAGTGCGTGAATTAGGCGTGATTGGATCGTAAAGGAAAGACATCGTGAACCATCCATTCTTGATCGATACTGAGACACTCCAAGCACAGTTGGGGAAGCCTGGGCTGGTCGTCATCGACGTTCGCGGCAGAGCGGCCTATGAATTCGGCGGCCATATTCCGGGAGCCGTTCACTCAACGTGGCATGAGTACAGTGACCCCAATGCCGTCGTGAAGGGGTTGCTGAATCCAGATCTCGGCCGGATTGAACAGATTCTTCGTCGTCTCGGGATCAATCACGACAGTAACGTCGTGATCTATTCGAACCCGTTCGACAATTGGGGCGATGAAGGGCGGATGTTTTGGATGTTGGAATACCTGGGGCACCCACGCTTGCGTATCCTGGATGGGGGGTGGGTGAAGTGGACGGCAGAGAAGCGGCCCTTCGAACATGGGCCGGTGTCCTCAACGATGGGGAACTTTACTGCTCGACCAGTGCAAGCCTTGATGATGGTGAAAGACGATCTGAAAACGATCGTGAAGATGCCTCATCCTCAGACGGCGGTGTTGGATGCGAGGAGTGTTGAAGAATACCTCGGGAAAGAAGTGTCGGGGATCCCACGGCCTGGGCATATTCCATCAGCCATTCATTTGGCATGGAACGGCTTCTTGAATAAGGATGCCACAATCAAAGATGTCACCATCATCAAGGAAATGCTGGAGGCGAAGGGCGTTCGACCTGATCAGGAGGTGATTTGCTACTGCACCGGAGGAGTACGGTCGGCCTGGCTCTACTTTATTCTCAAGCTGGTAGGGTATCCGAAGGTCAGCAATTACCCGGGGTCGTGGTGGGAATGGAGCCGGGACTTCGCCGCTCCAGTCGAAAAGGACTTGCAGGCGCTGCAGAAAATTCTTGGATTTTCCTCAGCCCCCCAACATTCTTGACAGTCGTGAGACACGCTGTGTAAGGTGAATTCATAGAACGTAGCAGTATTTTGAACTGTGAATCTTCACCCATCAAGGAGGCAGCCATGATGAGAAGAGTTCTTGGGAGTGCGTTGATGGTGTTTGGGTGCGGTCTGTTGCTGGGGGCGCCGTTGGTGAACGGTGTGGCGCTGGCTGGCGACAAGCATGTGGCGGAAGCGGTTGAACATGCAAGGGGCGCTGCATCGCATGGGAAAGAAGGGCATGCCGATGCCTGTGTGCAGCATGCAGAAGAAGCGTTGAAGCATGCGACGGCTGCGGGTGGGAAAAACCCTCATTTGCTCGAAGGGGTCAAACACCTTACGGAAGCTGTGAAGCATGGGAAAGCCGGTCATGCGGAGGCATGCACGGAGCACGCTGAGGCTGGTGCCACGCATTTGGCTGAAGTGAAGTAACGACGAGGAATGTGCGCTGTCTTCCGACAGCGGAGAGTTGAGGCGGGTAGGGAGAGGATCCCTACCCGTTCTTATCTGGAGGGATAGTCTGGTGCGAGTCGGATTTTACCAGTTTGATCCACAGTTCGGTGAAGTCGCTGCGAATCTTGATGTGGTGGCGGCAAAACTGGAACAGGCGGATGCCGATCTCCTCGTGCTTCCGGAATTGTTCGCGTCCGGCTATCAATTCGTGTCTCGTGAGGAGGCTCAGCGTCTCGCCGAGCCGGTTCCGGATGGCCCGACGGTTCGTCGGCTGGTCGATATCGCAAAACGCCGTAAGATGCATCTTGTGGCAGGACTGCCCGAGCGATCCGGATCAGTGTGTTATAACTCCGCTGTGGTCGTAGGGCCTTCGGGGTTTCTGGGGTGTTACCGAAAAACCCATCTGTTTTACGAGGAAACTCAGTTCTTCGCGCCTGGTGATTCCGGATTTCTGGTGTGGGATATCGGGCCAGCGAAGATCGGTGTCATGATCTGTTTCGATTGGTACTACCCGGAGGCTGCCCGCACATTGGCGATTCAGGGTGCTGACATTATTTGTCATCCTTCCAACCTCGTGTTGCCGAACTGTCCGGATTCGATGCCTGTTCGGTGCCTTGAAAATCGAGTGTTTGCCGTGACATGCAATCGCATCGGTCGAGAAGCCCGTGGTGGGAAGGATCCCTTGACCTATATCGGCCAGAGTGAAATCGTCACACCGAAAGGCGTGATCACGCAGCGAGCGGCTCGTGACAAGGAAGAACTGACCATCATTGAGATCGACCCGGCTGAAGCCCGCAATAAGAGTCTCAATCGCTACAACGATCTGCTTCGTGACCGGCGTGCATCCCTGTACAAGTTGTAACCCCTCGCGCGTATTCTGCTGAGAGAAGCCCGGAGCTTGCGCAAGTCGCATGGGCAGGGTAGGATTTCGATCATGAGTACGGAACTCAGGAAAGGGATGTTTTTGATCGCCGCACCAGGCCTGCGAGACCCAAATTTCCGCCAGACCGTGGTGTTGCTGTGCGAACATGGACCAGAGGGTGCGCTTGGTGTCATTGTGAATCGGCCGACCGCCATGTCGATTTCCGAGGCGTTGCCTCAGATTCCAGTCATCGAAGGTGCAGGGCATGTCCTGTATGCCGGTGGTCCGGTGCAAACCAATCAAGTCATGTTGCTCTATCGGGGCGACCAGTTCCCGGACAATGCTCATCATGTCTTTGACGGCGTCTGTCTTGGTGGGGATGTCGGGATGGTTGAACGTATTCTCACCGCTGCCGAGACCAAAGAATTCTTCAGAGCCTATCTCGGCTATTCGGGATGGGGACCTGGTCAATTGGAAGGCGAGATGAAAACCGGCTCATGGATTATTCTTCCTGCCGATCCTCAGGCAGTGTTCGAAAAGGATCCGACGCGTGTCTGGGGAGACATCTTGTGCACGTTGGGCGAAGCCTATCGGCCGTACGCGGAGATGCCGGTCGATCCATCCTGCAACTGACCCTCACGTGCGGTGCACATATTCGAGCCAACCACCGAATCATTGAACATGACCGTGCCGGATGGTAGGGTCATGCGGATCCTGATCGTTTGCGGATTGTTGTTTGTCGGGGGCTCTGCACCGCGTGGCGGAAGGATTGTTTCGGCGCGGGAGCGATTCAGGGACAGCACGAGGCAGGCGGCACGGGGCGAGCAGGGGTGAGTGTGTAGTGAGTCAGGGAGGAACACGACGTGAGTCAGTCGGATATCGCGCAATCGGGTTCTGACGCATTCTTGCGGAAGTTGCACGAACGTCCGCATCAGCCGATCAGTGAGTGGCTTCGCGCGCCGGCCCATGTGCAGTACGAAGCCTTTCGCATGTCTGACCCACCCACGGAGCGTCCGGCCAGCCGAGCCGAATTTCAATCGCTACTGGAGCGATTCAACATTCCCGAGGAGCGGATCGAGCTGCGAGACAATTTTGGCTATGGCGTGAAGGAAGCAGAGAATGGGGATCGACTCATTCTCATCTGGCAAGCGCACACGGAATACTACAACTACCAGTTTTGGCATGTGCCTTCGTCCACAACGAGCGCCGTGACCTTTGGACCGTTGACGTTTCCCGCTGCCCCGGTGTCGTTGGCTCCACTTGGTACTGTCGTCTGTCGGTTGGATATCGTTCTGAAGGCGGGTGCGCTGCCCTCTCGGGATGAGGTGAGAGGGCAGTTACCGGGGCCTGTGTTGTATGGCAGCCGAATCTTTAATGAACAGGCAGTCGTCGTCACCAGTTTTACTCCGGACAATCACGGGCGAGAACGGTACTGGGTGAGCGTCGGCCCGTTGCAGGGCGACCACTCACGGCTAAAAGATATCGTCGATGCCATCGTACGGATTGAGACCTACTATCATCTCTTGTTGATGCAGAAGCCGCTTTTCTCTGCCGCGATCGATCAAGTCTATAAATTCGAACAGGTGCACCTCAAGCAACGAGAAATCATCACAGGGCATATCGGGCATGCTAATTCGGAGACGTTGCAACGGTGGTTGAACAGTCTCACGCAAGACTTGCTGAAAACCAATCGGATGGCCGGCAAGCTGCACTTCGAACTGTCGGCCTCGATTCCGTACGATAAGATCGTGCATGCCACGTTGGCCTCGCTGGCGGAGCAACCCACAGCCTCCTACCGCCCCATCTCCGACTACGTGTTGGGAGGCATTACCGGGGTGGCGGAAGGGTATCAACAGCTCTTGCGCCGGATCGATACGCTCCGAGGCGGATTTGAAGGGATCATCGCCATCATTCGAACCCGTATCGACTTGATCGTGGAATCGCAGAATCTTACGCTCCTCCAGAGCGTCGACGAGACCACGAAGAGCCAGGTGATCCTCCAGCATACGGTTGAGGGGTTGTCGGTGATCGTCATCGCCTACTACCTAGCCGGGTTGGCGGGGTATGTCTTCAAGGGGCTATATGAACTCGGCTGGCTGAGCAATGCGAATCTGGCCTCGGCGATTTTCGTCCCCATCGCCATCGGTCTGGCCTTTCTCATCACGACAGTCAGCAAAAAATATCTGCACAAGAAACTGGCGAGGGAGCAGCCCGCGGAGAAAATTGATAAACCAGAACCATAGTCAGCAACCCTCTGTTCCCAACCGTGATGCTATTCTTCCAATGCCTCCGCCAGAAACGGTCCTGTATGCGATGTGGTTACTTGCGCCACCTGCTCTGGTCGTCCTTCAGCAATAATCTGCCCGCCGGCAGCACCTCCTTCAGGGCCCAGGTCGATGATCCAGTCGGCGGATTTGATCACATCGAGGTTGTGCTCGACTACGATGAGTGTGTTCCCGGCATTGACGAGCTTGTGGAGCACGGCGAGGAGCTTCTTGATGTCTTCAAAATGGAGCCCGGTGGTCGGCTCGTCCATGATGTAGAGCATATCCTTGGCAGAGGCATCTTTCAGTTCGGCGGCGATCTTCAATCGCTGAGCCTCACCACCTGATAATGTCGTCGCGGATTGGCCCAGGCGAAGATAGCCAAGTCCGATGGAGGAGAGCAGCTGGAGCTTGTCCTGTAGCTTCGGCGTTCCACTGAAGAATGAAGCGGCTTCTTCCACGGTCATGTTGAGGACTTCGGCGACATTCTTGCCGCGATAACGGATTTTCAAGACCTCTGCTTTGAAGCGCTTGCCTTCACAGACCTCGCAGGGTGCATAGATATCCTCGAAAAAGTACATCTCCAGTTTTTCCACCCCACTGCCTTCACAGCGTTCGCAGCGGCCACCAGCGGCATTGAAGGAAAAGTGTCCTGGCGTGAGTCCCTGTTGTTGCGCCTCTCGTTCCGCGGCGAAGAGCTGGCGGATCTCGTCGAACGCTTTCAGATAGGTGATCGGATTGGAGCGAGGTGTACGCCCAATCGGCTGTTGATCGATCAGTCTGATACCTTTGAGGTGCTCGATGCCCTTGATCGCTTTGAAGCGGCCCATGGGCAGAGAGGCCACGCGAAAGGCACGAGCGACAGATCGATAGAGCGTCTCTTCGACCAGCGTACTCTTGCCTGAACCAGACACACCGGTGATGCAGATCAACATGCCAAGGGGGATGCGAACAGTGAGGTCTTTCAGATTGTGCTCTGTCGCTCCGGCGAGCACCAGCATCTTCCCGTTTCCATTTCGACGCGAACGAGGTGATGGGATCTCCTCTTCGCCGCGCAAGTAGCGGGCTGTGATGGTTCGGCGGTCCTGGAGGAATTCTTTCGTTGAGGCTGCACAGACGATCTCACCACCTTTTTCACCGGAATGAGGGCCCAACTCGACAAGGAAATCAGCGGACTCAATCATGCGACGGTCATGCTCGACGACCACGACGGTATTGCCGGTTGCTGCGAGATCACGAAGGATGCCGGCCAATAGGTCTGTATCTCTCGCATGGAGACCAATGGTTGGTTCGTCGAGCACGTAGAGTGTCCCGACCAATCGAGAACCAAGTTGATTCGCCAATGCGACACGCTGGGCCTCACCGCCGGAGAGGGTTTTCGTTTGTCGATTAAGCGTCAGGTACCCCAGGCCAACGCGCTGCAGAAAGCCCAGCTTGGCCTTGAGCTGCCGGAGGATATCCGAGGCGATCTCCTGTTCGGATTGACGCAAGGGGAGGGAATCCACCCACCCTGCCAGACTTTCTACCGTTCGCTCTGTCGTCTCGTGAATATCGTTGCCGGCGAGCTTGACGAAGAGGGCTTCCGATTTCAGGCGGCTGCCATGGCAGCTAGGGCAATCGAAGGGCGTGCGGTAGCGGCTGAGAAAGACGCGCACGTGCAGCTTGTACCGCTTGCCTTCGAGGTACTCAAAAAAGTCGTTGATGCCGTCGAAGGATTTGGCGCCTTCCCAGAGCAACTGTTGCTGGTCCACCGGCAGTGCCTTGAAAGGAATCTCGACATCGACGCCATGTTTTCTCATCGCAGTCAACATCTGCTTCTGCCACCAGGCGGAGCTGGGCTTGCTCCAGGGCTCGATTGCTCCTTGGGCAAGGGATTTGGTCTGATCGGGGATGACCAGTTCCGGATCGTATCGCAGCACATTGCCGAACCCTTTGCATTCGGGACAGGCACCAAGCGGATGGTTGAACGAAAAGAGAATCGGCCGCAGAGGCTCAAAAGTCCGCCCACAACTCTGGCAGAGAAATCTCGTACTGTAAGACTGCCGTCCGTGGTCGATGATGTCGACGGAACAGCGGTCCTCTCCTTCACGAAACGCTGTTTCGATGGCTTCGACCAGGCGTGTACGGTTGTCCTCTCGGATGACCAGGCGATCAAGGACTATATGGATTGAGGCGCACTTGTGGAGTGATGGCTTGTCCACTTCATGCAGGTCAATGACGTCGTCCTGCGTTTTGAGTCTGGTAAAGCCACGAGTCAGCAGCGATTGAATCAGAGCTGCTTCTTCTTTACGCGATGGCGTCGTAATGGGGAACAGCACCATCGCTCTAGTATCGGACCACCGCGTGAGAAGATCGTCTGCGACGGTGTCCGGCTGAAAGGACCGGGCTTCCTGTTTGCAGTCCGGGCAGGTGGGTTTACCGATCTTGGCGAAAAGCAGCCGCAGCAGATCGGCGATCTCTGTCGTCGTGCCGACCGTCGAGCGGGAGGTGCGTACCTGATTCTTCTGCTCAATGGCAATCGCCGGCCGCACATTGATCAGGCGATCGACGTCAGGACGAGCCACCTTATCGAGAAACATGCGGGCATAGGTCGAGAGCGACTCCACATACCGCCATTGGCCTTCGGCAAAGATTGTGTCGAACGCGAGCGAAGATTTGCCTGACCCTGACACGCCTGTAATGGCCGTCACTTGATTGTGGGGAATCTGCAGCGAAATGTTCTTGAGATTGTTCTGCCGAGCCCCCTCGATGATGAGGTGATCGGTTGAAGGTTTCAGGGGCAGAGGGTTTGGCACAGTGCTCACTCCTACTCGTGAATGACCGAGCATGGTAGCAACAGTCGAGGAATCGTTCAACGACGTAACAGTGTCGCCATAATTCGTGCATGCTCCAAGTCCGTTCGTGGTGAGCCCTTCGACAAACTCAGTGCAGGCTCGTCGAGCCATAGAGCCCTTTGGCTCTCTCAGAGCAGGTTTGTCGAAGGGCCTGCCCTGAGCAAATCGAAGGGTTGTCTTTCTTGGACGAACGAGTACAATGCGCGCCTACGTATCTGCCAAGGGCGACAAAATTAAGGTGTGGTCATGGCGTCCGGTGCCAAAGTTTATAAAGTCTTTGTCTCTTCGACATTCAAAGACTTGGAAAAACACCGAGCCTGCGCAATTAAGCAGTTACGTCGTGCTGGGTTCTTTGTAGATCCCATGGAAGACTGGCCGGCAGGTGGCGATGAGCCAAAACAAATCTCTCAAGATCGCCTCACTGATTGTGATGTGTGCGTACTGCTTGTTGCCTTTCGCCGGGGGTTCGTACCGGATGGCGAAACCCGAAGCATTACGCAACTTGAATATGATGCCGCAGTGAAACAGGGTATTGATATACTGCCATTTCTT
>JAHBWQ010000096.1 GCA_019636915.1 Nitrospira sp. | reverse complement strand
GGATGAGTCCGAGTAGATCTCGTGCGCCATGCATGACGCGAAGAATGAGAGCCTCGTCGTTTTGCACGAGATACACAATCCGGTATAGCCAAACCACTTAAGAATGATTCAATGATTCACTGTGTGACCGGGAGAAAATTGTCTCGACAGACGCCCCCAATTGTCTGCGGATGGATTTGGCTTGCGCCCATGTATGCTCGATCGGGTTGAGGTCTGGGCTATAGGGCGGCAGATACTCCAGCGTATGCCCAGCGTGGAGTATCGCGGCTTGGGTATCTCACCGTTTGTGGAACGTGGCATGATCCATGACGAGGATTGAGGCGGGCGGCAGTTTGGGCAGCAGGTCTTGCCGCGCCCAGCCCGTAAAGACATCAGCATCAACATTGGTCTTGAACCGTCCGACAGTCAGCAGGTCCTTCCCGATCAGCGCACCGATCACGTTGGTCCGCCCGCGTGCGTGCCAGTTGTGCACGCCATGACACCGCTGTCCGTTTGGCGCATACCCGTGCCGTCGTGGCATGTCCTGTGTGAAGCCGCTCTCGTCACTGGACACGACCGTCCGGTGCTGGGCGTCATAGGCCGCCATGTTATCCCGGAAGATGCGCCGCTCGTCTTCGTCCGCCTTGGGGTGTCGAAGCGTTTGTTTTATGGGTGACCGGCAGCTTCTTCAGCGCGACACAGATGGCGTTCTGCGTCACACCGAACCGCTGCGCCCGCTCGTGTTGGTACGCATCCGGATACGCGATGACATCCTGGCGCAACGCCTCCAGGGCAATCGTGCGGCGCCGATATGATCATAATTATTTGGTTTAGCTATATCCCCTGAAAATAATTTCTCGAAGGTCTTGGCGATTGAACTCGGGAACGACACGTCCGATGTGGGGAGTCTTGAGGAGCGTTTCTGTAGATTCAACAATGCAATCGACGAAGGTGATCGCATGAAGGACAGAATCACGGGCGATGAAGTCTTCAATCTCCCGCAGATCTGTGCTAGCGGTCAGCGACCAGCTGACCTGCGCCATTTGGCAATTCTTTCTTTCAGTTCCTGATGGGTGAGGACTCGTCCCTCCGCTACATCTTGAAGGCCTTTTCCCACTTGCTGCTTAAAGAATAACTCTTCGATAATTCCGCCGGTGGTCACATCATCGGGCAACTGCTTGATCAACTCTAATGCCTCGGTTTTGGCTTTTGCCATGTAGGTCTCCTTCTCCATGCGGTTTTTGGGTAAGCCTATGCCCGGAAGTCGGAAAAATCAAGCTGGTGATGCGTCCTCATCAAGAACGGCACTACACAGGGTGTCTCAACAGATGTGCTGATCCGAGTCCTTGCCGCAACAGGCTATCGCACCGAGCTCCGTCTGAAGAAGACGGCAGCGTAATTTCCTGCACCTGCTGAGAAGAGATGTTGGTCTCATGGTGCGATGTGTCGGGTGTAGGGGGATCGGCCAGCCTTGCTGATGCTGAAGGACGAGATGTTGTTATCGGCAGCGACCGCTCGGTCAGTGCCCACGTGCACCAGGCTCTGCCTCGCTGACACCGAACATACCTGGTTTCCTAACCGATCCTACCTATGGTATCTGTACGGACACAGGTCGTATCTGAAATGGATACTGCGGGAGGACACGGTCGCCTCATGATGTAGGGCGTCACTGCACGAAGCGCCGCGTCAAATATTCGCTGCACAACAGCTTCACGAATGCGCAGACATAGGGGTGGGGGGAGCTAGCTGTTGGCATCGGCATTGCTCGGGATATGAAGACTGGTGGGGATCCATGAAACATGGAACCATCGGTGGGATGTGAGAGGCTCTTGGGGCGAGGCCTTCATCCGATCGCATCATCGTTGAGGGCGGCAACCAGCATGGCTGACCAATCACCCAAGGAGTTCGATGTCTTCCTCAGCTACCACTGGCGCGACCGGGAGTCAGTGGAGCGCATCGCACGAGCACTCCGCAATCAGGGGCTCAAGCCATTCCTCGATCGATGGTATCTCGTCCCCGGCAGGCCCTGGCCACAGGCGCTCGAACAGACACTGGCTTCGTGCCAGGCGGTCGCCGTATGTATTGGTCCGGGTGAAATGGGGCCTTGGCAGACGAGGGAATCCAACTTTGCGCTGGAACGGCAGGGACGCAACGCGGATTTCCCTGTCATCCCCGTGTTGCTGCCGGGCTCGGATCCGGTCCTCGGTTTTCTCGGTCAGAATACCTGGGTCGATCTGCGTCAGGGCACGGATGATCCGGGTGTGCTGTCGTTGCTTGTCGGCGCCATTCGAAGTGATGTGTCTGCCCCCGACCTAGCTGAACGCATCAGGGCCACTCGTGCGACCCTCTGTCCGTTCCGTGGCCTGCTCTACTTTCGGGAAGAAGATGCCCCATTCTTTTTTGGGCGACAGGCTACCATCGGACATCTCTATGCGGCCATCAAGCAGCATCGGTTTCTCGCGGTCGTGGGGGCATCGGGATCCGGCAAGTCATCGGTCGTGAGAGCTGGTCTCGTCCCGCAGCTTCGGCAGGAGAAAGACACGATCTGGGACGTCGCGACCCTATTTCCTGGCGATGAACCACTCAAGGCCCTTGCGCGGGCCGTGTCTCCGCTTCTTGAACCTCAAGCGATGGATGAAATCGATCGCCTGGTGAAGATCAACAAGCTCGCAGACGCCTTGGCGAGGCAAGACGTCAATCTGCACGACATCGGCCTGCAGATTTTGGAAAAGCAATCAGGAACGAATCGGCTGCTGCTCATTGTTGATCAAGCTGAGGAACTCTATACGGTCGCGAAGAACGATCACATACGCCGCCGGTTCATTGATGAAATACTTGATGCCAGCGAGCGAGGCTCCTGTACCGTGATGCTCACGCTCCGTGGGGACTTTGTCGGTAAGGCGCTCTCCTACCGCCCGCTCTCCGACCGATTACAAGGTGCGCAGATCAATGTGGGTTCGATGACACGAACCGAATTGGAGCAGACCATCACGTCCCCGGCCCGACGCGTCGAAATGTCCTTTGCTGATGGGTTAGTGGCGCGTATTCTAGATGACGTTGGTGATGAGCCGGGCCATCTGCCTTTACTGGAATTCGTGCTCAAACGCTTGTGGGAGGACCGCCAAGGACCGGAGCTGTCGCACCAGGCCTATGAAGCTATGGGTGGATTGCAGGGCGCTGTGGCGAAGAGGGCCGAAGAGGTTTTTGCCACGCTCACGCCCCTGGAACAAGACGCGGTCAAGCGCGTATTCTTTCACGTGGTCCGAGCGAGCGAGACTGGTGAAGATACTAGCCGCAGAGCGGCGCTTTCAGAAATCGGGCCGTCCGTGCTGGAGGTGGTCAAGAAACTTGTGGATGAACGACTGCTCGTCACAAATCGCGCAGTGGCCGGAGAAGAGACCGTCGAAGTCAGTCACGAGGCACTGATCCGCCAGTGGCACCGGTTGCAAGGATGGCTGAAGGAGGATCGTGAGTCTCTGCTATGGCGGGAGCGGCTAAGAGGGCGCGTGAACGACTGGAAGTACACTACACAAGATGAAGGCACGCTGCTCCGAGGGGCGTTGCTGGTGGAGGCGCAGCGCTGGCTCTCCCAAAAAGCGGAGATGCTGACCAATCAGGAGCAGGACTATATCAGGCACAGTGTGGAGGCGCGTGAGCGGGCGGTGCTGGCTGAGCGTGAGCTGGCCCAGGCGAAGCGCCTTGCGGAGGAAGCAACCAAACGCGAAGATGCAGAACGTGCGCGGGCCACAGCGGCAGAACAAGCACAGAAGGCGGCAGAGGACGCGTGGCTAGTTCAGGAGGCAAGAGCGCAAGAGGCGGAACGGGCGAGAGAGCTAGAAGCAAGACGAGTTGAAGCTGCCGAGCGAGCTAGGCGGAGAAAATGGTATTTCAGCCTGGCACTGGTAAGCCTCCTTCTAGCGATCTGGATCATAACCTGGTTCTGGCAGAAGGGGTATACGGTCGATCAAGCGTGGCTCAAGGTTGAGTCTCTCTTCTTCGAGATTCATCAGGAGCCGGACATGGTGTCTGTGCCAGGTGGCACTTTTCGGATGCGGGACGTTGATCTGGTTACGATCAAGTCTTTTGAGCTCGGGAAGTACGAAGTAACCTTTGACGAATACGATCGGTTTGCGATCGCATTAGGACGACGTTTACCGGAAGACCAGCGGTGGGACCGCGGTCAAAGACCGGTCATCAATGTGTCGTGGGGAGATGCCAAAGCCTATGCCGAATGGCTGTCGGTACAAACTGGCAAGCGCTATCGTCTGCCTACCGAATTTGAATGGGAGTATGCTGCACGAGGTACAACAAAGAAGGACGAGTGGTCTGGGACCTCTATGGAAAGTGAATTAAAGGGTTATGCGGTGAATTATGATAATTCCGGCGGGAAGACCCAACCGGTTCGGGGTGACAAGCCGCGAAAGCCCAACGACTATGGCCTCCATGACATGTCCGGCAATGTGTGGGAGTGGGTACAAGATTGCTATGAAGAAGTGAATGAGGAAAACTGCAGCACTCGCGTGATCCGGGGCGGGTCCTGGAACTCCATTCCGGTCACCTTGCGTGTATCGAACCGGCTCAGGTTCAATCCCGTCTACCGGTCCAACACCATCGGCTTTCGTCTTGCCCATGATCTTGAGCCCTATAGCCAAGCCCTCAATCATTGATAGGTCTTGACGACGTCGTCGAGGGTGGCCTGCTCCTGATACTCCCGGCGCGTCTTCAGGGCAGCGAAGTCCTGCTCGATGGGGTTGAGGTCGGGAGAATAGGGCGCGAGGAACAGCAGGGTCGCACCCGTCGCCTTGATGAGCTGCGCTGTTTCGGGCGAGGTATGAAATGCGGCGTTGTCCATGATCACGAGATGTTGGGTGTTCAGACGTGGGCACAACCTCGTCTTCAGCCAGGCGTTGAAGACCACCGTATCGCAGGTTCCTTCGAACAGACAGGGTTCTGTAAGTCGTCCATCCATGCGAGCGGCAATGAGCGAGGTGCGTGGCCGTCGATGCCCGGAGACCAGGCCATCCACGCGCTGGCCTTTCGGCGCGTATCCATCGCGCCGCACCGTCGACGGCGCAAACCCACATTCATCGATGTAGACGGGCTGTTTGCCGCGTTGCAGGAACCGTTCGCAAAGTCGGAGGAACCATCTTCATCGGAGAGGGTTGCGTTCTTGGTCGCCCATCCTTTTTTTATGAGTGACGGCCAGTTTTCGCAGCGCGTTCCAGATGCCATGCCGGGAGACGTGGAAATGCCGCGCCCGCTCCGCTTGTGTCCGATCTGGATGGACGTCCACATGACGGCGCAAGGCTTCCCAATCCAGTTTATGGGGCCGTTGTGGGCCGGGGCGCTTATACGCCAGGCCGCCAGGCTTGAGCCAGCGGTACACGCTGGCCTCACCGACCTTGAATCGCCGAGCTGCTTCGGCCTTGCTGCCCCCGCTGCACACACAATCCACCACCCGTTGACGCAAATCGACTGAGCATCTCATGCCCCCATGATCGCCAAAATCAACCGGCACTATCCATCAGTAATTGAGGGCTTGGCTATAGTCAGGCGAATCTCATCCTTTCAAAATTATGGTGCAGAGTGATGTCTCCGACGGTTCTCCAAGCGGTGCAATCTTGCCATGAGCTGCTGCTGTGGCTGATCCCGCATCTCGACAAGTTCCCACGCGCACGTCGCTTCATCCTAGGCGAGCGGATCGAACCGGATTGCTCGAGGTCTTGGAATGGTTAGTGGAAGCAACCGGAAGGAGCTCAGGCAGATACCTAGGGTGTAAACATTTCCTGTAAGACTGCGAGGGCAGCTGTGAGGGTGCTTGGAGCGATTCGTCCAACTCTTTTCACCAGGCGCTCGCTATCAACCGTCCGTATCTGGTCGATTGCGACAAACCCACTCCGATCACGGAATCGGCAACGAACACGCCAAAGATAGGCCTGTGGTCATGGGTGCCACGATGACTGTCCGCAAATGCTGATTGAGCTCATCAGGAGAGATAATAAGGCAGGGCCGTGTTTTTCTAATCTCACTTCCTCGAGTGGGATCAAGTTCAATCAGATACACATCACCGCGGGTAGGGGTTGTTGGTGCTATCACCATTTCCACTCTTCCTTATCGAACTGAGTGGATGTCGGGGGATCAAGAAGCTGATCGTCATCATGTTCCCGCATGCGCCGGGCCGCGTCAGCCCATCCGGCTCGTGGGTGTGACGGTTTCGAGATGAGGATTCGTCCTGGTTCAGCCTGAAGCTCTACTTCATCCTCAAGCTGAGCTTCCTGAAGCAATGTTTTGGGGAGTCGGATGCCTCTGGAGTTGCCGATTCTGACGATGTGCGCTTTCATGTGAGCCTCCTGATGGATCCACATTGTAATCACATTGACGCTCGTAAGCAAATGTGACCTCTCATCCGACAACGCGGAAGCCGGATTCAATTGCCAATGGTGACAGGGGAACTATGATCCTTAACTGAAGAGATCCATCTGCGCCGGCTGAGGTGATTCAATGTTCAGGACTGGTGCAGTTGGGGCCTGGGCTGAGCTGGTCGGTTCGGCTGGTTTGGTGTTCTTGTCGAGAAATTCTTTCAGCTTCTTAAAATCTTCTTTCAAGGTGGGGAGCAGATTGCCTTGGTGTAAGGCTGCAGCCGGATGGAGCAGCGGGAAGAGCACGAAATCTTTCAGGTGGAAGGCCTGCGCTTTGACTTTGGTGATCCCAACCTTGCGTTCTAAGAGGGTTTGTGTCGCCCAGTTCCCCAAGGTGCAGACGAGCTTGGGTTGGATCAATTGGATTTGCTGGAGCAGGAATGGTTTACAGGTTTCCACCTCGTCCGGCTCCGGGTCACGATTGTTCGGTGGCCGGCACTTGATGACATTGGCAATGTAGATCTGATCACGCGACAGCCCGGCTGAAGCCAGTAAATCGTTCAAGAGTTTACCGGCTGCTCCTACGAACGGCTCGCCTTTCTGATCTTCGTTGAACCCCGGGGCTTCCCCCACGAACATGATGCTGGCTTGTGGATTTCCGACGCCGAAGACGACTTGGCTGCGGCCAAGTTTGGCCAGCTTGCAGCGCTCGCAGTTCACGAGCGAGCTGGCGAGTTCTTGGAGAGGAGTGAGTGTCATGAATCAAAGTGCCGACTGAAATGGTGGCGGTATCTTAGAAAGTGCTGAGTCGGGATGTCAACGAAGATTATGAAGGATTGCTACATCCGAGCATCAAGGGATTTCCGCTAATTCAATCGATAGCCTTTTGCCGTGAGACAGGTGTCCCGCATGGCATTGATGGTGCTGAGACCGTGTAGTGCGCGAGCATGGTCGACAGGACTCTGAGGACCGGAGCTGAATGGAAAGGGTGAGCTCTGGCTGTAGAAGTGCTGTTCGTTTGCTAATCTCGCCTTGTACTCACATTCCATATAATCTCGTTCCACATCATATCGACTGAATCCGGCGGGAAAACCTCCTCGCTCGTATGGACTTTGCGCACAACCTACAGCAGTTACCGTAAGCAGGAGTCCTAGGAACTTGATGCAAGTTTCCATGGGATACTCCTATCATTCAGGCTTGCGTAGGTCAAGGCAGCAGGCGAGCGATGATGTCGGCACAGCGACGGGCACTGACGAGGGCACTTTCCAGATTGGCGGGCCATCCAGTGTCGGTCCAGGCTCCGGCCACGAGCAGATTTTGGACGGGGCTTTGTTGAAGAGGCCGGAGTCTGGCAGCTCCCGGCGCAAGGAGCAGTGCGGCGTGATGTTCTCGGGAGACCTGCCGAGACGTGATGTCGGCCATGTGAAGATCCGGAAACACTGTGCCTATCTCGGCTTGTGCAGCGTTGATCACCTGATCATCGCCTAATTCCATCAGCGGGGTTTCGATCCCTGACAGCCGAACGACTTCGTGTGAATCGACGGGAGCTCTCGTGATGTGATGAAACGGCTGATCGGTTAACAGAAGCAGTCGGGGGGGCTGGTTCGTTGTGGGAACGGTCAGCTGGACTGCAATCTCACTAAGGCTTTGGAGTTCTGTGAGATGCGCAAAGTAGGCGTAGCGGGTGAGAAACCGTTCGGGAAGCAAGCGGAGAAGGTACTGATATGAAAGTGCGCTGATGTACCAGCCGGCCTGCACGGTTGTCCCGTCAGGGAGTCGAATGTTTTGTATTCCACCTTGTCCGAAACAGATGTGTGGCGGCTGTGCAAGTGAGATGACCCGGACATGATTCCTATAGAGGATCTCCTTCAGCGGGGTGAGAAATCGCTGGTCAATGGTTCCGGAATGGTAGGTGAGCCTGGCGTCTGACGCATCACGGAGGAACACGATTGTTAGAGTCTGAACGAAGGTTGCAGCGGACAAGCGGGCGAGTGCGTTGCCGGTCAACCACTGGGCGAGCGGGGCCCAAATCCGTTCCCTGGCTTCTGTGCTTTGGCCCGTGGCTGTGAGCCACTCATCCGCTGTGCGATTCTCCAAATCGGACGGAAGGGTTTCGGCCTGTTCCCAAATCTGCTCGACATGGGAGAACAGTCTCCAACGGTCCTGCCAGGAGAGGCCCTGGAAATTGAAGAAGCTCATCATCCACTGCAAGGCGCCGGGAAGACGGGCGGACTGGTAAGGCACGGTCTGTCCAGTAGGGAGTCGAAATTCGAGCGGAATGGTCTGGTCGGAGCGCGGGTGTTGTGCTTGGGCGAGTTGCTGGAGCACTCGCGCGGTCTCATGGTGGCAGCCAAGGGTGATCGCGGTGGGATCGGACGCATTCGTCCGGAATCCATCGGGCCAGTCAGCGTATTCGAGCAGGGTGACCTGGTAGCCCTGTCGGTGGAGATGATAGGCGGTCGCCAGGCCGGCCAGGCCGGCACCCACAATCAACACAGATTGGGAGGACGGTGCAGTCACGAGAATCGTGAGCGGAGCCACACCCCTAGGGCGATCATCACTCGTTGGGTGGTGGTGAGGCTGATCCGTGGTCCGAACACCTGATAGTTCGACCGTTCAATCCGTTCCAGAATCCGGCTATAGATCCCACGCATGATTTCAGCCACCGTGAGCGCACGCCGTTCACTCGAGGAGAGGCCTGCGAGGGCTGCTTCGGCTCGTTTATAGTAGTGATGGGCTTGGGACGCCTCATACTCCATCAAGACGCGGAATTCAGGAGAATAGCTCTGGTTGAGCAGCGCCTTCTCCGGATAGTTCCATTTCCGCAAGTCGTCCAACGGGAGATAGATCCGTCCCTCCGCGGCATCGGCTCCCACATCACGGAGGATATTCGTCAGCTGGAATGCCATGCCCAGGGCCACCGCATAGTCTTGTGCGCGTGCGGAGGTGACCCCAAAAATATGGAGGCAGATGAGCCCGACGACGGATGCGACACGATAGCAATAGAGCGAGAGCTCATCGAACGTGACATATCGATTGTTGAAGAGATCCATCTCGACGCCCTTGATCAATTCCTCAAAGTACGCCTTCGGAATACTCAACTCCTTCACATGGTGTGCGAGACTCACCATGATAGGAGTCGTCGGGGTGCCGGAATAGACGGCGTCCAGTTCTTCACGCCAGCGCTTCAGCTCGTCCTTGGGGTTGCTGCCGGCGGCCGGTTCGTCGACGGCGCTGTCCACCGCCTTGCAGAAGGCATAGACCGTGTACATCGCATCACGTTTGGCTTTCGGAAGAAACAGAAACGAATAGTAGAAGTTGCTGCCGCTTTTCTTAGTATAGGCCGTGCAGTAGGCTTGAGCGTCCGAAGCCTTCATAGTGCACTGTCTCCAGCTAGTAGGGATGGTTCAAGTTTGATCGCCTGAGCGTGATCGAGCGGGTGATCCCGATCTGGGTGGAGAATCGCAGCTAGGAGCTCCACTCCATCGACGAGCCGAGGGCCGGGGCGGCTGAAGTAGGAGCCGGCATCCACGATATACATGTCCGACCAGGACCTTTGAGCGCATTGCCATGCCGTTTGAACCGGTCCGACCTGTCGCAACTCGTTGAGCGTTCGATCAACCGAGTATCCACAAGGCATCACGATGACCACATCAGGCTGTGCGGTGACCACATCATCCCATGTTGTCTGATACGAGGGGCGGTCTTTGGATCCCAGCACGTTGTGGCCTCCTGCTAAGTCTACCATTTCTGGAACCCAATGACCGGCAACATACAGAGGATCAAGCCATTCAAGGCACACTACCCGCGGGCGGACGGTCTCCTTCTTCAGTCGGAGGCGGACTCTGTCCAATCGATCCCGGAGATTGGCCGCAAGAGTTTCTCCATTCGGAACCGAACCAACGGCTCTGGCGATCCGCTCGATGTCATGAATCACATCCTGTACGGTCGTTGGACTGAGGATCAGCATCGCGGGGTGATGTTGAAGCGAGTGCATGGCCCTGGTGAGTTGGTCCGGAGTCACTGAGCAGACGTGACAGAGGTCTTGCGTCAGGATGAGATCGGGGCGGGCCTGCTGAAAGGCTTCTTCTCGCAGCTGGTAGAGCTGATGTCCTGTTGTGACCAGTTCTTTCACTCGTTGATCGATGTTACTACTCGTGGTGTGTTCCGTCTTGACCAATGGTTCAATCATGACGGGAATCTGGCGAACCGAAGGAGGAAAGTCACATTCATGGCTGATGCCGACAAGCTGGTCTTCCAAACCGAGCGCGGCGATCACTTCCGTTGCGCCTGGGATGAGTGAGCAGATTCTCATAGTTGTGCTGAGCCTAGGCCGGCCATAGGCGTGCGCGCACCTCATCTAGGCGCGTCTCACTCAGACTCATACTGATGGCATCGGCTTCGTGCAGATCTTGCGCAGTGTGGGTGTTGGCGACAGCTAAGACCCGCATCCCCGCGGCCTTTGCGGCTCGGATGCCTGGTCGGGAATCTTCGATGACTAAACATAAGTCGGCTGGAATCGCGCTGGTCGACTGATGGCGGTTCAAACCGGCTAAGGCCTGAAGAAACGGTTCCGGATGGGGTTTGCCGTTCACCACATCTTCGGCGCTCGTGATGTGACCAAATACGTTGCGAAGGCCGATCTGTTCGAGGACCAGTTCTATTTCTGATCGGAGGGCCCCGGACGCAATGGCGAGCGGATAGGTAGTTGCGGCTTCTTCGATGAAGGCTTTCACTCCGGGGAAAATCACAAGGTGCTCCTTGATCGAGGCCATATAGGCGACGGCTTTCTTGGCCATCAGGTCTTCAACCAGTGAGCTCGAAATGGGACGGTGATTGACCCGAAGTGCTTCCAGAATGCATCCGCGATCATCAAAGCCCAAATAATCAGTGTAATAGTCCTTCTCGGTCAAGGTGATCTGAATCTCTTCCAGTGTTCGGCGGAGACCCTCAAAGTGCAAGGGTTCGGTGTCGGCGATCACACCATCAAAATCGAAGATAACAGCGCGCATGGGTTCCTACCGGTTGTGATGTCGTGCCTACGAATCTGGACGGGCGGCATTATAGCACAGCGAGAGGGTAGTGGTAGGATTACCTACCCTCTCGTAGCAGAGATGGGAAGGGGGCGGTCAGGGTTTCAGTTTTAACTGTTTTTCAGCCAGCCATCCCTTGGTGCCGAAGTCGGAGCGAACGGAGTAGACCCAGCCATTTTCCTGTAGATCGCCGTCAAGAATCGTGAACACGGTGCCTGGGGGAACGGCCGGTCCTGGCTTCGTCCCTTCGGCATCTTGACTCAGCGGCACTTTCTGAGCGGGGGCAGCCGGATTTGGCACGACACTGACCCGTTGCCCTTCGCCGAAGAGTGGGGCCGGGGTTGCGACAACCTGAGGGGCTGGAGTCGGCGCTGGAATCGAAGAGGGAGCCGATGGTGCCGGTGCCGGAGTTGAAGCCGTCGGTATCGGTGGTGCAGCCGGTGGCGTGGGAACTGGTGTTGGAGTCGGAGTGGCTGCTTGCGGTGTCTCAGCCGGTGCAACAGCGGGGGCTGGCGGCGGTGTCACGGCCTTCGGCGGTGCGGCTGGTGGAACAGGGGCCGGAGTTGGGGGCGTCGGCTTTCGAGCGACCGGTGGTTGCGGCTGTTGGGCTGGAGCATCGCCGAGGAGTGGGCCAAGATACTCCGTGATCAGGTCCGGCTCCATCGCAAGATAGGCGCCACCACCGAGCAGGAGGACCAACAGGACCACGATGAGCGGACGCTTGTTTGATTGTTTGGGCGGCTTAACCGGCGACGGTGATCGAACGGTGGTCGTCTGCTCCAATTCCTCTTCGGTGAACTCCAAGTCCGGTTCAGGTTGACGCGCGAAGAACAGGCTCCACGTGAGAGGATTGTCGGCGAACGACGGACCTCCAGCAGTAGCAAACATCGAGCACCTCCCTCTAGCAGACGGCATCGTAATCTCTCGAAAAGTACTTATCATCTAGCGCGTAGGCTGTCAATTTTGTGTGAAGATTCAGCAGTCTCTCATGAACAGGGCTGCACATGGGAACAGGAGAGCACCTGATGCGCTCGGCTCCCGGCCCGATACACGGTCAAACCTTTGCAGCCCAGTTCATGGGCCAGCGAGAAGGCGGCGGCCACATCCGCGGTTGTCGCAGAGGGAGGGAGATTGATCGTCTTGGAGACGCCGCTGTCACTGTGCCGTTGAAAGGCGGCCTGCATCCGGACGTGATGGGCCGGAGTGATATCATGGGCGGTCACAAAGAGCCGACGAAGCTCGTCGGGGATCTGTGGCAGACGTTGAATCGATTCATGCCGACCGATTGCTTCACGTAACTCGCCGAGGGGGAGGCCTCTGGCTCGAGCTCGTCGAAGGAATTCCGGGTGAAGGCGTTGCAGCCGGATGTCTTCCATGATCGTATGGGCGACACTGAGGCCATAGAGCGGTTCAATCCCGGCGGAACAATCGGCCAGAATACTGATCGTTCCGGTTGGGGCGATGGTCGTGACCGTGGCATTCCGTCGAGGACGGTCTTCGGTCTCCAGCCGACTGCCTTTGTAGGCGGGGAACGATCCTCGCTCCTGGGCCAGCCGATGTGAGGCTTCGTGGGCCTGTTGCCGAACAAATCCCATCAACTGATCTGCGATCTGCAAGGCGTCGTCGGTATCATACGGGACGCCCAGCTGGATCAGAAGATCAGCAAACCCCATGATACCGAGCCCGATCTTTCTGGTACGTTTCGTCCGCGCCTCGATTGACGCCAAGGGGTAACGGGTTCGATCGAGCACATTGTCGAGGAAGCGGACCGCCAGCGGAATCAGGTTCCCAAGTCGTTCATAGTCGATGCTGCTCGTGCCTCGGTGTGTCGTCAGGCATCGGGCGACATTGATCGATCCCAGTGTGCAGGATTCATAGGCCAAAAGCGGTTGTTCGCCGCAGGGGTTCGTGGCTTCGATCGTCCCGAGCTGAGGGGTCGGATTCGCTCTATTGATCGCATCCAAGAAGAGGACACCTGGTTCGCCCGATTGCCAGGCTGCTTCCACCAGCCGATCAAAGACCATCTTGGCGGGGAGGCGTCGGATTGGTGTGGCGCTTCGTGGGTTGATGAGTGCATATGATCGATCATGTCTGACGGCTTTCATGAAACGATCGGTGAGCCCCACGGAGAGATTGAAGTTTGCCATTTCATGTGGCCGGAGTTTCAACGCGATGAAGTCCAGGATGTCGGGATGGTCGACTCGCAGAATGCCCATATTGGCGCCCCGCCTGGTGCCGCCCTGTTTGACGACATCGGTCGACAGATTGAACAGGCGCATGAATGAGATGGGACCTGATGCGAGTCCATTGGTGGTAGCGACTCGGTCGGCGTGAGGCCGAATATGACTGAATGAAAATCCGGTGCCTCCGCCGGATTGATGAATAAGGGCTTGATGCTTCACGGCGTCGAAGATCGATTCCAGGGAATCGTCGATCGGCAGCACGAAGCAGGCCGAGAGCTGCTGAAGAGGACGTCCTGCGTTCATGAGGGTCGGCGAATTTGGGAGAAACGTCAGAGACGCCATGGCCTCGTAGAATTGGTGGGCCAGACGGCGTCTGTGCACAGGTGGTTCGATCGAGGCGACATCGTTGGCGACGCGGTGAAACAGTGCAGGGGGAGATTCGACGACGACCCCGCGGTCGTTCTTGGCCAAGTACCGCCGGCGCAAGACCGTGAGTGCATTGGGAGACAGTCGTGGGGAGTAGTGTCTGGTACCCATAAGCAGATGCTTTTTATTATAGCGCTTTCCATGAAGATGGGACATTCGGTGAAGGACTGAATGGTCGAAGCCTCTTGCATGTCTCCCACAGCGGAAGGCAGAATGCGGCGATCGATCATCATGAAGTCCTATCGCGAAGAACTCTGGTTTGAAACCAAGACCAGGCGTGCCTACATCAACATCACGCCGCAGATTGAGGCGCTGGTTCACAAGAGCGGGGTACGTGAAGGGTTGGTGTTGGTGAATGCCATGCATATTACGGCGAGTGTGTATATCAACGACGATGAGCCGGGTCTGCTGCGGGACTATGATGACTTTCTTGAACGACTCGCTCCGCATGAGGCGCGCTATCGGCACAATGAAACCGGTGAAGATAATGGGGATGCGCATCTCAAGCGGCAAGTGATGGGGCGAGAAGTGGTGGTTGCGATTACAGGGGGGCGGCTCGACTTTGGCCCATGGGAACAAATTTTTTACGGGGAGTTCGACGGTCGTCGACGCAAGCGCGTGCTCGTCAAAATCATCGGGGAGTAACGGGGCCTGTGCGCGAGTGCCGCTGTCGTGCCGGCAATGCTGTTCGCGCTTGCACGGGGTGTAAAAGTTTGGCAACATGCAATCTGAGTTGCCGGGTCATCAGTCGATGGCTCGGACCGTAAGGAATAACAATGCTAGCCTGGTCTCGTCCAGACCCGCTCACACGTGATCTCATCCATCTCATCAACGCCCGCCGTCATGAGCACGGAGATGCCGATGATGCCATTGACACGCTGCAGGCCTTTCTCGAGCAGGGGCGTGAGCATGATTTGCTGACCGTCCTGGCTGCGCTCGATGAAGAAATGGCCGAGTGGCTGTTTGATCTGGTTGCCGAGGCGAGTTGTACGCTGCTGTTGGACGGGCCGCATGATGAAAAGCCGACCTATGCTACGATCGCGGCGCTGGCGCTCCCACTCCAGGCGAATTTAACCGCTCCCCTCAAGCTGAAGATCGATCCGATTGCGACCGCCGATTTGCTGCATACGCATCTGCAGCTTCCTCCAGGAACGGTTGTGCGGGTTGAGTCGCGATTGCTTACCGATGCCACTTTGGAGATGTTGAACCTCCAAATGTTCCATGACCATCTGGTGACGGTCGCTGATTCACGACGGGTACAGTCCGTCGCCGCCCGGTTACTTCCTCCGGTTGAGAACACCGCCTTCCTTTTATTTGAGATGATGGGGGCTCCGGATCCCGGATTGCCCGACTCGTGGGAAGATCACCAGCGACGCGAGATTCTTGAAGGACTTGTCAAGCAATGCCCGGAGCTCGCCTGTGCGCCCGACATGATTGAAGCGCCGGTGTATGCCGCCTATGCGATGTTTGATGCGCAAAATGCCGTACGGCTTCATCACCTGGCCGATGAGACGGCAGCGGTGTGGAGAGAGTTGGATCCGCTCGTCAGGTCTCGCACCATCGTCCATCTTCACACCCAATGTGGGAACGGGGTCTATATGCCGGTATGGACCGACTTGTTTGATCCGGAACTTCCCGAAGAGCATGGTCCGGTCTGGACCTCCCCGGACGTCTGGGTCTTTACGGCGGATTTGCCGATTGA
>JAHBWQ010000095.1 GCA_019636915.1 Nitrospira sp. | reverse complement strand
GCGATACGCGCTGCCGGTCCATCGAGTCTGGCACGCACTGCAGCCGGATGCGCCTGGAGCTGGCATCGATGACCTGAGCCTGTCTCCTGAAGAGGGTGGTCTCCTGGTGACGAGAGCCGGTGGAAGGATTCATGTCAGGAGCCTCTCGCCCAAACAGTGGTGGCTGCTTCAGGCGATGTGCGATGGAAAAACCGTGGCGGAAGTTGAGTGCATGGCGAGAGAGTTCACACCTGAAATCAACTTTGCCCAATTTATGACCGGCCTGTCCGGTGCCACCACAGGCCCGGTATTCTCACTCGAGGTGCAGGCATGATAGGCAAGAAGGGATGGTCGAGAGTAGTCCTCGATCATGTGGTGGCCTCGTACGGTCGAGTCTTCTGGGGCTTGGAGGCCTTGTTACCCCTCTTTGACTTGTCGGTGCGTCTGTACCTCGCGCATATCTTCTGGACAGGCGGGATGGTGAAGCTCTCCAGTTGGATGTCGACGGTGATGCTCTTTACCATGGTCTACGACGTGCCATGGCTGCCGCCGGAGATGGCCGCCTACGTGACGACCGCCGTCGAATTAGGCGGCTCGGTCCTACTGGCGATAGGTCTGGCCGGTCGGTGGGCGGCCCTCTCGCTGTTCGGACTCAATATCGTCGCCTCGATCTCGTATGGACAAGTCTCTGAGGCCGCGCTCCAAGAAGCGTTCTATATCGGGATTTTGTTCCTGTACTTCGTGCTACACGGGCCGGGGCATCTCTCCGCCGACACTCTGTTAAGCCACCTTATTCAAGGTAGGCAGTCGAAGCGCAATGCCAAGCTCAATCTTTCAGATCACACCATCACTCACTGTGTCTAGAATGCCTCGGACGCAGAGAGGAAGGTAGGTTTGCTCTGGGAAGGATAACCGAGCAGGCTACACATGGAACGTGAAAGAGGATACGGTGCATCAAACCGGGCCGCAACGGCGCTCAGTTCAAGTAGTTCCGTGGAAGGCAACTCATGGGTCTAGGGAGTTCCTTGGACCGAGTGTTGCTTGGGCCGAAGGACGCCCCTCTTTAAATGTGACTGAGACTGGCGTCCGTTTCTGAGGCACAGGTCTTGTCCAGCAGGAAATATACGGGGCAGAACCCTGTGAAGGCGCTTTGAATCAGGGTGATTCCGATGAGGCTTAGCACGAGTAACCAGGCAGGATATAGGCCATAGCCCAACGCGATGCCAAGGGTGATGACTACTCCGACAATGCCGGTGTGAATTCGTCTTTTGCTGTTGTTCATGTCCTCTCCTCTCTTTGAAGATCCCACGATAGAATCGACGCAATTCGATGAGCCACTGGTAAATCCTACCAGCTCTCGTCTCTGGATAAACATCCATCATTGATTCGAGCCGATTTTACGCTTGAATATAATATCTCCGTAGTAGGCTTCTGCTGATTCGCCGGTGTTGTCGGTATCTGTCATGATGGCGATCCCTGAAATCAGCGGCGGCTCTTCGCCGAAGGCGCGTTTGTAGTCATCATAGACGTTGCGCTCTTCAGTCATCCAGGTGTTGAGCTTGGCCGGCCCGCTCTCTACTACGATCATGTGAACCTGTTCGGTGTAAGGGTTGGGCACCGCCGTTCCCACCGGTGCCCGACTCTCCCAGATGTAATTGAGAGCGCCGAGCGGCGGATAGCGCCCATAGATGAGTTTGGCCGCTTCGTACTTCGCCTTGCCAAAGAGGCTCACTTTCGCACTGTCGTATTGAAAGGTGACATAGATGCGGGCCGGATAGTCATCTCCCTCTTTCTTTGCCACATTGCCGGCCGTCAAGATATTCGACACTTTCCACTGCCATTGGATGATGGGAAACTCTTTGGGATCGATCAGAATTTCTTTCGTATAGCCTGACGAGGAAGCCTGACTGACGGCCTTGACGGTGACGCGATCACCATCTTTCACGAGCTGGTACGTCGTATGCTGAGGAATTTTCGGGAACGTCAGTGGTTTCCAGCCGTCCGGCCAGGACCCACCTGCAGCAGCGGTCGAAAATGGGCCGACTTCTATAGTGGTAGGGGATCCGGCTTGCAACCAGTTTGGATCAGCGAGGGTCATTCCAACCAACACGGACGACACGAGACCGACGATCACGGATGAAATAGATGGTGCCATATGCTGGATCCTTTTCAAATCATGAGGTGAAACATCGTTGTTCATGATGCGCCGCTCTATCGCCGTGTCCAGGTAAATAGTTTGATCAACAGATGCTTGGTTCGTTGTGTGAAATGTGCCTTGCGCCAGAGGTTCACCACCTTCTTGTTGACCTCAGCCTGTGTGGGATAGGGATGGATAGTCGCGGCGATCGTCTTCGCCCCTGCTCCCGCCTTCATGGCGACCGAAAATTCGCTGATCATGTCACCTGCATGGGTCGCCACGATCGTCGCACCAAGGATCTTGTCCGTCCCTTTTTGGATGTGGACCCGTGCGAATCCTTCCTCTTCCCCGTCCAGAATTGCTCGATCAACCTCATCCAGTTTGTACGTGTAGGTTTCAACTTCGAGGCCCTTTTCCTTGGCCTCCTTCTCGTATAGCCCGACATGGGCGACTTCCGGCTCAGTGAACGTGCACCACGGCATGATCAACGATTCAACGCTGGCATAACCCAACCCAAACGGGTGCGGAAACAGTGCATTCTGGATGACGATTTGCGCCATGGCATCAGCGGCATGAGTAAACTTATAGCGTGAACAGACATCCCCAGCCGCGAAAATCTTGGGGTTGGTCGTCTGTAATCGAGCGTTCACCGTGATCCCGTTCTTGTCGTAGTCCACTCCCGCCGCCTCCAACCCGATTCCCTCCACGTTCGGTGTTCGTCCGACCCCGACAAGGATTTCGTCGACGGTCACGTCATACTGCTGGCCATGCGAGCCGACTGTCAGACGCTTGCCTCCATTGGTTTTCTCAACGTGCATGTGTTTCCCGCAGCACAGCAGCTTTACTCCGTCGCGCACCATCTGTTGCTCGACCACCTCCGCCGCGTCGCGATCCTCGTTCGGCATGATCCCGTGCATCGCTTCGACAAGGTAGACTTGGGTCCCAAAGCGGGCAAATGACTGCGCCAGTTCGCATCCGATAGGGCCGGCCCCGATCACCGCGATGCGTTGCGGCAGCTCCGTCAGGGAAAAGACGGTTTCGTTTGTCAGGTATCCGGCTTCCTGCAGCCCGGGCGTCGGAGGAGCCGATGCTCGCGCGCCGGTGCAGATCGCCGCCTTCGCGAAGGTCAATGTGCGATCGCCGGCCGGTCCCTCGACGTGGATGCAATCGTCTCCGACGAAATGGCCGCTGCCGATGTAGACGTCCACACCGAGTTTGGCATACCGATGGGCCGAATCGTTGTGACTGATCCGCGCCCGTAGTCTCCGCATGCGTGCCATCACAGCACCGAAGTCATACGTCACACCGGCGGGAATATGGAGGCCAAACTCCGCGGCCTTTCGCAGATCGGCCCAGGCTCTCGCCGCTCGAATCACCCCTTTTGACGGCACACATCCCACATTCAGGCAGTCCCCACCCATCAGATGCTTCTCGATCAAGGCCACCTTTGCTCCAAGACTCGCGGCGACGACCGCTGTGATCAAACCCGCAGTTCCGGCTCCGATCACCACGATGTTGTAGCGGCCGGTCGGTTCAGGGTTGACCCACTCGGAGGGGTGCACGTTGGCGACGAGCTGCTGGTTGTATTCATCGTTTGGAAGAACCAATGATTGCTCGTGCTCATTCATTGCAACAGTTCCTGAGAGAGACTTCTTCATCGCGTCACACCATTTGTGATGAGTACTCGGTTGATCGATGACCTATTCATGACGCTGGTTTGGCCGCAACCCTTTTATAGACGACCGGCACGAGGGCGAGCAGCCCCAAGAGGATAAAGGCCCCGATGACATTCGGTGACGCGATTTCCTTCAGTGAATTAATTGTCCCCAGTTGGCGTCCTGCATAGGCATAGACGAACGAACCGGGAATGATGCCGAGCGTGGTGGCTCCGATATACGTTCCTGCGCTCACGCGGGTCAGTCCTGATACCAGGTTGACCACGAAAAAAGGAAAGAGCGGAATCAGTCGCAGGGTGAGCAGGTAGCTGAAGGCATTCTTGGCGAAGCCTTCTTGGAACGGCCCCAGCCACTTGCCGAACTTCTGTTCCACGGTATCCCGTAACAGATATCGTGCGGTCAGAAACGAGAGGGTTGCGCCGGTCGTTGCTCCCAGGTTCACGAACAGCGTGCCAAGGACGGCCCCGAACGTGAATCCTCCGGCGAGCGTGAGAATGACCGCACCCGGCAGCGACAAGCCGGTGACGATCGCATAGGCAACAATGAAGATGCCGACCGCCGCGGCATAATTCGCGTCCGTGAACGCCAGCAGATGGTCTCGATTGTCTTTCAGGGTGTTCAACGATAAGAACCGCCCAAGATCCAAATAGAAGAAGGCCCCGATTCCCAGTCCGATCATAACCGCAATGATGACTTTGCCGGAAGGATACTCCTTCGCGGAGGGAGCGGGGATCGGATGGGTAGTATCACCCTGATGTCCGTCGGCACGCGATGTTTCCATAGACTGGACTCCCTTCGTACGGCGGCGCGGCACCAACACAAGGTTCTGCTGTTCATCCGGCTTTCCGATCTGACCTCCGCTCACCATGACTCCACGATAACCGAATCACGGTTGAGATTCTGTGAGCCAGTTCACAGTGTGATACATAGAGGAGAGCCCATAACATGACTGATTCCGTCATTATTCCATTCATGGGTAGGTCGGCTTACAGTCTCTTCTCAAAAAGGCAACGAGACTGAAGGAGTTCGGCATCAGAGACGGCGTATTGCCTCATGGGGGAGAAATCATTAGACTGTCGGCCTAAACCGGCAGTTGATCACTTGATGACATGGAACAGCCTTCCTCCTCCACAAATAAGCTGTGGTACCTGAAACACATCCGCCTGTTCGACGGGATCACCCCATCCGAGATGCAAGAGATGGAAAAGATCACACGTATGGAGGAAGTCAAGAAACGTCAGCCTCTCTATCTTCCCGGTGATCCAAGTAGCAATGTTTACCTGTTGAAAAAAGGGCGTATCAAAATTGCCAATACGGCGCCGAACGGGAAAGAAGTGACCTTCGACATTCTAGAGCCAGGAGAAGTCTTCGGTGAACTGGAGGTCCTGGAAGATGCCCCTCGCTCGACTTCAGCGGAAACCCTCGATGATACGCTCATCTGCGTGATCCCAAGAAAAGACTTCGATCAGTACTTGGCAATGCATCCGAACGTAACGGTGAAGCTCACCAAGCTCATCAGCCTGCGGCTGAGGAAAATCCAGAGCCGCGTCGAAGATCTCGTCTTTCGCGACGTGCCGGCTCGCTTGGCTCATCTCCTTGTTGGTTTGAGCAAGACCGATGGTGTCGAGGATAAGCAGGGGATTCGTCTGAAGGCCAAGCTGACCCATCAGGAAATGGCGAATCTGATCGGATGTAGCCGAGAAACGGTTAGTGCTACGTTAGGACAGTTTCGAGATAATGGACTCGTCCTCATGGAAGGCAGAGTTATCACCATCCTGAAATTGGATGCATTGGCGCACCTCGAGTCTTCAAAATAGAGACACGCGTGATGACGCGCGCAACTTTCGTAGGACTTGCTCCGAGCGTTTCGTCGTCATTATCGGCGGCAGGCCTTGTGCGACGTTGATATGAATAGAGGCACATCCGCCAGCGGAATCTCATCACAGATCTGACGAAACGCACTCTGCAACCTTCCGCAGCAACCATTCCTTGTTTGGCACACCTGTTCCTGCCGGCCGACCATTGATGACGATGGTAGGCAAGATCGGCAAATCCATCGAGTTTACTTCATGATCCGAGAGCCGATGAACCGTCACGGTCCATGTCGGATATGCCGTCTCAACCTCCCTTGCGAGTAGCAGGAGCGACTGCTGTGACAGGCAACCATCGTGAAAATAAAAATCGACTTGCCGCATGAGTGCAGCATAAGCGGTGAGATCGAGAAGATCTGTAAGCTGGACTACAGGAGATCGGGATTGAGCTAAAAGGGGCCGACTAACGGCGTTTCGTAGAAAGCGGGCAGACGTTGGCCCCGTGTCACCAGGTGCGTTCTGTGGCTCTTTATGTTACGGGAGAGTGAGCTCAGAGACTTTGCGCAGGGCTTCCATCAAGGTGAGGTCAAAGTTTAGGCGGTACAGGTTTGCCTGCAGAGCTTCGAAGGTTTCCCCCTGTGCCCAGTGGTCGGGAAAGTTCGGCAGATACCCCAACCATTGCTTCTCATTGTCCAAGTAGAAACATTTGATCGCTTGCATACTGCACCTCGTCTCTAGGCTACTGAATCACCGAAGAGCCGTTCCGGCCACCTTGGGTGCTTCATTCATTCCAACACGCGATTGCGGATCGGTCAATAAACCTGGCCAACGGCAAGTCTATGGCCGGTTTCCCGGATTGTGGTTCCTTTTCTGAATTCACTAGGAGGCATCGTTGCACGATCGTTGGAAACAGAGACCGGATATCTTCAGCGGTTGCTGATCATCGCAAACATGAGCTCTTCAACTCGTGCGCGGCGCTTGCTCTGCGCGCGCGACATGGGGCGAGGCAGGGTGGGTGTGTGACTATGAGACCGAGCGTGCTCTTTCGGATCAGACTGCTGATAGTGGCCGTGATCCTGGATCTCTTCTGGTTCTTGATGCTGACCGGTGAGATCTTGGTGCAGCTGCCAGAGCTTCACCTGTAACTCTTCAAACGACTCACCTTGGACTTTGTACTCGGGGTAGCCTTCCAGGTAGCCGCGCCAGCCGTTATCGTCTTGCCAGAGAATGTATTTTGATGAACGCATTCAGAAAGTATAGCCGGACATTTTATATGCGCAAGTGAGGGGAGGAAAGCCACAGCACTGAATCGCAAGCTTCCCCAAAGCATCAAGAAAAGGCAATTAGTTAAGTCATCAACGTGCCGTCCATGTCAAACTTTTTGGACATCCGCTTCACGGTCATGTGTCTCACCTGAAAGCATCTTTGGGAATCGGTTTTGATAGAAGAGTGAATCAGGGCGTACTGAGGACCTTGAATAGCTCACTATACAGATCGCGAAGGTGAGACTGGAGGCCTTCGAATGACTCTCTTTGTGTCCAATAATCGAAGTAGTCTTGCAAATAGCCTAGCAAACGACCCTGGTCCTGCTAATAGATAAATTTATTCGCTTCCATACGCGTTTATTCTAGCAGGACGCTGCAGCCAGGTCTGGCAAGCCAGCACTGGCATCCCTGATTCGTTGATTTAAGAGTTTTTTCATCTTTCCATACGCTCTCCCCTCACTGCAGTTAGATTCCAATTCTGATCGTCTCTCCGGGAAACGCTCGACACGTTCGACCAATGGCCGATCGTTAAAGGTGTCACGTCGATTAGACGCGAGATCGACTGTCGAATTAACAGTAAACAGTCGACAAGAATGTTTTTGATCGCTACATTTCCACTCAAGACGTTCTGAACCTTTCCGATTTGATGTTCCAATCAACGGCAGAGAGGAGGCGAGTGATGATGCCAACCCACACACCGACGGATGAAGAGTTGAAGAATCAGGTGATCAGGCAGGTGCTGGCGGGTGATACGGCAGGAGCACAACAGACGGCGAACGAGATCGCAGACCACCGATATTTGCGAGACGCCTGGCAGATGATGTTGTTCGTCGAGTCAGAGCGAGGAAATGTGCAGGCCGTGAAAAATACGATCCTCTCCTGTCCCGATCCATCGCTCTTGGCCAGCCATTTCTATCTTGAGCTTCCGCAACTCTTTATCAAAGCCGGGGATCGGGCTGGGGCTATCGAGATCGCGAAAGCGATGGGCAACGCAGGGGTCCTTCCGCTCATCGGTATCGCGGCTCATCTGGCACAGGACGGAGATATGGCGGGGGCTCACGACGCACTGTCCCATATGGAAGATGAAGATTTGAGGGCCATGATTCTGCGGAAGGTGATTGCCTATCAGCCGATGATTCAACGACTTGAAGGGGCGAACCTGGTCGGAGACCAGGCCGCGGAAGACGATTCACTGGCAGCCTGACCATTTCTACATCGGGATCTCTTCTCTCAACTCACTCTCGTTCTGTTCCCTCAGGTGGCTTCCCTTGAAGCCGGTGTACGACTGTCGATAGGGATGTCTTGACTGCACGTTTTCGTTCGGCCAGCTCGACTTGCCTATCACTGCTCATCTATACTTCCTCCTCGGTTGGTCTTGATCACATTCTATTCTTCTGATTCGCCTTCCCGTGGATGATCTGACTCGACAACTCAAGGAACGGTTCGGGTTTTCGGCATTTCGCCCCGGCCAAGAGGATGTCATACGCGCGGTGTTGGCTGGGCGCGATGTCATGGCAGTGATGCCGACGGGGCAAGGCAAATCGCTCTGTTACCAGTTGCCGGCCACTCTTCTGCCGGGGTTGACGCTGGTCATTTCGCCGCTCATTGCGTTGATGCAAGATCAGGTGACCGCCATGAAGCAGCGTAAGATTGCGGTCGCGGCGTTTCACTCAGGACTCAGTGGGCTGGAAAAGAGTCTGGTTCTGGAAGATCTCAAGCAGCGGCGTATTCAGCTCCTCTACCTCGCGCCGGAGCGGATGCAGCATGAAGGGTTTCTTCGCCTGTTACGGACCCTCTGGGTGTCGCTCCTGGTGGTCGATGAAGTACATTGTATTTCTCAGTGGGGTCATGACTTCAGGCCGGACTATCTCAAGATCGGCCGGCTGCGTCAGGAGCTCACGAATCCTCCCTGCTTGGCCTTGACGGCGACGGCCACTGCGCGTGTGCAGACGGATGTGTGTCGCCGGCTGTCGCTTCATGACCCGTTCCGACTCGTCGCCGGATTTCGCCGGAAGAATCTGGCCTTCTCCGTACATCATTGTCAGACCCTTCGAGACAAACTTGCCCTGGTGGACCGACTGGTTCGCGAGACAAGGGCAGGGACAATCCTTGTCTATGGTGCGACCCGCCGGACGGTTGAGGAGGTGGCCTCGTGGCTGGGGCAATCCCACCCGTCGGTCGGCTACTACCATGCAGGATTGTCCGATGACGCACGGCGTCTGGTGCATCATGATTTCCGCCGAGGGGCGGTGCGAATTCTGGCGGCGACGAATGCCTTTGGGATGGGGATCGATAAGCCGGATGTCCGGCTGGTCGTCCATTTCGATATTCCCGGCAGTCTGGAGGCCTATTATCAGGAGGCGGGTCGCGCTGGACGGGATGGGCAACCAGCTGCCTGTGTGGTGCTGTTTCATGAACGGGATGTGGCTACGCAGGAATATTTCATTTCGCAGGCATCCAAGGATTCTGACGGCGCTGAACGAGCGGGGCGCATGACGACGCTTTTGCAAGAATTGCTGGGGTATGTGTCAGCCTCAACCTGCCGACAGCTCACGATTCTGGAATATTTTAGTGATCAGGCAGAGATAGCCTTGGGTCCTTGCGGTTTGTGTGATCGCTGTGTGACGCCGGTGCGGCAGCCGAGTCGCAAGGTTCCTCAAGGGAATGCGATTGCACAGGCAATCCTGGACACGGTGGCTTGGTGCGGAGGACGGTTCGGGTTAGGAAGGATCGTCGATATTCTTCGCGGAAGCCGGTCGAAGGTGCTTGCGGCTTATGGAGCAGCAGATTGTCCGACGTACGGCATGTGTGGAACGGAGACGAAGCTGGCGGTCACCGGTTATGTGAAAGCCCTCGTCAGCGCAGGATATCTGCGAGTTGAAGGAACGGAGTATCCCACGCTCGAACTGACGGCAAAAGGACGAGAGGCTCTGCAAGGGCTTCGCCTGGTTGAAGTGGAACAGGTGGAAGGTGCGACATTCCATGGATCAGGAGCGCGGCCGCGTTGCTTAGAGGTTGTGCCTACAGCTATTCCGATGACGTTGCCGCCGGATCGGCAGCTTGTTGAACGGTTGCGACAGCTCCGTTCCGAACTCGCTGAGGAGGAGGGCGTCGCCCCGTTCCTCATTTTTCACGATAAGACATTGAAGGCCATCGCTGGTTCCAAGCCGGACACGCGAGCCGCGTTATTGGAGATTCCCGGTATCGGCGAGATGAAAGCCGAACGGTATGGCCGACGAGTCTTGGCTGTGGTTAACGGGACACAATAGCATCCGCTTGAATCCCCTCACTCTTTCATGCATGGAGGCAGCGCCTACGGGGTTGTGCCCCTGTGTTTCATACAGGAAGAGGCACTTCAGAAGGCACACCCCGTCTTGCGATCTGTCTGATCTTGCTGCACTCCCATCTTGCTACGCCGCCACTGCCGGTCGAGTCGTCTTTCTTGCAAAACGTGTCGTGAGCCGTCTGGCTCTCTGAGCCTGCTGGGTCGCGCGGTGAAAATGGATCAGTGGGTCCACGATATTGCCGCAGGTCAGGCACCGAAGGGCCTGCATCCACATCGGCAGATAGCTCTCCTTCATGTCCAATAAATGATCCACCACCATCAGACCACTGCATTTTGTGCACCTCATGGGAATTCCTCCTTCGTGATTGGCCGAGCACCGCTGATTGTGCTCAGTATGTAGTGAGTCCTATACGCAACGATGATGCCACGTGATGGGTCGCGGCGACGAAGCGCCTCGTTCCTCACGTTCGCGGGACTGTCCTGTGACTCTGGATCGGCAACTGGTGAGCATTTGCGCTGATTCTGAGGGCAATGTCGTCGGAGGTAGTGAGGCTCTCACTATAGGGAGTGAAGGCCGTGACAGCGTATCTCAAGTGATACGCCTAGAAGGACAAAACGATACAGGGCTCCCTCAGTTGATCCCATCAAAACCCGAGCGGGCGGATTCTTGGGAAGGCTTCATTCTGGCCTCTCGATATGCTGTCTTGCGTAGGAGCGTCGATGAATGCTGAGAGTCAACGAGGTGGCGACCTTTTTGGATCATGAATCTCAACGGCATGACCGTCGGAAGGAGAATCCCACCCTTCTCATTGACGGAACTCTTCTAGGTCCCGATAATGCCAAGTATTGTGGTCTGGCGAGGGTATTTTTGAACAATATGGAGGCAAAGAGGACATGCCTGTGAGCAGAGCTGGTGATCTGGTGGCTGCGATTATGAGCGGCGGGCACGTCGTGAGTTACCGATGACGTTTGCCCAGCTTGCCAAGGTGCTCCTGGTTCAGGCCTGTGAAGAACATGACCCTGACCACAAATTTATCTTGCGGTATGAACGGGGGTTGCCTCGTCATGAAAACGCTGGTCGGGACCGAACAATTGCGGGAGATCCTCTGCCAGACGGAGAAGCTCGGGTTCTTGAACGGGCTGAGCACATTGTCGATCGACTGATACAGAATCATCCTGTATTCACGTCGGCCTTCACGGTCCTCCGGTTCAAGACTCCGTTCATGCTGCTCATCGGTTGTGCGCTTGTGGGAGGCTTCCTCGCCGACCCCATTGGACCTGCCGGGCATATTAACCTTCTGAATTTTCCTCTCCTCACACTTCTCCTCTGGAATGCGGTCATCTATATCGGGTTGCTCTACAACGCGGTCGTGCCCGGACCGTCACAAGATCGGTCACAGCCCGGTGTGCCGAGGTTCGTGGAATGGCTGTTAGGACGCATCGTGAAGGGACGGCTCAGCAGATTACGGTTTGATCGTGCACAGAGTCCGGATGAGGTGCAATGGGTCACAACGTCACTTGCGTCCTATGCCGTGCGTCTGCTCCAGAGCGGTCGAGATCTATTGAGTACTCATATCCGCAGTCTCCTCCACGCGGCTGCAGCCACGTTGGCGATCGGCGTGATCGTGGGACTCTATCTGCGCGGTTTCAGCTTTCTGTACAAAGCTGGATGGGACAGCACGTTCATGCAGGCCGAGGGGGTCCACACCTTCCTGTCCTTCCTCTTCGCACCGGCGAGTTGGCTGTTGAAGATTCCAATGCCGAGTGTAGAAGTCATCGCCGAGTTACGAGGCACGGCCAGGGCCAATGCGGCCATCTGGATTCATTTCTGGGCGATGACGACAGTGCTGTTCATTGTCCTCCCACGAACGCTGTTTGCCGTGACGGCTTGGTTCCGTAAGACCCGCCTGGCTGCTGATGTCCGTCTGCCGATTCATGAGCCGTATTTTCAGCGTTTACTGAATCCCTATCGTGGGAAAGGGCTGTTCGTGGAAGTGCTGTCCTACAGCCATCGCGTGAAGGATGCCGATGATCGACTGCTGACATTCCTCAGCGATGCCTTCGGTGTTCTGGCGGACATCCATATCGGGAGCTCGGTTCCCTATGGTGATCGCCATCCACACTTTCCGGACGACCCTGATCGAAGCCTGTGTGCGGTCGTTCTGTTCAACGTGGCTCAGGCTCCCGAGGAAACGCATAGTGAATTTTTAGAGGAGTTGAAAGCGACGATCCGAGGCAGAGGACGACCAAACATGTTGTTGGTCGTCCTGGATTGCGAAGCTTATGCGCAGATCGACCATGAAAAGCGTTTAAAAGAGAGGTGTCAATCTTGGGCGGCGCTGGTGAAAGAGTGCGGACTGCAAGCTCTCACATTCCGAGATCCTTCCGGCCCTCCAGATCAGGAACTGCGAGTCTTGTCCGACTGCTTATGGCCCGGTGATTTTCGGGAGGCGCGATGACGGTCCAGAAATCCCAGATTGCCCTCTCCCTGATTTCTCATACGAATATCGGGAAGACTACGTTGGCCAGGACGCTCCTCCGGAAGGATATCGGCCTTGTTGCCGATCGCGCGCATGTCACGCTCGAGAACCAAAAATACACGGTGCTGGAAACGGATGCAGGGGAGTCGCTGCAACTCTGGGACACGCCAGGGTTTCCGAACTGTCAAAAGATTCTCTCTCGGTTACAGGGGGCGAAGAATCCGATCGTTCGTATTTTGACGGAAGTGTGGGATCGATTTCGCGATCGACCTTCATGGTGTGCGCAACAGGCGGTGCTGAACGTCCAGCAAGAGGCGGACGTCGTCCTCTATCTGGTGAATGCGGCCGAAGAGCCGAGCATGGCCGGGTACATGGCGTCGGAACTACAGCTGCTCGAATGGATCGACAAGCCTGTCATTGTCCTCCTCAACCAAACCGGCCGCCCCCGGGACCGTGACGAACAGCAACGTCTTGAACAACCCTGGAAGGACTACTTCGCCCGGTATGGATTCGTCAAAGGTGTCCATAGCCTTGATGCATTCAGCCGCTGTTGGGTTCAGGAAGGGATGCTGTTCGAGACCATTCAATCGCTGCTCCCCTCTCATGACCGTTCCCTCATGAATCGATTGTTCACCGCCTGGCAGAATGCGAATATGGCCGTCTTCCATGCAGCGATGGAACAATGGGCCCTGTTGGTCGTACGCGCGGCGCGGTCGCGGGTGATGACGAGGGGTGACGGCTTACCAATGGATGTACAGAAGCAACAGGCCGTCGATGGTCTCTTGAAGGACTTGGTGAACGAGGTCGGCGTGACAACGAAAGCAGTCATTGCTCTGCATGGCCTGGAAGGGGATGCGATTGGTGTGCTCGAGGCCAGGATGGAACACGTCGAAGTCCAACGAGGCTCGCAGGGCCGTGGTGATGCGAGCCTCAGTGGTACCGCCATTGGAGGGATCGGCGGTGCGTTGACCAGCGGGGCCTATGCCGGGCTCCACCTTGATGCGGCGACCGGTGGAGTAAGTATGGGGCTATTCACGGTCGCCGGGGCAGTGGTGGGAGGCGTGCTTGGGTTTTTCGGAGGGGAAGCCTGGGCGGACCGGCAGGCAGTGCGTACACCGACCCCGGTGACGTGGTCGGATGAGTATCTGAATGTGCTGGTGCAAGACGTCATTGTCCGATATCTGGCTGTTGCTCATTTCGGCCGGGGCCAGGGAGAGTACGTGATGGATCCAGAAAATCCTCGGTTCTGGGTCGAGAAGGTGAACATCTTGGTCTCGAAGCACCACACAACCTTACATGAAGAATGGAAACGCTTGAGGGGGCAAGAGCCTCTATCCAAAACCGAGGAGAAACCTGCAAAACTTGTGGCGCTGTTGACATCCATCACACTCGAACTGCTCTGGAACACTTACCCTGCCTCAAAGCGGTTTCTTAACCGCCTGGGATGAGAGCCGACCTGTTCATGTGCTCCGGCACTCGGTTGACAGGCCGCTGATCTGCACAGGAGAATCTGTTGCTATGTCATCGAAAGAGATCCCAGTCATTCACCAGCCTGTTCCAGCTGCGCAGCAAGAAGACGACGAGCCGACATTTTCCCGCTATCAAGGGCCGGCGTTCCTGTCGTATGGGTTTCGTCCATTCTTTTTAAGTGCGGCGTTGTTTGCCGGCCTGGTCGTTCTCATCTGGGTCGCCGTATTCGCAGGCCGGATACAGGTGGAGTTTCTCTATCCTGCTCGCGAATGGCACGTGCACGAAATGCTGTTTGGGTATTTGCCGGCATTGATTGCCGGATTCCTGCTGACGGCCATGCCGAATTGGACGGACCGCATGCCGCTCAGAGGTGCTCCGTTACTGTCCCTCTTTGTCCTCTGGGTGGCAGGACGGCTGCTCGTGGCATCACCATGGTTTGGACCATCTACTGCTGCCGTCATCGATGGAGCGTTCTTAGTAATGCTGGCCTCCTATGTCTGGCGGGAAATCATTGCCGCCCGCGTCTGGGATCGTGCGCCGATCGGTATACTGGTCAGTTTGTTTGCTTGCGCAAACATGCTCTTTCACCTCTCTGCAGTACAGGGCAGGCCGACTGATTTTCCAGAACGTCTGGCACTCTCCGTCATGACGATGTTGCTGACGATCATCGGAGGACGTCTTGCCCCCACCTTTACCCGCGAATTCATGGCCGAAAGAAACATGACGAGATTGCCTGAAGTGTTTTCCCGTGTTGATGGCGTGGTGATCGTGCTGGTTCTCGTGGGGGTCATAAGCTGGATTGCTCAGCCGGAGAATCAGTGGACGGGCGTTCTGTTGATTGTGAGCGGTGTCGCGAGTCTGGTCCGTCTGCTGTGCTGGAGAGGATGGCAGACGTGGAAGGAGCCATTAGTTCTGATTTTGCATGTGGGGTACCTCTGGGTGGGGTTGTTTCTCATTGCCATGGGCGCGTCGATTCTAGACATTGGGTTTTCCCCTGAAAATGCAGTCCATCTGCTCACCACCGGTGCGATGGGCACCATGACGTTAGCAGTGATGACTCGTGCCAGTCTCGGCCACACGGGGAGGCCACGACATGCCGATCGGCTCACCGTGACGATCTATCTGCTGATCAATATTGGAGCACTATTGAGAATCTTTGCTCCGAACTCGGCGACGCCCACGACCCTGGCCCATACGATGCTTGGGTTGTCCGCGCTCGGCTGGGGCGGAGCCTATCTCCTCTTTGCCTTTCACTATGGGCCCTACCTTGTCCGCCCGAGCCTTGATGAATAGAAGACTTAGAAAGTGAGCGGTGGCGGTCTCTTGACCTATGCGGTATGATGAATATCTAGGGAGGAGGCTGGAACGGCGTGAAGAACCGAACCATCATGGCAGGTTGTTCAAAATAGCTGTCCAGCAAGGCCGCAGTGAGCGAGATGCCGAGGCGTACTTCTTAGTAGGTTGAGGCGTTGAGCGAGGCGAGAACGCAGCCGGCGGTCATTTCCAACAATCTGAACAAAGGGGGCGACCGGTTTCGACGGGGATACTGAGGTCACTGTCGCATGTCGAGCTCTCGGGAAC
>JAHBWQ010000094.1 GCA_019636915.1 Nitrospira sp. | reverse complement strand
AGCTCTCAGCTTTCAGCCGCAGAATCTTTCTGATCTGATTGCTGACAACTACGCACTGTCCTCTCTATCTTATGCGAACGAATCGATGATCTTGTTCAACGTCGCGCTCGGCCGCATCGCCTTGTACGCCTTGGCATCGTCCGGGTGATAGTACCCGCCGACATCCTGCGGCTTGCCCTGTGCGGCTAACAACTCGCCGTCGATCGTCTTCTCATTGTCGCTCAAATCCTTGGCAATCTTCGCGAACTTCTCCGCAATCCTCTTGTCCGCCGTCTGAGCGGCCAAGGCCTGGGCCCAATACAGCGCGAGGTAGAAGTGGCTGCCGCGATTGTCGATTTCACCGACCTTGCGGGCTGGTGACTTGTTGCTCTCGAGGAACTTTGCGTTGGCCTGATCCAGCGTATCCGCCAGAATCTTCGCCACCGGATTGTTCCCCGCCTTCGCCAAATGCTCCAACGAAGCAGCCAGCGCCAAGAACTCGCCGAGCGAATCCCAACGCAGGTAGCCCTCTTGCTCAAACTGCTGCACATGCTTCGGCGCCGATCCTCCCGCACCGGTCTCGAACAACCCACCGCCGTTCAGCAAGGGGACGATCGAGAGCATCTTGGCGCTGGTTCCGATTTCGAGAATTGGGAACAGGTCGGTGAGATAGTCACGAAGCACGTTGCCGGTACAGGAAATCGTGTCCTTGCCTTCCTTTATCCGCTCGATTGAAAACCGGCAGGCGTCGGCCGGAGCCATGATCTTGATCTCAAGACCGGTTGTATCGTGCTTCGACAAATAGGCGTTCACTTTCTTGATCAATTCGGCATCATGCGCACGGTCCTTGTTCAACCAAAACACCGCTGGCGCGCCGGTCGCACGCGCACGCGTGACAGCCAGCTTGACCCAATCCTGAATCGGCGCATCCTTGACCTGGCAGGCACGCCAGATATCGCCCTCTTCCACCTGATGCTGATGCAAGACCGTGCCGTTCGCATCGACGATGCGGATCGTGCCGTTGGCCGGTGCCTTGAAGGTCTTGTCATGGGAGCCGTACTCTTCCGCCGCCTGAGCCATCAGCCCAACGTTCGGAATCGTCCCCATCGTGCGTGGATCGAACTGGCCCTTTTGCTTACAGAACTCGACGACCTCGTGATACACCGGCGCGTAGCTGGCGTCGGGGATCACGCACTTCACGTCCTGCAACTGGCCCTGTGGATTCCACATCTTACCGGAATCGCGGATCACTGGAGGCATCGAGGCATCGATGATGATATCGCTCGGCACATGGAGATTGGTAATACCCTTATCGCTGTTCACCATCGCCATCGGGGGGCGCTTCTGGTAGACGGCTTGAATGTCCGCTTCGATCGCCTTCCGTTGCTCATCCGGCAGTGACTTAATCTTGGCGTACACGTCGCCGAGGCCGTTGTCCGGATCGATTCCGAGCTTCTTAAACGTTTCGCCGTGCTTCTCAAACACGTCTTTGTAATAGACGGTCACGCCATGGCCGAAGATCTTTGGGTCTGAGACCTTCATCATGGTAGCCTTCATATGGAGCGACCACAAGACGCCTTTGGTTTTGGCATCCTCGATCTGCTCTTCCAAAAACTTCCGCAGAGCTTTCACGCTCATGAAGGTAGCATCCAACACTTCCCCGGCCTGCAATGCGACTTTCTCCTTCAGAACCGTGGTCTTCCCATCGGCTCCCACGAACTCAATCTTCGCAGTCGTCGCAGCCGGAATCGTACATGACTTTTCATTTGAGAAGAAGTCGCCGCCCTTCATGTGAACCACGTGAGTCTTGGAATCAGACGGCCAGGCTCCCATCTTATGCGGATGCTTCCGCGCATAGGCTTTCACGGACAAGGGGGCACGCCGATCCGAGTTGCCTTCGCGTAACACTGGATTGACGGCACTGCCCTTCACCTTGTCGTAGCGAGTCTTGATATCCTTTTCTTTATCGTCTTTCGGATTCTCCGGATAGTCGGGTAACTTATAGCCCTGCTTCTGCAATTCCTTGATGGTCGCAACCAACTGAGGAATCGACGCGCTGATGTTGGGTAATTTGATGATGTTGGCTTCCGGCGTCTTCGCCAACTCGCCCAGCTCGGCCAAGGCGTCATGCTGCTTCTGCGCCGGGGTCAGATATTCCGGAAACACCGCGATCACACGGCCCGCGAGCGAAATGTCCCGTAGTTCAACCGTGACACCAGCCGCCTTTGAAAAGGCGTTGATGATCGGCAGAAACGAATAGGTCGCCAGCATCGGCGCCTCATCGGTCTTTGTATAGATAATTTTATCTGCTTTCGCCACGATTTCCCCTCCTCGATATATTTGGTTAGTTCAGCGCATTCAACGCAGAACCGGCCTTAAACCATGTGATTTGTTGTGCCGTCATACTGTGGTTCGCTTGGATCTTCACATCGCCGCTCGTCTTGTGAATAATGACCGTTACCGGCTTACCCGGCGCCAGGTTCGGCAAGTCCACGACGCTCAATCGATCGTTCATGTCAATCTTGTCGTAATCCTTCGGATCAGCAAAGGTCAACGGCAAAATTCCCTGCTTCTTGAGATTGGTCTCATGGATGCGCGCAAAACTCTTGGTAATCACCGCGCGCACATTCAAGAACCGTGGTGACATCGCCGCATGCTCACGGCTGCTACCTTCACCGTAGTTCTCATCGCCAACTACGATCGATCCGATCCCCTTCGACTTGTACGCACGGGCGATTTGCGCGATCGTGAGGTTTGACTCGCCGGTCAACACATTCGTCCCCTTGCCCGGCTCGGGAGCGAACGCACTGTTGGCACCAAGGAACATGTTGTCGCTGATTTTGTCGAGATGACCACGGAATTTCAACCAGGGGCCGGCCGGAGAAATGTGGTCGGTCGTGGTCTTCCCCTTGGTCTTGATCAAGAGGGGAAGCTTGTCGAAATCTTTGCCGTCCCACTTCGGGAACGGCTGCAAGACTTGCAACCGTTCGCTGGTCGGCGGAATGTCGACCGTCAGGTTCGACCCGTCTTCAGCCGGCGCAACATAGCCTTCCTCGCCCTTCGCAAAACCTTTCGCCGGCAACTCTTCACCAACCGGGGCTTGGAGCTTAAACTCTTTACCATCGGCATCCTTGACCATCTGATTCACCGGGTCAAACCCAAGATCGCCGGTGATCGCGTAAGCCGTCACGACTTCCGGACTGGCCAAGAACGAAAGAGTTTCGCTGATGCCATCGTTCCGGCCGGGGAAGTTCCGATTGAAAGAGCTGACGATCGAATCAGCCTTGCCCTTCACCCCGTCCGCACGCTTCCACTGCCCGATGCAGGGACCGCATGAATTCGACAGCACCGTGCCGCCGAGTTTCTCGAACGTCTCAAGGAATCCGTCACGTTTCATCGTGTGATAGATACGCTCTGACCCGGGAGAAATCAGAAAGGAAGCCTTCGCCTTCAAACCGGCCTTCAACGCCTGCTGTGCCACATGGGCCGAGCGGCTGATGTCTTCGTAGGATGAATTGGTACAGCTCCCAATCAAGGCCGCTTTCAATTCGACCGGATATCCCTTCTCCTGCGCCTCCGCTTTCAGCTTCGAAATCGGCCTAGCAAGATCCGGCGTATGAGGTCCAACCACATGCGGCTCCAGCTTCGAGAGATCGATTTCAACGATCTGATCGTAATACTTCTCCGGAGCCTGCATCACTTCAGGATCCGCGACAAGCAAGGCCTTATTCGCCTGGGCCAATTTCGCCAAATCCGCCCGATCTGTAATGGTCATATAATCGACCATCTTTTGATCGAACGGGAAGACTGAAGTGGTGGCACCAAGCTCCGCACCCATGTTACAAATCGTACCTTTGCCGGTGGCACTGATTGTTTCAGCACCAGGGCCAAAGTATTCGACAATCTTATTCGTCCCGCCCTTCACCGTCAGCAAACCGCAGAGATAGAGGATCACATCTTTTGCAGACGCCCACCCACTCAACTTCCCGGTGAGCTTCACTCCGATCAACTTCGGATGAAGCACTTCCCAGGGCAGACCGGCCATCACTTCGCCGGCATCCGCCCCGCCGACACCGATCGCCAAACCTCCCAACCCACCGCCGTTCGGCGTGTGTGAATCGGTCCCGATGATCAAGCAACCGGGGAACGCATAGTTTTCCAAAACCACCTGGTGAATGATCCCTGCACCTGGCTTCCAAAATCCGATGCCATATTTCTTGGCTGCCGAAGCCAGAAAGTTATAGACCTCCCTGTTCTCATCCAAGGCACGCGTCAGGTCCTTCTCCGACCCCATTTCAGCACGAATCAGGTGGTCGCAGTGGATGGTGCTCGGTACAGCGGCCTTCTTCTTGTTCGCCTGCATGAACTGCAACACAGCCATCTGGGCCGTAGCGTCCTGCATCGCCACACGATCGGGACGCAGCGCCAACATGGCCTTGCCACGCTCCCAATTCTGGGTGTCGAAGTTGTCGGCGTGCGAGACGAGAATCTTATCCGCCAGCGTCAACGATCGGCCGAATTTCTTTCGAGCCTTTTCGAAGACCTCCGGCATCTTGGCATAGAGATTTTTGGCGAGATCCATGGACATGACTTGTCTCCTTACAGGGATATCAGCAAATCAGTTTTCAACGCTCAGTTACTGAAGCCTGACGGCTATAGTCTCATCGCTTCTACTTGAGCGGAGGCACTTCTCTCCGTTTGGGTGCCGCGTAGTTCACCAGGTAATCGAACAACCGAATCAAGCGGCTGTCCTGACGCTTCTGATCGACCCAGTGGCCGATCAATCCGATCGTGCGCGACAAGATGAAGAATCCGTTCAAACTGTCGACCGGGAATCCCAAGTCGACCAACACGGCCGCCATCGTGCCGTCCACATTCAGAATCAAGTTATCCTTCTTCACCGCCGTAACCTGTTCCACCGCCAAGGCGAAGTCGAGGCATGGTGTTTTGATATTCAAGCTCTTTACGTAACCCACAAGTTCCTTCACCCGCTTGTCCGGATTGCGCAAGCTCTTCACCCGGTGGCCAATGCCCGGAACCGGACCAACATTTTTCTTCATGTAGACCAAGAAGTCCTCGACCGTCATCTTGTTATCGACGGCATACTTAAACCAACGACCAGCGTCCGTCACGGCGCCGCCGAAACGCGGACCAATCATGATGAGACCTGCCGCAACTGCTTGAGACAGACCGATTCCCGCGCAGGCCGCAAGGATCGTCGCGTAGGCACCACTGACGCAAGGCCCGTGATCCGCCGACAGCATCATGATACGCTTGATGATTTCCGCTTCCTGCTTCGAGATGAGGCGCTTGTCCCAAAGCAAGCCGATGACGTGGGGAATTTCGTAGCCCTTATTGATAAGCTCCGAGGCCGGATACCCGTCGTAGCATGGCTCATCGCCACGGTCGTCACTGATCGTGGTTCTGATCAACGGAGTCACCATCACTTCGTCTGCCTTCATCGCCTCCTCGACCGACTTTGGCAACTTTGGCAAAACCGCAGGCTCCACCGGCTCTTTCACTTGACCAGACTTGAGTAACTCCTGATAGGTATCCTTGATCACCGGACCAAGGGCACCAAACGTCGGCGGAACAACGGCACCGGCTTTCTTGAGCGCGTCGGACTTTGATCGAGCCGACCCCTCGCCCTTCATGCCCTCTTTGGCGCCGGCATGGCCGAACTTCATGCCCTTCGGTAAGCTCTCCTGACAGAACCCGGAGACCACGCCGATCAACTTCACACGACGCTTCTTGGCGCCATACCACTCCGCCGCTCGCTCCTCAAGATCGCCGCCCATTTCACCGACGATGACGACCGCCTTGGTTTGCAGATCGTTCTCGAACATTTCGAGGTAGCTCACATAGTCGGTACCAGGATAGGCATCGCCGCCGATACCGATAGCCGTTGTGATACCATCGGCAAATTGCGAGCAAATCCAGATAATTTCATTCGAGAGACCGCCTGACTTCGTAATGACACCGAAAGAACCTTCACGATATAATTTTGAGAGGACCAGATTGTCGAACGCACCACCGATGACACCCAAGCGGCAAGCCCCCGCCGAGATGATACCGATTGAAGATGGGCCATTGAAGACCTTCCCCAGCTTTCTGGCATGGGCTCCAAGTAACTTGGCATCCTTCTCCGGGACACCCTCGGTAATCATGGAGACGACTTTAATATGTGGATCATCCAAAGCCTCCATGCCACCTTTCATCGCGCGGTCGGCGCCGATGTAGACGAGGCTGGTGTTGATCGCTGGATGATGTTTCGTGGCTTCCGCTATTGTCTTGTAGATAGGGATCGCAATCAGCCCACTGCCATACGGCACTTCATTCGTCTTGCCGGCATCGGGCGGATAGACAAACGCCTCAACCGTGAGGGGACGCTTAATCAGGTAACAGAACTCCGCCATGCGGCGGGCTGCATTGACACCGGCGGCACCACCTTGAATCACCACGCGGGTGTCTTTATTGGCCAGAATACTCATCGAAAATCCTCCAACAGTGAAGCTGTCTGCGGTCAGCATTCAGCCGACAGCTCATGGCTAATAGCTGATAGCTCGTTACTTTTGTAACGCTTTGTCGACGATGTCCGTCAGTGGGGTATTGCGGTCGAAGACGTTGATGTCGAAGCCCTCGTCTTTCAGTGCGCGCATCGCATCGAGACCTTCCTTCTCACGAGGTCCGCCGCGACGCACCCATATCTTCACGCCCTTCAACTTGCCGTCACCCTTCGCCTTGCGAAACCCGTTAATGATGCCCCCGAAGGTCTTTTTCACATCGGTGAAATTCGCGATAGCGCCACCGACAATGATGTTCTTGATGCCAGGCAATGAACAGACCTTCTCCGTCAGCACTTCCACAGCCCAATCTGGCGGATCACCGGAATACTCAGCATAGTTCGCCAGCTTGCCGCCGCGCGCCACAACCGCATCAGAATAGTAGACACTGGCGCCACCACCGGCCGGCAGCATGGCCGTGTCACCGCCCGGAATCTCGATGAACTTCACTGAGCCCTTAATCTTGCTGTCGACCGCCATGACTTCCACTTCGTCCTTGCTGTAGGACCGGCCGAATTCCGCGGCAAAGGCAAAGTTCCAGTCCGGGTGCCGGAATTTGGCATCGCCGTCCAGCAACGTCACCGCATCCAGCGCGACTAACTCACCATCGCTCTCACGCGTGACGACGGGGTTCACCTCGAGATACTGGGCATCTTCACTGTCAAAGCAGGTGAACATCTTCCCGGCAAAGTCGGCGACCTTCTTCACAAGTGAGCCAGTAAATCCCGCATCTTTCGAGAGCTTTTCCAGTTGAGCAGCCGAAGGACTTTGCCCAACCTCCAGACAGAGACGTTTCACACGGTCCCAATTCGACTCGACCTCGATCCCACCGCAATTGGCCACGAGAATCTCACTGCCTTCACGAGTGGACTTCACCGCGCAATAATATTCTTCTTTATGCGGAACCATCTCCGAAACAATGACCTGGGACACCGTAATACTGCCGACCTGACGACCGATCATTTCCTTGGTCGCCGCCACTGCCGCGTTGAGATCAAGGCCAACCTTCACCAGACCGAGCTTAAAGCGTGACCCGAGCGCCTCGTGCGCCTTCGCTACCAGCTTCGAGGTCTTCATCCAATCATTGGCTTGTCCGAGTTTGGTCAGCTCGTCGGCGGACGTGACGACGACATAGTTGGGGACGTGAATCCCCCACTTCTTCATCAGCCCCATACCGGGGCCTTCCAATACCTTAGCCATTGCGAATTCTCCTTCGTAGTAACTCAGGCAAATAGGGGACCCGGATTCTAGCGGAACTCAGCAGGATGACTCAAGACACCAGAGGGACTAAATCAAGAGGGATCAAAAGGCCTAGCAATAGAGTCTTCACTGACATAAACGCATAACATATGAAAAGATAAAGTCTTTTCAAGACTGACCGTCATCGCTTCCGACGTACTGGTTGACAGTGCGGACAAAAATAAGAGCTTCGCTCTCCTCGAAGCCGCTGAATCATCCCACCGCAACGATTCGGACAAGGTTGCCCCGCTTTCCCATAAACTAGATGCTGACGTTTGTATTGTCCTTCGGTCCCGTCAGGGGCAAAAAAGTCTCGGACACTCGATCCTCCATGCCTAATGGCCTCATCCAAAACCGCTCGCATGATCGTATGGAGCTGGTCAGCCTTGCTTGCCGACAGTTGACTGACTTGGCTATTAGGGTGAAGGCCGGCGCGGAAGAGAATTTCATTCGCATAGATATTCCCAATACCGGCAATAGCTTGTTGATGCATCAAGAGCGCCTTGAGCCGCCCACGACGCTCCCCCAAGAGTCTGAGAACATCTTGCGGAGACGCCGACAATGGATCCAGCCCGAATCGGCGAGTGCAATACTGGTCAAGTCCGGCTTTATCTAAAAACGACAGCCGTCCAAATCTGCGCGGATTCCAGTACCGCAGTTCAGGCTCGCTGCCACCTTCAAACAGCAGCCTCACATGAACATGTTGCGGATGTTTCACCTGTACGGATGGAAATAGAAGGAGCCCGGTCATCCCCAGCTCCGCCACGACATAGCGACAGTCGTGGCTGTTCACAAATGCTAAGGCCACGCTCTTGCCGTATCGATTAACTGATTGCAGAGTGGCACCTTGATACCACGATTCGGTGGCATACCCTTCTCGAACAATATCTTCTCGTCCGATCCACACCGAGGTCAGCCGTGCTCCCAGGAGACGGGCACGGATTTGTCGAGTCACGACTTCGGCTTCCGGGAGTTCTGGCATAATACGATTGGACTACAGAGCTCAGACTGCTCGCATTACGCCATGGACCTTCACGAAAGGCAAGACGGCCTGCTAGAGAACCGACAAGGCCAGGCTGGAGAGGAGATGGAGATGAATCGTCCTACGCTGCACGCCGAAGCTGTCGGACCTGTTCGATCGCAACTTGCAGATTCGGGAGCGGCATCGCACTCGGACGGCGAGTCATGATTAGCTTCAACACTTCATCATATGTTTGGCCCTCCACGCAGCAAAGATAGGCCATGACCACCGATACGGATCGGCCCATCCCAGCTCGGCAACAAACCAGTGTCCGTCCCTTCGGCACTCGCGGTTCAAGCCACTCAACAGCTTGAGCCAGTTTTGCGTGGTCGGCCTTGGCAAACTCTCGAAACGGAATGTGATGGTAATCCACCCAGGCGGCAGGAGTAACGGTCAACTCTTCGGCTACCAGCAGCAGTGTACCTATAGCCGTCGGTGGCTGCTTCGCATCGTCAATGTTCCCCACCAATAGCCGGTCCGTGATCATATGCATCGTAAGTTGAGTATAAACCTGCCCCTCAAACCGTCAAGGCATTCATCATTCTCCGAACCGGAGTTGCGATTTCTTTTCCTCGCCCGTTATACTCTCAATATGGTTACACTCACTCAGCAAGAAGTGGAACGACGCCTGAACACGGTCCCATGCGCCATCTGCAAACAATCCAGCTTTGCCATTGATGAGCGGTTCATGGGGGCCGATGGCGACTGGAGAGGTCTCTGCAAGAAGTGCTTTTATACGTTTCCAGTCTATGCTGATATGGAGTTCTATCTGCGAACACAGCCTGATGTGCCGCTCAGACTCAAGGAGATCTCCTGCACAGCCTGCAATCATCGAGGGGTCAGCCTCGACCTTCGAGCCACCCTGTCCGTACGGGATGCCTACTACTTCGTGACCTGTCAGGGCTGTCAGCGACAATTCGTCGAGAAATCTTCACTAGAGGCCTTTGAATAACTGTTCCCAACGTTGGTGTATACTGAGACTATGAGTGACACGCCAAAACAACCAGACCCCTCGCCGGAAGAAAAACCCAAGGCAAGAAAAGAAATCCCCGTATTCGCCATTCAGGATGATGCTGCCATCATGGCAGAAGAAATGGCGGATCTCTTCGAAGAAGATAAGGTGTCTCACCAGCACGGCAGCTCAGAGCCGGAAGCGGATTAGCCGGTTCAGCTCACGGCATTCAGCCGTCAGCAAACTAATTGATTAGCCCAACACAAACAGCACTAGCAGTTCTGCTCTGACCAGACACTTCAGCTAGACCGCGATTTTCTCGCAGATCCACTCAGCGCAGCACCATGAGAGAGGGAGCAGCAACGAGTCCTCTCCAGACCCGCCGCCTTTGAAGATCAAACAACCACACGTTCGATCTTGACTTTATCGATTCACCAGAAAGCGATGTACGTCCTCTAGACTCGAGAAGTGCGAATTTACATCAAGACCAGCGATTGAGCCCCAAATGTCGAGTAGACGCGGGAGATTGCCCGAGATATCCGGAGTCAAACTATATGTACCAGATTCAACCCATGGGAGCAGACCAAGTAGTTTCCCGCGCTTGTTTGGTTTTGTAAACCCCGCAACTAGCGGATTTCCTGATTCGTCAAAAAACTTATAGATACCCTCTTCGACATCCACGCCTTCAAATTCTCCCTGCGACTCAGACACAGAGTTTAGAACATGGAGTACACAATCATCTGCTATGACAAAAATCATTCGCCTCCCTCTATTGCAAAAGCATCAGAGAAAATCCTAACTACTGTGCGGCGGGGTCCCCACCGACGCCAAAGGGAAAAAGCGGAAACAGGAGAGAGGGTTCAGCGCACTGAATCGGTCAAACCTTGCCGAACGGCTCGCCTCGCATTCAGTCGCCGAACCTTGTTGTTTTCCCGTTTGGCGTCGGCTTTACGCCCCCAGTAGGCGCTACGACCTTTCTTAGGTCCAGCGTGCTCGGTTTTCCTGGCTCTTCCGGCCATGCGTAAATCCCCGCTGGACCTCTACCCTGTCGTTCTTGAAAATGATTTCTTCTGGGCGAGGCAGGAAATCAGGAACGACCTTCACATCACCAAGAGATTCATCCGTGTATTTGATGTTCGCGCTCATAGGTCCATTTGCCTTTGGAACCACGGTAGGCCCGGCAGGAAAATGATGTGAGGCGCCCTGAAGCTACGCTGCGCTTTTCTTGAACGAGGCGACGAGTACCCGCTTTGCTTTCCCCACAGTGCGACGGTTCTTACGAATCCGGTCGAGTTCACGCGCCGTATCCGCAGTGATGTACGACTCGTGGCAACGGGAACAGTGTACGGTCGGGATATTCTCAACGACAACGAGCGTACCCCCACGACCGAAGCTTTTTGTCGTTTTCTTGATAACCGCTGCTTGAGCGCCACAGAAATCACATCGCATCACTCCTCCTCACGATAGACGGTGATGACAACCGCCTTGCTGGTTGGTCCCAACTTTAACACAACATTTACTCGTTCACCGGAACAGCCTATTCCCGCAAGCACATATTTCCGCTCTCTGCTGGCTCGATCAACTTGTCTCTCAATAATCCGCCCTGTCAAAACAACATTTTCAACGTCTACGACCAGAACGTCATCTTCTCCCATCTCCTCAAGTGCATGGACTGTGATGATGTACTGACGTTTCCTGATCAGTGAACGGAGTTGTTTGAGTACCCGTTCGAACATTCGGAAACCATTCTACGCCGCGCCTTTGTGATGCTCAAGAGTCACGGAAGAGGACATCAGTTCGTCACTGCATTGGCCATACTGAACGAACGATCTGTACCTCTGCATCTCGCTCAAGTCGCCCCAACCTTGACAGCTTTCCACGTCGCTCCCTGTGCACGATCTTTTCGATCTGCACGATCGCGCCACGATGCCACTGATTGAAAGCTTCGTTACAACGAGACGCCAGACGATCCTGGCGTCCGACCTCTTGTCGGCCTTGTTCATTACAGAGCCAGGCTCGCTTCTCCCCCTTCATGGCTCGCAGCTCGCTCACGACTCGATATACGTCAGGTTGTCGCTCCACGATCGTTCGTGCATCTTTCCTGAGTAACAGATAGGAAAATTTCAACGCGTCTTTGATGAACCCAACTGACTCACCAATCTCCTGAATTATTACAGGCGGTTCCCAAGGTCGCTCTTCGTGGCACCAATCATCAAGCTTCACCAAGGCTGGACAACTTAACTCATGGAGGCAAGGGCTATAAACGGTGCAGCTCTTTTCTTGGAGGAGTCGGTCACGCACGTGAAGCAATTCTCGGGAGGTTTCACGTAGAGCCGGCTCGACGATCATCACTGTGCCGTGCGGTGCGAGGAGCGATAAGGATTCCGCTATCAGGCCAGTGCGCATGGCGGTCGAGTCATGTGCCTCTGTATAAACCTCATTCAAGCAGTTAGCGAGAATAATGAGATCAAAGGGTGCCCGTGGTTTAACCTGCTCTAACCAGACTCGTCGCTCAAGATCTCCGCCATAGGCCTGCAAGCTTGCTGCTCTCACACTAGCCGCCTGGCAGTATCGATCCCACAACTGTCTGGCTTGCCTGAGAGCTTCTGCTGAGCCATCAATCGCGGTAACAGACAAGGTGCAATGCAGCTCTCGCTGATGCCACCAATCGAGGACCGCCAACGCTCCAGTACCAGGGCCTGCACCAAGATCCAAGACTGAGAAACCCTCATCCACTTCAGGAGTAGGCATTTCATCCAGCAGCACCTGAATCTTGGCGAGATTCACGGGTAGGAAATACTGGAGATAGGCCGGGCCCAAGAATCTGTCATTGAGGTACGACCCATTGAGACCATCTCGGTCTTTGGTGAAAATGCGGGACAGTTCGGCTACAGCCTGAGCAAGCTCCCTGTTCGAAAGGTCTGCCCGCTCAACATTGACGTGGATTGCATCAAGAACCTTTGGCGATACCGTGGCGTTGAGGCGTCCCATGAACGTAGTGTATGCTCATGCTATTACGGAGGACAACCATGACGGATGATATTCTGAAGGCCTATAAAGACGTGGAAGCAGCAGTGGAACGCTATATCCGACTCCTGCACGACCACGTCACCATGCTCCAAAATATTGAGCCACCCGGCTCCGACAAAGTCGTTCGGCTGACGGCTGGGTCCAAAGCTATGACGGATAGTGCAGGAATCTATCTGTCCTATGCCAAATATGTGGCCTATGGGATGCCGGCCAGCGAGGAAATGGTGGAGGACGAGATTCAGGGGTAGTGAACAGTTTGTTGGGGCTATCTGGTTTCTCTGGTCTGTCCGGTCAATCAGATAGACCCAAAATGAAAGAGCCCGTCCGGCAACATGCCGCACGGGCTCTCGTTTTACCGTTTCTTGGTGTTTTAGATGCTGCGCATAAACTGGGCAACTTCGTCTGGGTTAACGGTACCACCCATGACCTGTGACATCGCGACGTTCGTCGACTTCTTGCCCGTCAGACCGGACTCGACTTCATCCAGGATCAACTCCACCGGCATAGACTGACCGCCATACACGCGCGGACCGCCGATGATCTTGGCCTTGGAGTACCCATAGATCGCAGTGGCCACTTCTTTCGCCAACCAGCCAACGTAGTTGAACTCCGGCACGACGATCAATTTGGTCTTCCCGCACAATTCACGCAGTTCCTTCGTCGGGAATGGACGAAGCGAACGAACCTTGATGAGGCCGACGTTGAGCCCCTTGTCTTTGCAGAGACGCACCGCCTCGCGCGACTGGGCCGCAGCACTGCCGGACGCAATGATGATGGCGTCCGCTCCTTCGACGTTTTCCGCCGTAAGTAAACCACCCATATACTTATTGATGTACTTACGAGACCGTTCGACGGCTGCCCACACTTCCTGCTGCCAGACGGCGTGAATGTTGTACGCCATGAAGTTCGACTTCTGAACCGGGGCATCACGAGAGAGACGAGCGGGAGGATTTTCCGCATCGAGCACCGGCACTGCGCCGCGCCACGCTTCACGTGGGGGCAACTTGATCCCACGATCCTGCATCCGCACGTAGCCACGGGCATGGGTCACGAAGAAGCCGTCACAACACACCCCAACGGGCAAGGTCACATCGTTCTTCTCGCTGATAGTGAACCCAGCCATCGTAAAATCGAACATGTCCTGTTGATTCTCGGCATGGAACACGATCATTCCGCAATTCAGTAAGTAGGCGACTTCGATATTGTCCGGCTGAATGGCCAGTGGTGCGTTGACGACTCGACAGGTAAACATGGCAACCACCGGAAGACGGTGGCCAGGCCATGACGCAATACCTTCCAAACCACGCAACGTACCGGGTCCGGCCGTGGCCGTATAGCATCGAACACCTGCGCGAGATCCACCGGCAATGGCCGCCATGACCCCGACTTCTTCTTCACCACGGTAATATTCTTTCACATAGCCTTCGCCGTAGAGGACACCGACAAGCTGCATGGTTTCGCTCTGCGGAGTGATCGGATAGGCGATGGCCAAGTCCACATTCGAGCGACGGACCGCTTCCTTCGCTGCTTCGCTGCCAGTAATGAACTCTTTTGTCCGAGGCGCCTCGTGAAACATGTATTCGGGCGTGACGATACGCTGTCTTTTGGCCTCGCCATGCGGATCTGTTTTTCTATCTGCCTTAGGTACTGCGACGGTAGTAATCGGATCACCCTGTGGATTAGTTTTGACTTCGGTCTCGCTCATAATTACACCTCTTGGCTAGTTCGAGCGTTGCCGCCCGCCTTATCCTTCCCGCTTCATGTGTTCGGCAGAATGACCGAACATCGCCGCGCTGCCCGTCCCGCCAGGAGTCGGAGCGAACGCCATCGGGTTCGTGTGGGTCTTGCCACCATGCACTTTGGACTGTGTGCCGGTAAAGCGGACATTTTCACCGTTTTCCGGTAACTTAATCCCCATCTCCTCACGGACACGCTTGAAAATCTGAGCCACCCGTTTGATTTTGAGCGTATCGGAATCACGGATCGTCAACATCGCATCTTCATGGCCCTGTTCTGCACAGACGGCCATCGTACAGCAATTGGTTCCTGCCCGGATCATCTTGAGGGTGAGATTCGCATAATGACAGTGCACACCGATGAAGATACAGGCTTCGATCTTATTGCCCCAGATGGTCAGATTAGGGTGATTGGGGTTGATCACTTCTTCAGGGTCGATCTTTGGATACTTCGGCCGATAATCCGGCATCGGGATGATCATGACTTCCGGAATCTGCGCGGCGATTTCCAGGGTTGCTTTCGCTTTTTCCACTGCATGATCGTTCCAAGCCCAGAGCAGCAACGGCCCGGGGAAGATGGTCGCGTTCGGGCTGGTCAGCATTTTTCGAGCCATCTCTTCAATCACCACTTCCTCGTTCGGCTCGAGCAATCCATAAAATAACCCCTCCCCTGGATCCGGCAGCGATACTCCCAACTGCGCGGCAGACGGAGGATGGAAGCCCGCGGGGCCTGGTACGATAATGCGCTCTCTAGTATCCTGTGTTGTTGCCACGCCCTTCCCCTTTCCTCAAGTCTATCCGACGACCGGACTGGCCAAAACGGCCGTCGTGCTCTTTTCGCCGTAAGTGATATTCTCGGTCAGTGCCGCCTTGGGCAGCTGGTCGATCATGATCATTTTGATCGCATAGTTCTTTGCCATGTTGTCGCAAACCCACACGCATTGAGCACACCCTTTGCATCGGTCCACCGCTACGTAGGCCGAACCGTACTTGAATCCTTGATCCTTGCCCAATTCCTCGCTGTACTGAATAGTATTGGCCTCCGGGCAATATTGCGTGCAGAGCTTACAGCTCTTCGCCGCACAGATCTCGACGTTAATATCGGCTACAAGGTACATGGTACTCCTTTATGCAGTGGCAACCGCCACCGGCTCTTCAACGCGCTTGACATCGGCCGCGGCCCA
>JAHBWQ010000093.1 GCA_019636915.1 Nitrospira sp. | reverse complement strand
ACCTGCTTGTCGAATCTCCGCCCGACTTTGGCCCATCGGAGCCGAGCGACCTGATCCGATCCAACGACGTAGACGCTGTTGAGCTCGCCTCGTTCAATCAGGGCCGTCACAGGAACCAGAATGGTTTGCGTGACACCTTTCTCGAGAGGAAATCGGCCGAACATCCCAGTCCTCAGCCCTTCGATCCTTGGCAGATCGACCTTGACCATGAAGGTATGGGTTTGCGGATCTCCTGCGGGAAGAATCTGGCTGATTATGCCGATCAACTCTTGACCCCCTAAGGCATCAATGACGACTGGGATCTTATCGCCTCGAGAAACCGACCTGAGATCTCCTTCCGCGACCGTGACTTCCAGACGAAGATGGAGAGAATTTTCCATTTTGAGTAGTGGCTGACCTGGCGAAGCCAATTCTCCCGCTTCCACCTTCTTCTCGGTGATGATGCCATCGAACGGTGCTTTCACCGTCGTATAGCTGAGCTGGGCCTCCACCGTGTTGCGACTTGCTTCCGCCACGCGATACGCCCTGGTCGCATTCTCCATCTCCTGTTTCGAGACTGCATCTTGAACGTACAGCTGGTTCATCCGGTCGAGATGCGCCTTCGCATTCTCGATCTCCGCATGCGCGCGGGCCAGGTCGGCCTGGAGCTCTCGGCTATCCAACTGGATCAAGAGCTGCCCCTTGGAGACCTTCGTGCCTTCTCGAACCAGTAATTTGTCGATGGTTCCCTGGATACGACTGGAGAGCGTGGCTTGGTAAATCGGAGCAACCTGTCCGGTCACTTCAACCCGAATCGGCACCGGTGTCGACTTGGCTTCTACGACTACAGCCTGAATCGTCTTCTGTGGAACGGCGGATACCTCCGGTGCGGCCGGTTCTTCCTTAGACCCGCACCCAGTCACGAGCAGCAGCGCTAGGAGCATATGTTTCATTGGTTTGAATCTCATCGGCATGATATGTTCCTCAGGACTCAGGGTTCGCCCACTGCAGCTCGAGCATGGTACTCACACCAAATGCCGACACTCAAACACCTTTCACAAGCACCCGGTTATTCTTGAACCCCGAGCTTGCGCAAGAGTGCCATCATGGGACACCAGCCGGTAAAAGCCGATTGAATCAGGTTGATCGCCACAAAGGCAGCGAAGTAGTTCCAATAGGGATGGACGGTCGCTCCCAAGATCACCGCAGCAAGTACGAAGACACCGGCAATCAATCGCAAACGTTCGTTGAGGTTCATGTGGCCCTCCTTTCCTCTTGCCTATGTGAGGCACGGGCCGAGAAAAAGATTCGGGCAAGAACGGGCCGTTATCCGCCGACTTCGCGCTTGCCGATCCCTATGGCATCAGGATCGCCTTCTCAAAGAAGGGCTCGCTGACGCCCCGTTTCATTTTCATCAGAAAATACTTCTCGAGGGCGATCTTGGCCGGATGAACCCACTTGCCCTTCTTCGCCCAGGTGACTTTGTGGGGACCATCCGGGACGGTGCCACAAACGCCATCCCCGTATCCCCCATATCGGCGAGACAGAACGCATTCCACGGAAAAGGATTCGTAGACGGTCCGAGGTTCTCCTGCACTTCGATGGCTGGACGCGAATCGCTGCCGGCTACTCGCCCGCTTTGAATCTGTACATGTCATGACAAGCCGTGCATCGTGCTGTCATGCTCGATAACTGTTTCAAGATCTGTTGAGGAGTCTCGTTTTGCTTGATCGCATCGGCTAGCGCATCCATGTCCTTGTGAATCGACATGCCCATCTGTTTAAACGGCAACGGCAGCTTGACCATGAGTGCCGGCTCCACGTCCTCGGCCATGTGCATCCCGCCAGCTCTGGCTGCCGATTCCATTCGTTTCCGATCAGGTTCCGACTCTCCCAACTCTCTGATGACACCATCCACTGCTTTCAGCAGTTGCCGCATTTCCGCCAATATCTGATCACGCTCAGCCGGATCCACCAGTATGTCTGTGCGCCCGTCGCTTCCTTTCGCGGTCCATCCATTGATGAAGGACCATCCCAGAACCGTGATCGTAAGAACCCACAGGACAACACCCGCGATGCACCATGGTGATTTCATTTCTGTTGTGACACCTTCCTCTGTCTGTTTCTTGACATAAACACCCCTCAACTCAAGCCCAAATGAGTCATTCTTCAACAAACGAGCCCATGATCACTGCAAGGAGAGAACCGCACGAAGGAGGATGAAAAATTGAAATATTTCATCTGGGTGCGGGACTGTCGGTCAGGGAACCCAATTCTGCTCGGCCTTGCGCATGGGAGCCTTGCTACAGGCCAGAGAGAAGCGATGTCGCAGAACGCGACAACGGCATGGGTCTATGACCGTGCGAGCAATGCAGCCGTGATCACCACGGCCAGGGCAAGAACTAACGAAAGGCGCGGCAACCAGCGCGCGGTTTTGAACACAACCTGCTCGCCTGCCGTTCGCTGGGATTCTGGAATCGCACTGACCCGGCTGACCCGGGGACCAAGCACGAGGTCATGCAGCAAGGTGAGGAACAGCAACAGGGCGACCAGCGCCAGCTTCGCCGTCACGATTCCTGGCCAAGCGGAAGGGCTCACGACAGCGACGCCGCGAAGTGACAGCAATATCGGACCAGTCATCAAGAGTATCGCCATGGCCACCCAGACGATGGGCCGAAAGCGGAGCGCGGCAGACCGAAACAGCGCCATGAATTCCGGTACTGCTTTCCGGCTTCGCACCAAGGGTGCCAAGACCAACGACAGAAAGATCATGCCGCCGACCCAACTAACCGCGGCAAGGATGTGCAAAATGACCAGAGTGGCATACATACTGGGCTCTCATAATCAAGTTGAGGAGGTATATCGTTCCGGATGATTGCGGGTCTGCTCAGAGCCTCGGGCAACGCAACGATTGTGTCGGTCACGGTGTGTTCTGCTCTACCATCAGCTTCGCGTAGACATCCCCCAGACTTACTTCGGACAAGAGTGGAATCTTCACCAGTGGCTCACAATACTGAGCCGTTACCGGTCAGTCCTTGGCCTCAAACCACAGCTCCAATGAAACCCTTTCATTCGCTGCGACGGTCAGCGCCTGTTCTCGCATGCCGAGAATCGGATGCCAGACCTTGAGGCGATATTTCCCCGGCGGGATATCCGGGATGGAAAAGGAGCCGGCTGCATCCGTGACCGAAAAATACGGATGATCAATCGCATAGCCCCAACTCTGCATGTACGGATGCATGCTGCACTGCATGCTGAACACTTTTCGCCCTTTGACCAGCTGTACGGCCTCGGTCGTTCCACCCGCCTCCAAAGACGGGCGATAAAAAACCATATCACCTCCGGTTTGATCGAACGCATACCCTTGGATGTCGTGTGGAACTGGATCCCGATTAAATATCGTAATCAGTCGCTTATCGCCGACCACGGTGACAAGCGGCACAAACTGACAGAGGCTCGCTTCCACTCGGGCATCAGTGAAGGGAAAGGGCTTTCCACGCTCCACACCCTCCACCATCACCAGCACATCTTTGAGGCCGCCGTCCGACCTAACCGTGAGTTCTCTCATGAGTCGATACCCGTGGCCGTCGGACAGCTGACTGCAGTATTCATGGTCGAGATAGCGACGCAACTCGAATTCTTTCGGCGCCGGGACCGTACCAATAAAGGTCACGGTGCCGCGTACTGTGGCCCCCTCCACCACTGGTTCCGACTCATACGCCCAGGCCTCAGTCCCTAGACAAATCACCAGGGTCATGAGTACCCATCCAGCCAGACGGTCTCGGTTTCTACAACCTCGTTTCACACTATCCTTCCTTCGCATCCTGCCCGTCCCACACTGCTCGGCAATCTCATAGGGATTGTCTCGGCCTCCGTCGCAGGGCAACTTCACTGCCGATGGCCTGATTGTCCGCACAATTATGAATCGCACCCGTTTGGGCAGTTCGCCCTGAGACCTCGGGTGAGCCAGCCGACATCCATGCTGAGCGCTGGACTCAGAAACCGTCGAGGGTTATGGGGTTGTTGTACCGTATGGCCCGGACGGACGCAAGACCGTGGTGATGAGGACACGAGACGGGGAAATCCAACAGATCTGTCTCCTACATCACTCATTCATCAGGGACACACCCCCCCACCGGGATCATCACTTGCATAGGTCAGACCGACACTTCTACATGCGCATATCCTGCAGAGCTGGCCGTGGTCGAGGTCCAGGTTCCTTCCGACGTATCACTCTGGGGGGTGACAAGGACGATGACACCCATTAGTTCACCCAGAATCTGCGGGGGCGGCAGGCTACGCCACATGCGGCCCAACACACAACGAAGCGATCCGGTTCGATTGATGGCCGAACCATGAGACATCCGAGTGACGCGATCAACCAACAGAACTACCAATGGGTCGAAGAGGCCTTCGGTTGCTTGAAGACGGCCGGCTTTCGCTACAAGGTCAAGCTCCGTGGCGAGTCGTCTGGCTGTTCACCTTTGCTGCTACAGTCTACAACCTGGTATGGATGCGAAGCCTTGTAATGGTTGTGGCATGAGGTCCTCGGATCTGAACCCACCTACCACTGCCCTCTACCCCCACCCAGAAATGACCGTATCTCTCATGCCCAAAACACCGCCTGTATCAGACCAAGCACAGAAATTATAGAAGTCACGATCATCCACGCCACTGCAAAAAAGACCCAGGCGACCAACATCCAACTTACCGCCCCATCGTACCATTCCAGAAACTTCTCTAGACTCATTAGCGCCTCCCCTAAAACAATACCAAACGAAATGGTCACGCTGTTGGCACTAACATCCGTTGTACTGAGCGCCCATCTCCCGGAGGAACGTGCTCCGTCCGCATAGAACGGCGTCGGTACGTGTCTCCGCAGATAGGGGGTCTGGCCAACTCGCCCCAAGTTTTTTCCGCAGCCTGCTCAGCGTATCAACAGTTCATCCTCGTAATCCATCAAGTCTATGAGGGCGGGAAACCCTGTCGGTGTTCGACGTACCAGCGCGATCACCTGGTTGGAACGCCAGCAGAGCGACGGTCACCGCCCTTCAGTGCACGCACGATGTCCTCATGGTTCATCGCTCGATCTCGGGATGCGCAGGTTCGGGCACCGGTCCACTTCGACTTGCTGCAACGGTGCAAAGAGCTGAGTCGACCTCAAAGAGACATTTCGATCATGCGATACGCCCACGCAGCTGGCGTAGGTAAACTGACAGGAGGACAAGCACGATCGATCAGGACATACCCCGGTCCGACCTATGGCTCTCGCCTGCTGTATACAATAGGTTCCGACATCCGGCTCACCGAGGCTCCCTTGATAACACCGAAGGGCAAAATAGAATTTCGCCCGGTGGGCGATGGATCTGCCGTCGAGCCTGACCCCGACGTCGCGCAGGTCCCAGACCTTCTCGATCAGTTGTACGGCCGTCTCGACGGAATTCGGAAAGTCATTGAAGTGCGCGACATATGACACCCCCTGTTCATCGGCCTCTACATCGGACGCGGGCGCCATCCGGACCAGCCTCAGCAATGCTGAGACTTCGACCACCTGCGCTTTAGGAACCATTATGGAGAGATGCACCACCGGCCTCCACGACGAGCTATATGGCATGATGCTCCGACATCACATCGGACGTCGAGCCAGCGCCTCCGACTAATGCCTGCTCCGTCCTCGCTTAGTGTATCAAGACGGCTGGCTCCAAGCAGGCTGGTGAACGGTACAGGGAAGGATTGGCAGATTCCAAAACCATGGATCGAACGATCCACATCACCGATCCACCTGACTCCTGCAAGCAGATTGAGACAGGCCAGAAGTGGGACACCTTATTCACTCCATCAATCCATGCACACTCCACTTGCGCGTCGCTCTGTCTTAAGTCACCCATCTGAGCAGGCTCTTTTCAGGAACCGGATGCTGAGGATCCTGCACACCGGCCAACATATCGCCATGATATTTCTTCAACTGCCGGTACCACACGGCCAGTGTGTCCGATTCTAAGGTCAAGAGCATGCTTCCCTTTAAGCCAAACCCCTGTTCCTGCAATTCCAACACTTCCCGGTCCTGACTCAGAATCGTCCTGAGAGTCCGACGGACCAGCCATCCAACAGGAATGCCGCGTAGAAAGTTCCATCCAACGCAGATGTCGAATCGGCTTCGCTCATCCGTGAGCGGGGTGGCCACCAACATGACGGATGCAAACCGTTTGCCGATTTCCCATCGTTCGGAATGAATGCCGGGCAGGACGAAATCAACCGTGGTCGTCGCCGACCCCAGCCTTGGAGACAACGCCCGAAAAATAAAGGTGTCCGGCAGCAGGACATTCTGCGAGATCGTTCGAAATCCAAGCGGCAGCCGCGTGAAGACTTTCTCTTTCTCCCTGGCGGCCTCACGCCGACGGAAATAGTTATTGTGCACGAACGGAACATGAGCGGGATCCATGAGACTATCCACTGCAAAATCCCACCGGACTGTTGCCTGGGCGGACGCGCGCACGGAGATCATCGGGCTGCCGTCTGCAGGAGTCGGCAAAGAAGGGGGAGGACTCGAAGGCTCCTTGCACCCGTCCTGTCCCATATAGACCCACACCCACCCGTCCCGTTCCTCTGCCGGGAATGTCCGCACGCAGGCTGAGGCCGACGATGGATGCGGCGCGTTGCCGGTCGCCGGAACCTCCACGCACTCACCCGTGGAGATGAAGCGCCATCCATGAAACGGACAACGCAAGGAATCCCCTTCCTGCCGACCTGAGGATAGTGGGACGCCTTTATGGGGACAACGGTCCTGTAACGCATGCACCAGACCATGCCGATCCCGAAAAAGAACAAGCGGTTGGTTGCAGAGGACTGCGGCGCATGGCCGGCCGACGCGGACGTGTGTGCTTTCTGTGGCGATATACCAGAATCCTTCGAGCATTCAGTTCCGTGGGATTAGCCGCAAAGTGTATCGAGCGTTTCCTCGGGCCTTCGACGGATGCAGGTGAAGAGTGGGATGGAGACGAGTGCAGGGAGCTATGAAGTGGCTCCCTGCACCGTTGTCAGCGGATACCATGCTCCGCCATATTCGCAAGGTAGTGGCCCACTAAAACCCGATCGCTCCATAGATACCGGCGGTCCAGAAATTGTTTACCGTGTTTGTTTGATTTGAAGCCAAGTGGAAGCGGCTGTCGAGACCCAACCACAGTTCTTTCCACACGCGAAACTCAGCGCCTCCCCCGAACTGAACCCCGATGTCCAAATAATTGACCTGGCTCGATGTCGGGCTGATGACGTGAAAATCCAACCCGGCTGGAATGATCCAGGGTTGGAAATCAGTCCCCTGCCGGAATTTTACCTTGGGCGCCACACTCACGGTCAACATGGTCAGTTGCACCTTGCTCAGACCACCATTACTCACCCCCGTGACACCCCCCGGCCCGGGGGGAAGGGCGGTATCCCCATTTGCAACATTGGCGGACGCCCACCTCTTGAATTCCAATCCAATCTCGCCCACGACCGCGACACCGCTCATCATACCCCAGAAATCTCTGGTGACCATCAGGTCCGTCCCACCGCCGATGTAATAACCGAACGACCCATCATTCTTGCCGGCCGCACCATGCCCATCGGTGATCAATTCGCCACCGCGATCGCTCGTTAGTCCAGCGGCGCCCCCTCGAAAAAATACGCGGTTGCCCGTCGCAGTCGTATCTTCGGCCGAGGCCGTCGTACCACCACACAAGGCCGATGCTGCAATAAGTGATGCCGCGACAGCCCACACGGCAATATTCCTGCTGTGCTTACAAACCTGCATGACACGCTCCTTTCTGGTTATGCATTGAGGAGTATCTCTCCTCAATGCGATCAGTTGACTGAAGTCTGCCGGCCCCAGACTTCAGCTCAATGAATCATTATTCTGCAGATCTTCTTCAATCATGGGGAGCTCACACTTCCACCTCTGTGATGCACAGGTTCGGACACCAGTCCACTTCCGCCCGGCGCGCCACTTCCAAGAGCTGACTCGACATCGGAGGCGCGCCTTGATCGCGCGACAATCCCACACACCGTGAACAAATAAACCGGCAGTGAGTCAGGCACGATCGCTCAAGACATCCTCTGTCAGCGCCGACTTTTTCCGCCTGCTGAAGACAATAGGCCTTCGCGTCCGGGGCACTCAGGCTCTCCTGATAACAGCGGAGAGCGGCATAAAAGTTGATCCGGCTCATGACGGGTCTGCCTTCGAGTGTGATGTGGATATCGTGCAGGTCCCAGGCCTCCTCGATCATTCGCGCGACGATCCCCACCGACGCCGGAAAGTCGTCAAAGAACGCCACGTACTCGGCCCCCTGCTCATCCGCCTCCGCGTCGCAGGCAGGTGCCATCCGGATCAGCCGTAACAGCGTCGGGGCGTCAACAACCTGTGCCTCAGGAATTGCGATTGAGAGATGCACCACCAACTCCTATAGGGAATAGCACTGTCATCTGATCGATCATCGCGCCTGACGACGAGACTGCATGCGCGTGGATCGCCTGCTTGGCCTTCGGCCTGCGCAAGAGGGCGGCAGGGCCGAAATAGGCGAATGCGTCCTTCATGTTCGAAAATAATTTTTTCACCGGTCCCATCCGTTGATCCGTGACATATTGCAACGTCAGGACCACTCGCCGTTCACCTTCACCCAATGGTGTGACGGCATGCCAGAGTTTGTCTCCGTTGAAGACCACCATCGTGCCCGCTTCCATCCGAAGGCGGGTTTCAGGGAGATTCTCGACGGCTTCACCTTTCCCGACACGTGCGACCAATCGGCAATGTTCTGAACGCTCCACGAGCCCGATGAGGACAGTGTAGCGGGCACCCTTGTAGTACGAGGTGTCATAGTGATAGCCGATGTGATCGCCTGGCCTTGTGTAGTAATAGAGGGCACAGGCATGGGGGTCATCTTCCGGACAGAGCTTCAACTCGGCGTCGGTAAGCCGGCCAAGGAACATCCGGAGCGTTGAAGACCGATAGAGAGCCAGCATCGCGGGGGCCTTCTCTCGAATGCTGTAGAAGCTGACGCTGCCTCCCTGTTTGTGACCTGGGACATAGTTGCGATTAATGTCCGGCTCCAGCAGCTCAACCTCCGTGAGCAACGGTTCGAATACGGTTGGAGGAAGAAAGTGCTCGAGGTGGATAAACTCGTTCTGGCTCCAATAGCCATGCTGGATATTCCGTTGATCCAACCGTGTGACAGTCTCTGCAAGCTCCTCTTCTAGACCGACCGCCAGACTACTCATTTTATGGGCCTCTATCGAATCCTCAGAATGAAAGCGGGCCGGTGATCCGGATCATCGGCGCACCATAGCCTTGAGACCTGGACACCAATCGATTTCAGCCATTGCGGCTCGCAACCCGAACGCCGGCTCTTTCAATGGCCGCCCGACCACCGGCACGGTTCGGACACATGAGTCGCAAACAAACTGGCAGGATCTCGCGCATCCATGATCGTGGCACCCCACCAGAGCTGCCTGCTCTTTCATCTTTAGGTCACAGTACAATTCACGGTTCGGCATTCCCAGGCTCGCGCGGTAACATTGCAGTCTTTCTCGAACCGCTCGAATACTGGAGAGGCACCGCCCGTTGATGCTGACCCATGCCCTTGGAACACGCGTCGACTCCTCCATCAAATGCAACGCCAGATCCACATGGTCCGCACTGTCGGTACAATCCGGAAAGTGCGCGACCGCCAGTGCTTCCCGGCTGCTTGTGTCATCGACCCTGAAATGCGGCGCCAATCGAGCCACGCCCCAGACATATGGAAAGAAAACCTCCTCAGACACAGGAAAATGTATCTTGATGTCCACAACCGCCTCATCGCCACTGAGTTGCACGTTGCTTCACTCCCATTACGTGTTTGTCGGACACCAATCTCCCTGATAGAAAATGAGGGGGCCACTCTCACCTGTGACCCCCTCATCGCTGACACGTGGCGGCCGGGACTGCCGCTCACAATGGGGTGAACTGTGCTGGATAGCGAGAGGGCGACTCACCACCCAGCCCGCAGAAAGAGCTAGATCTTTCTGCATTGCTTTCACTATTCAGCAACTGTCGTGCCACCCTTGGTTGTCGCTCCGCAATGAATGATTCACACGTCAGAAGCGAAGAAGGAGGTCTTTCATCGACCGTGATGCCTGCTCCTATCGCACAGGGGACTCCACGCTCTTGGACAGTGATGGCCTAAATCTCCTCATTCGTTCACATATCATTCGCTTATGCCGTCCACACCAATGGACGTTTGTTCCCGGAATGAAGGGGAGAAAAGGGGCATCCGAACCATCACGGCATGTTGCCGCTCGCAAGATAAGGACACCACAGGTTGAAGGCAGGCGTATTTCTTCCGTCGCATGAGTCGTGCGCCACATTCATAGGTGCTCGAATAGATCGGAACGATGCGTACAATCGATTCGATTGCGTCGGTGAAGAATATGGTGGGTGAAATGTATACGATCGATGCAAAGATTCAGAAGATCAGAGGGCTTGGTCCCTCGATACTCAAATAGCGGACCTTATCAGGCCGATGGCGAAACGATCGAACACGGCAGTTCTTGGTCTGTGATGGGATGATCTCACTCTGTGGAAAATGCTGACCCAAGAAAGGAAGGGAGCAAGGGAACAGCTGGCACCTATTCGATGCTATACGCGCGAAGTTTGTTATAGAGACTCGCTCGACTGATTCTAAGCAATTTGGCTGCTTTCAATCGGTTTCCTGCCGTCTTTTGCAGGGCATCCACAATTCGAGTGCGCTCCGTTTGAGCCACCGCCCCGCGCGAAGCGGATCGTAAACTCTCGTCTTCCGCCCCAAGGGACTGGTCGAGAAGATCCTGACACGTCAGGGATGGGCCGACCGTCGTCACCACAGCCCGTTCGATATAGTGCTGCAACTGTCGGACATTTCCCGGCCAAGGGGCATCACGTAAGAGCCGCAAGGTCCGTTCATCCACCTGTCGCACCGGCTGATGATGCCGTGCACAAGACGCAGCAACGAAATGCCGGACTAAGAGCGGAATGTCTTCTCGCCGTTCCCGAAGAGCCGGCAAATACAGAGGGAGAACGGCTAATCGATAGTAGAGATCCTGACGAAATGTCTTGGCTTTCACGAGTTCGGTCAGGTCTTTGTTCGAGGCTGAGATGACACGCGCATGGATCTTGACGGTTCGCGTCCCACCTACCGGCTTGATCTCGCCCTCTTGCAGAACACGGAGTAACTTAGCTTGAAAGGTCGGCGTCGTGTCGGCAATCTCATCAAGGAAGATCGTGCCGCCGTCGGCCTCGTCGAACAGGCCGCGCTTGTTCGCCACTGCCCCGGTGAAGGCTCCCTTCACATGTCCGAACAACTCACTTTCGAGCAGCGTCTCGGGCAATGAGCCGCAGTCGACGACGACGAATGGTCGATCCCTCCTGGGACTGAGCGCGTGGATTGTTTTCGCCAGGAGTTCTTTCCCCGTGCCACTCTCACCTTGAATGAGGACGGTCGCCGAGCTCTCCGCGACAAGACGCGTCATGTCGAAGAGCTGCTGCATGATCGGACTTCGCCCGATCAAGTCACCGAGGCCGTCTACAAGAGGTGCGGCACCGTTATCCCCAGCGGTCTCGGCAGGAACAGACTTCGATGCTGGCTGGAAGAGCACCAGCATTGAGACGACGGATCCCTTCGCATCCGTTAATGGGAAGGCCTGCTGCATCCCACAGGCCGTGCCGTCACCTCCACCCGAACAAGACACACACTGCACCTCGGGCGTCTCGAACACTTTGGTCGCCGGGCAAGCCCCGCAGGGATCGGTCCGCTTGGCAAAGGCTTCATAGCATTTGGCGTGGGGCCTGGGAGTGTGCGTGCTCTGCTGGACTGACCAGGCTGCTTCGTTCGCATACACGACGTTGAAGGACTGATCCATGACCGCCACACGGTCAGATAGACCCCGTGCCAACTGCTTGATTGCTTCGACTCGCGCGGTAATGATGGGATCTAACGATACCGGTTTGTTGGGACTTTCTGGGTCAGACAAGGCGATCGCGTCCTTAGGCCGCTCATTCGCATCCAGACTCTGAGTTCCAAGTTTCACGTTCAAGGTTTCATCTTTGTTCAGCAACCAAACACGGGAAACCTGAAACTCGAAACCGTTCGCCAACACGCATCACGAGGGGACTTTTTACCTCCCTTCGTGGTCGAGTAATTGTTGCACACAGCTCTTCAGGTCCGCAATATGGACCGGCTTGTCAAAGTAGGCGTTCGCACCCGCTTTAAGCACCCGTGCTTTCAATCTCGCATCACCGAAGGCGGTCATGACGATGATCGGGCACCTCGGCGCCACCGTCCGCAGTCGGCCGATGTAATCATCCCCCCCCGCCGGCATCCGCAGGTCAGTGAGAATCGCATCCGGCACGGATTGCAAGACCGCCAGAAACGCTTCATCTCCATCCCGTGCTTCGCGAAGGTGATACCCCATTCCGCAAAACTCATCACACAACAAACTACGCATCTCCCGGTCGTCTTCGACAATCAACAGAACAGCACCCGTTCCCTTTGTCACGGTCACCATCCCCTCCGGCCCTCATTCGCTGTTGTACAGGGTGTCTGGTTGGATGAAGGGCAAAGCGCATGCCGCTGAATGGGAAAAGAAGTAGCCCTAATTCCCAGAAATCCAGGCATGCGCATGGGATGGAGAGATTCGATTGGTGAGAAAAACCACAAACAAGAGTCGGGCAACTGTTGCGGGATGCTACAGCCCTCGGTCATACTGAGCGTGAAAGCGCTGAGTGCTGCCTTTCAAAAACCCAAGACTTAGCACTCAGAACCCAGCACTTCTAGGGGTTGGCTATTCGCTCTTCGGCAGGAGAATCGTAAACGTCGTTCCTGTTCCTTCCTGACTTTCAACAGCGATAGAGCCCTGGTGCTCTTCGATAATTCCCTTGACGACCGTCAGCCCTAACCCCGTCCCTTTGCCGAATTCCTTCGTCGTGAAAAAGGGATCGAAGATCCTCTTGATCGCCTCTCGAGGAATCCCATGGCCCGTATCGGCAATGGTGAGTTTCACCAGCTGTGGTTCAGGAGCAAGGCCGACATGGAGAGTCCCGCCATCCGGCATCGCATGCACGGCATTCATGACGAGGTTGATCAAGACTTGGCTCATCTGGTCCGCATCGGCCAAGACCATGGGACAAGGATCGGCCAACCGCAACTCCACCCGGATTCGACTTCGTGCAAGACGTTCGTGAAACATCTCGAGGCTGTCTTCAACCACTTGCTTCAGGTCGAGCGCAACGCGTTCCGGAGTTTTGCGTCGCGCGAAGGAGAGCAGTTGGTTCATGACCCTCGTAATCCGCTCGACCTGGGTAATGATGGTCTGGAGGCCTTTCTTGATCGGCTCGTCCGTGACGCGATCCATCAGATATTCGGCCCGCCCAAGAATGACGTTCATCGGGGTCCCGATTTCGTGGGCCATGCCCGAGGCCACCGTGCCGAGTTCGGCAATACGCTCGGTTTTTCGTAACTGTTCTTGCAGTCGCTTCCGCTCGCTGATATCCCGCAGCATGATCAGGATCGCCGGACCTTCCTCATCCACGAATCGCGCCGTGCTGACTTCTGCATCCACGGATTTTCCACTCAGCGTGACGATTTTCTCCTCAAGCATGGGCACTTGTGCGCGACCTTCCACCAATTCATGGATCCGTTCTCGAATCGCGGGATGATAATCAGGATGGAACAGGTCCATAACCGATTTTCCCAAGATCTCATCGGCCTTCACGGCACCGAACAGTTTGATCGCCTGGTCATTGGCGAAGAGGATGCGCTCGCCTCGAATCACCACAATGGCATAGGGCGAAATGGCGATGAGACGCCGGTAGCGTTCTTCGCTTTGCCGCAACAAATGCTCCGCTCGCTTCCGTTCCGTAATGTCAGTGACGAACCCTTCCAGGTAGCTCAGGGTACCGTCCGTGGCATAAATCCCTTCACCCCGTTCCCAGACCGACCTGACTTCCCCTAGTCTGGTGACGATGCGGTACGTCGTTTCATACGGGCGATGTTGCGCCACCGCTGCCTGAATCTCTTGCCACACTCGCTCACGATCTCCCGGATGGGTATTGTCGCCATACGAGATGGATCGTCGGACAAGATATTCCTGGGCGGTGTACCCGGTTAAGTCTGATACCCCTTCGCTGAGGTAATCGTATGTCCAGTTTCGGTCATTTCGGCAACGATAGACAAAGCCCGGAAGATTGCCGATCAGAGTAGAGAGTTGACGCTGGCTTTCCTGGTGAGCTTCTTCGCTCCGCTTCCGGTCGGTGATGTCTCGGAGGATGACGGTATAGTATTTCTGATGCTCTACGGCGATATACGAGATGGCCGCTTCGATCGGAAACTCTTCTCCATTTGAGCGAAGCCCCATCACAGTCCCCAGTTTTCCCATCTTGCGGCTCGTCGTGCCGGATTGGCCGAACTCACGCATATGGTGACGGTGATCCTCGCGATACCGGGCGGGCAAGAATCGAGCGAGCGGCTGTCCAATCGCCGCTTGAGTAGAGCAGCCGAACATCTGCTCGGCGGCTCGGTTGAACAACACGACTTTCTGATCTTCGTCCACGGTGACGATCGCATCCATCGCGGACTCGATGATGCCTTCCAGCCTCAGTTGACTGACCAGGAGCTGTTCCTCCGCTTCTTTGCGGCCAACGACGGCACGCACGGCCTCCCGATCCGCGTAGGAGCGTGCCTCTTGCGCCTCCATCATCAATCCCTCGGCATGGGCTCGCTCGACACGTTCCGACATCAGCGCTTGTTCCGCCTGTGCTGATTCATGTTGCAGCCGTCTGAAACGAATCAATCCCAGGGCTAAGATCCACAGAACAGAGGTTCCCAACATACGATTGAGCACTCCATACAAAATAGCGCTGCCCTGAGGTTTAAGAAACAACCCGAGCCAGAGGAAGCCGGTGGCAAGGCCACAAAAGTAGAAAGGTTCTTGCTCCTTCGACCTGAACACCGTGAGCAGCAGAGGAATGACGTAGAGAATCGATACGGCAATTCCCACTGGGGTCAGCAGGTCGACCACAAAGATGCCAATCGTGAGGAGTGGGATCGCCCAATGCACAACCCGCATGGCAAGACGGTCGACATCCTTCATGTGATCGATCCCGGCCTGAAGCGGGACTGTCCAGTCACAATCCCACTGATGATCCGACAGTGGTCGTTATTCCTCTGGGTGAGGCTTGCCTTCGATTTCGGCGAGTTTACGATACAGGGTCTTTCGGTCGATTCCAAGGGCGTGGGCGGCCTGATACTTGTTGCCGCCGGTCTTTTCGAGGACCTTCTTGATGTACTCTTTCTCGAGCTCGTGTAAGGGCAAGGTTTGTTCGGCTGCTTCGTCCAACACACGCCGATCTCCTCGCGCCCCCTGTACCGCCGGAGGCAGATCATCCGGCGAAATCTTCTCGCTACGACTCAGCGTCACAGCTCGTTCGATGACATTCTCAAGTTCCCGCACATTGCCGGGCCAGGCATAGTCCATCAACATGGCCAGGGCCGCCTCGCTCACACCCTTCACTTCTTTCCCGCGCGCATTGCCGCATTTCTTGAGGAAGGCATCCACCAGCAGCGGGATATCCTCGCGCCGTTCTCGAAGCGGCGGCAACTTGAGCTCGATGACATTGAGCCGATAGTAGAGATCCTCGCGAAATCGCTTGTGTTTCACTTCCTCATTCAGATTCAGGTTCGTGGCCGCGATGATCCGGACATCCAC
>JAHBWQ010000092.1 GCA_019636915.1 Nitrospira sp. | reverse complement strand
CTCCCAGGACAGGGTCGGTATGATGATCCAGAGGTGCGAGATCGTTTCGCCAAGGCCTGGGACACGGTGCTCCCTTCTCCGAGCTCGAGTGCGCACTTGATTGAAATCTTGAAGCGGTGTCGGACCGGACAGATCAAAGCCTTATATATCCTTGGGGAAAATCCACTGGCCACCCTTCCGGCTTCCATGGAAGTTCGCGCTGGACTAGAGCGGCTTGAATTATTGGTCGTCCAAGATCCATTCTTGACGGACACCGCGAAGCTAGCCCATTTTGTGCTTCCTGCCTGCACGTATGCAGAAAAGGACGGCACCTTTACGAATTTCGAGGGGCGAGTCCTTCGTGTTCGCCAAGCCATGGATCCGCGTGGAGAGAGCTTGCCCGATTGGCACATCATGACTGCGCTGGCTAATGCTATGGGATGCCAATGGGACTATCAGTCTGCAAACGACATCCAAAACGAGATCATGAAGCTGCTTCCTGGGTACTACAATCTTGGTCAACCCCGCAAGGGGTTGCCGACATCAGAGGGGTGCTTGTCCAAGGGCTATGCGACGGAGGTCATTGAGCGGTATCGGGTGATTCCAGAAAGTAAAACGCCGACCCGCCCGTTTGCACTGTTAATGGGACAGATACTGATGCATTCGGGGAAATTGTCAACTCAAGCGGCCGGTCTACTCACGATTGCTCCGAACAGTACGAAGCTGAGAATGAACGTGCGAGATCTGGAAGGGCTTGCACTGCAAGAGGGCGCGAAGGTGCGTGTGACGTCTGATCGTGGTTCTCTTCAGATTGCGGTACAGGCGGATCAGTCGGTTGCCCCTGGCACCTGCTTCTTCCCCGAGCATTTTAATGAGCCCCCAGTGAAAGATTTGATGACGGTCACCGTCGATGCGACGACAGGTGTCCCGTCATTCAAACAGATGTGGGTCAACGTTGAACCAGTCTGATGTGATGAAGGTGTCTGCTTGTTCATGACCAGGAGCCTACGATGAGTGTCACGGCTTTGACCAAAAAGATCCTTCATGCGGCCCTGTTCTATGAAATCTGGGACGCGATGAAAGTCACATTTCGGCATATGCTCCATCGACCGATGACTTTTCAATATCCGCGGGAGCATCGAACGATTCCGGATGCGCATCGAGGGGCACTTGGTTTGTTACGATACGATGACGGACGGGAACGGTGTGTCGGTTGTGATTTGTGCGAGGCTGCTTGCCCATCCCATTGCATCAAGGTGATCAGTGCTGAAGATGCCACACGGCCGCTTCAACGGTATGCCAGCGAATTCTACATTGATATTACCAAGTGTGTTTTCTGTGGGTACTGTGTCGAGGCCTGTCCCGTCAATGCATTGGCCATGACCAAGATGTACGAATACTCGACTCATGATAAGCGGAGTCTCCTGTTCGATAAAAAGCGACTGTATGACATTGGCGAGCGGCATCTCGAGGACGGGAAGAAATATTTGTACGCCCACAATCAAGAAAAAAATGTCGAGGAAAGTCGCGAGTATCGCTACTATTTTCCGCAATCGGTCGCGAAATCGACGCAGTCAGCTCCGAAGCATCTGAGGTAGGCAAGCAACATGATCGTGGCATTTTTTGGATACTTCGCGTTGGTCAGTATGGCTGCCGGGGTCTTAACGGTCACTCTGCGCAACCCTGTCCATTGCGCATTATCATTGCTCGCATTACTCATGCATGTCTCCGGGCTGTTCATCCTCTTGAATGCCGAGTTTCTGTGGGCTGTCCAGGTCATTGTCTATGTCGGGGCTATCTTGGTGCTCTATCTCTTTGTACTGATGTTGATGAATCTCAAGACAGACGAGCGATATTTTCATTCGTCGGCTCCGTATTTTGCCGGGTTGTCAACGTTAGGGGCGTTCTACGTACTCTTTCTCCTTCTCCGGTCCCCGTTTGACGGGGCCAAGGGAGGTGCTTCTGCTGGGGCGGTCTTGCAAGAGGGCGATACCTACGCGGTTGGCATCAAGATGTTCAGTGACCATCTCTTGCAGTTTGAAATCGTGGGGATCTTTCTGCTTGGGGCAATCATCGGTGCCATCGTGTTGGCAAAAACTCCGAAAGCCTTGGAGGCTGGCCAGGATCATCGATGATACCGCTGTCCGCCTATGTCGCTGTCAGCGCGGTCCTGTTTATGACGGGACTACTGGGTGTCCTGATTCGTCGGAACTTTATCATCGTGCTCATGTCCGTCGAAGTGATGTTGAATGCGGCGAACATTAATCTGGTCGCCTTCTCGCATTATTTGGAATCGATGGCTGGGCAGCTTGTGGCGTTGTTTATTATTGCGATTGCCGCCGGGGAAGCGGCGATTGGGCTGGCCATCATCATTGTGGTCTTTCGAAGCAAGATTTCTACGAATGTGGACGAGATGAATCTTTTGAAGTGGTAACAGGATGTTGAGAGCGGCATCGCGTTCTGTCTTCAGTGCCCCATGCCCTCAAAACGACCCCCAGCCGATGCAGTAGGACCCGGCTTCATACGGCCTCCTGGCTTAGCTGAGCATCCTGAGAAAAACGTAGGACTGTGTGTCTGACGCAACCGATCTGCTGATCAAATTAATCCCTCTGTTTCCGTTGCTGGCGGTCATCGCGAACGGTGTCTTTGGCCGTCGGTACTCCCACGAAATGGCTCATCGTTTAGCTTGGGGGTCTGTCGGTCTGTCCTTCCTGTGTGCGCTCGCAGTGTTTGCGGATGTCCTACGGACCGGTGCATCGCATGAAGTCGTCGTCTATCGATGGATTTTTGGCGGCGATTTGGCGATCAACCTTGCGTACCTTGTTGATCCCCTGACCTGTGCCTGGTTACTGGTTGTGACAGGCGTGGGTTTTCTGATTCATGTCTATTCTGTCGGGTATATGCATGGTGAAGATGGATTCACCCGCTTTTTCACTTACATGAATTTGTTCATGGTCTCCATGCTGCTGTTGGTCATGGGGAACAACTATCTGGTGTTGTTTATCGGTTGGGAGGGGGTGGGGCTTTGTTCGTATCTCCTGATCGGATACTACTACGACAAGGTCTCTGCTGCGAAAGCCGCATCCAAAGCCTTCGTTGTGAATCGAATCGGGGATGCCGGATTTCTCCTTGCCATCTTTCTGGTATTTGTGAACTTCAAGACGCTGGACTATACAAAGGTCTTTGCTCAGGTGGGACAGCTGTCTCCTGAGATGGCAACCGCTATTGCGCTGTGCCTGCTCGTCGGCGCAGTTGGGAAGTCTGCTCAGTTGCCGCTCCATACCTGGTTGCCCGATGCCATGGAAGGTCCGACACCAGTGAGCGCGCTCATCCACGCCGCAACAATGGTCACCGCCGGTGTCTACATGATCGTACGGAATCATGTCATTTTCGATCTCTCTCCGGTCGCGATGGAAGTCGTGGCGTTCGTGGGTGGAGGGACTGCGCTGTTTGCGGCGACGATCGGACTGGTGCAGACCGACATTAAGCGCGTCTTGGCCTATTCGACCGTGAGTCAGCTGGGCTATATGTTTCTGGGTTGCGGGATCGGCGCCTACACGGCCTCCGTGTTTCATGTCATGACGCACGCCTTCTTCAAAGCCTTGTTGTTTTTGTCCGCCGGCTCAGTCATCCATGCTCTGTCAGGGGAGCAGGATATTCAAAAGATGGGTGGCTTGAGTAAGCGTATTCCGTGGACCCATCGCCTATTTCTGATCGGGACCATTGCGATCGCTGGCCTTCCTCCTCTCGCGGGGTTCTGGAGCAAGGATGAGATCATGGCCCATGCGTTCAACCATCATCACTATTTGCTCTATAGCCTGGCGGCAGCCGGTGCACTGATGACGTCTTTCTACATGTTTCGTTTGACCTATTTGACGTTCTATGGCTCCTCCAGGATGGATCATCATACCGAGGAGCATGTGCATGAATCTCCGATGGTAATGATCGCGCCCTTGATGGTCCTTGCATTTCTTTCTGGTGTCGGTGGGTTGGTATTGGGATTTCCGCCAGAACAGGGCTGGTTGCACGGTTTCTTGGCTCCGGTTGTGGGTGCTGCGGCTGAACATGAAGCCAGTGGGGGAATGACCGTTCTCCTGATGGGTGTGGCCATTGCCATTGCCTTGATGGGATGGGGACTTGCGCACTTCCTCTACGCAGTGAGCCCTATGACAGCTGATGGGTGGACTGAGAAGTTTTCCGGTCTCTATCGATTACTTTTGAATAAATACTACATTGACGAATTGTACGATCTTGTGTTCGTCGAGCCTCTGAAACGCCTCGGAATGATCTTGGACTGGTTTGATCGGACGATCATCGACGGGGTGGTACGAGGGGTGGGGCATCTCGCGGATTGGGGTGCCTCTGGATCGACCTGGGTCGAGAAGTATATCGTCTATGCGGGACTGAATATCATCGGATATGGAAACCACCTTGCTGCCCGAGAGGGGCGAAAAATGCAGAGCGGCATGGTGCATCATTATGCGGCGATTATTGTTGCGGGGCTTTTTCTTCTGGCCCTGGTCGTTCAACTTGTAGTTCAGATGTAGGTCGTAGCCGAACCCAACGGGTATCATGCTCGAAGAGCTTACCGCTGTCTTTCCAATTCTGTCGTGCATCCTCTTTCTGCCCGTTGCCGGGGCCATTGTTCTGTGGTTTGTGGACGACGAGGACATGGTCCGAAGCTCGACCCTTGCGATCGCTCTCGTGGAGCTGGCTCTGTCGGTTTTTATTCTCCTCCGGTTTGTGCCGGAATCGGCCGCGATGCAGTTCTCGGAGCGGATGCAATGGATTCCCGCATTGGGGATCAGCTATCACTTGGCGGTTGATGGGATCAGTGTCATGTTCGTCGGCCTGACGGCCTTTCTGACCGTCCTCGTTGTGGTCTATTCGTGGGACACGATCCGGCAGCAAGTCAAGCTGTACATGATGTGTCTGCTGGCACTCGAAACAACGACCATGGGGGTCTTTTTGTCGTTGGACCTGATCCTGTTCTTCGTGTTCTGGGAGCTGATGCTCATTCCGAGCTATTTCCTGATCAAGCTGTGGGGTGGGGGCGCTGACCGGCATTATGCCGCACTGAAGTTCGTCATTTATACGCTTCTCGGCAGCGTGTTTATGCTCGTGGGGATCGCGTTGCTGGACATTAATTACCACCAATGGGCGACTCTCCATCACAGCGATCATGCGTACTCGTTCGATCTGCTTGACCTTCTCACGGTCCCGATTCCCATCAGCCAACAGATCCTCATCTTTTGGTTATTGTTCCTCGGATTTGCGTTCAAGGCTCCGGTATTTCCATTTCACACCTGGTTGCCAGATGCGCTTCTAGAGGGGCCCATCGGGATGGCGGTTGTCCTGGCTGGCCTCAAGCTGGGGACCTTCGGCTTCATCCGGTTCAGCATCCCGCTGCTGCCGGATGCCTCGAAGAGTGGCCCCATCGTGTCGATCGTGGTCGGCCTGGGGCTCTGCGCGATTTTGTATGGGGCGTGGATGGCGTTGGTTCAAACGGATTTTAGGCGTTTACTGGCCTACAGCAGCGTCAGCCATCTTGGCTTTGTGGTGGTGGGGCTGTTTGCCCTGAATTATCAAGGCTTGCAAGGCAGCCTGCTGACGATGATTAACCTTGGGTTCAGCACGGCCGGCCTCTTCTTCATTGCTGGGTTTCTCTACTCCCGCCAACAGACGACACAATTGTCTGCTTTCGGGGGAATGGCAAAACAAGTGCCGCTGCTTGCGACGTTCTTTTTGATTATTGGACTGGCCTCAATTGGGCTCCCCGGCACCAACGGGTTTGTCGGCGAGTTTCTCATTCTGTTAGGCGCGTTTGAAGCCAAATGGTGGTATGGGTCGATTGCCGTACTCGGGGTGATTTTTGGCGCGGCCTATTTCCTCTGGTACTACGAGCGATCGATGCTGGGTCCCCTCGGCACCTCCGTTAAGAGCTCGATGAGTGACCTGCAACTTCGGGAGATGGTCATCGCGGTGTCTCTGTCTATCATGATTCTCTGGATCGGACTCTATCCATCCCCCTTCTTGAGGATTATGAACGGATCAGTGCAAGCCGTGGTTGATCGTCTGCAGCACGAGAAGACCGCCGCACTCGACAACGGTATGACAGAAAGAAAGTAGTAGGTTTCGTAATGGGAGAGTACGCACTCCTCTATATTCTCTTCGCTCCGTTTGCAGGAGCGCTTGGGTTGATTTTTGTGTCCAACCGGCAGCCCACGCTCGTGCGGGGGATTGCTGCGAGCGCAGCGTTTGTCTCGCTGGTCGCCTCGCTCTATATCTTCTATGGGTACGATCCGGTCAAGGGTGGGTTTCAGTTTGTCCAAAAGTTTGCGTGGTCTAAACAATTGGGCATCGCGATGTATCTGGGCGTTGACGGCATTGGCACCCCACTCGTGCTGGCCTCGTCCATTCTCTTGTTCGCCGGAATATTCGTCTCCTGGCACATCAAGGATCGGGCGAAGGAGTTCTATATCTGGTTGCTGATCTTGGCCGCAGCCACGATCGGTGTCTTCATGTCCCTCGACCTGTTTTTCTTGTACTTCTTCTATGAAATGTCCGTCATCCCGATGTACTTGCTGTTGGGCATGTGGGGAAGTCATACCAAAAAATATCTGGAGATGACCGATCCCGAAGGGATGAAGCTGAGAGATTCCGTCGGCTTTATTTTTAATTTTGGATCGAACAGTAAAGAATACGCCGCGATGAAGCTGGTCCTGTTTCTCTCCGCCTTTGCCGTAGCGGCTCTCATGGGGATTTTGCTCATCTATAAGTATTCAGGCCTGAACACCTTCGATATCTTGGTGCTTCGTGAGCAAGCCAACCTGATGAATATCCCGGTACTCGGGACGACGCTGGATAAGATTATTTGGGTCTTGGTGTTTTTTGGCTTTGCCTCGATCGCGCCCTTGTGGCCGTTACACTCGTGGTCCCCGGTCGGCCATGCGGCGGCACCCGCCGCGACGAGCATGCTGCATGCCGGTGTGCTCATGAAGCTTGGGCATTTTTCGATCATCCGTGTGGCGTTTGAGATCCTGCCTGAGACGACCCGGGAACTGATGCCGATTGCGGCGGTGTTGTGCATGTTCAGCATTGTCTACGGCGGCTTCGTCGCGTTTTACGCGAAAGATACTAAGTATGTGATCGGGTACTCGAGTTCAAGCCATATGGGGTATGTGTTTCTCGGGATGGCGGCCTTGAATTACATCAGCCTGAGCGGCGCCGTCATCTATATGTTTGCGCACGCAATGGCCACCGGCATGTTGTTCGCGATGGCCGGATGGGTCTATGACCAAACGCACACTCGTGACATTCCGTCGCTTGGCGGGCTCTCCAATAAAATGCCGTTTATTTCCGGCTGCTTTATTGTGGGGTGCATGGCGTCGATCGGCATGCCTGGCACCGTGAATTTTGTGGCGGAAATCATGATCGTTGTCGGAAGTTGGAACAAGTACCCCCTTCAAGTTATTGTGGCCATGCTCGGCATTGTGTTGACCCTCGCGTATCTCTTCAAAATGATGCGAGGGCTGTTCTATGGGCCGATGAATCAGAAGTACAGCCACGCGCATGACGCGGTTGCCACGGTGGATCGATTGCCGCTCTTGATGATGATCACCATCAGCATTGGATTTGGTATTTTTCCCATGCATTTGTACGAGGTTGTCCGGTCCGGAGTGGACCCATTGGTTGCGAGAATTACGCAAGTGGTTCCTGTAGCCGAGAGCGGTGAAGGATTAGGGGTGAAGGGGGTGGTTGTCACGGAACACCCCTCTGTCCCAATGGTCTCAAACAAGCCCCTCCCTCAACCGACGACAGTCTCTGGAGGAGGACACGAATGAGCTTTGTGCTGAACCTGTCCTTCTCCGATTTGCTGCTCCTGTTACCGGAGATCTTCCTGACGTGCTGGCTCTGTGTGGTCATCACGGTTGATTTTGTCTCGCCCCGGTTACCGAAAGAACGACTTGCCTATCTGAGCGTCGGCGGGCTGCTGGTGACTCTCGGCTGTTTGGCGTGGTTTGACATGAATCAGGTGTCTGGGACGCTGTTCGGCGATATGTTTGTGCTTGATCGGATGGCGATCTTTTTCAAGATATTCATCCTGGGATCCACAATCCTTGTCATTCTGGCGTCAATCGAGTACGTCGACCGGTTTACGCTTTTCCGTGGAGAATATTATGCCCTGGTGGTCATGTCGGCGCTTGGGATGATGTTCATGGCGTCAGCCAACGATCTGTTGTCGGTGTTCGTCAGCCTGGAGTTCTCAACACTCGGGTTTTATATCTTGGTGTCGTATCTACGGGATGATTTGGCCTCGAATGAAGCCGGTCTGAAGTTTTTCATCCTTGGTGTGTTCGCCGCGGGTCTCTTTGCTTATGGAATCAGTTTGGTGTACGGGGAAACCGGGAAGCTCGTGTTTTCGGAAATGGCTTCCGCACCCGCGACTCCAGGTTTGATCATCGGGTTTCTGCTGATCTTTGCCGCATTGGGATTTAAGATCGGTGCTGTTCCCTTCCATTCCTGGATTCCGGATACGTACCACGGCGCTCCAACGCCGGTCACCGCGTTCTTGTCCATTGCTCCGAAGGGTGCGGCTCTAGCGATCTTGCTCCGGATTTTCCTGGTGGCGTTGGGCTCGTTCAAGCCGACCTGGATCTATTTGCTCGTCGCCGTGTCGATTGTGTCCATGACCTACGGCAATATCGTGGCCATTGCACAACGGAATATTAAACGGCTCCTGGCCTATTCCGGTATTGCTCAAATCGGAAATGTGCTCATCGGTCTTGCCGCCGGAACCAAGATGGGAAATGACGCCATTCTCTTCTATCTCTTGGCGTACCTCTTCGCCAACATCGGGGCGTTTGCTGTAGTTATTGCCGTGAGTCAGGCCATCGGAAGAGATGAGATCGAAGACTACCGTGGATTGGGGCGCCGTTCACCATTTCTGGCTTTTTCGATGTTGTTGTTTCTCTTGTCCCTTGCGGGAGTTCCCCCGCTGGCGGGATTTATCGGCAAACTTTATATCTTTGTCGCCGCAATCAAAGAAGGGCTCTATACGTTGATCACGGTGGGGCTGATCAATATCGTCATTTCCATGTACTACTACCTGATCGTCGTGAAGCAAATGTACATTAACGAGCCCATTGATCCGTCTCCCATTTCAATTTCAGGGCCCATGAAGGCGGTGATCTATGTGGGGCTCGCTGGGACGTTGGTGATCGGAATCTATCCGCAACCCTTTACCGATTGGGTGGTGGCTGCAACACTCATGTTTTCGAATTTCGTGACGCCTGCTGCCACGGCCACGCCTCCGAGTCTCTTGATCGGCAGTTAGTTTTCTGCTTTGTCTTCTGCATACTTCTGCTACAATTCAGTTTGAGACACGAATCTTCTCGTCTCTTCGTCGGGTACCCATAGCGTGATCGGTGTGTTTGGTGCAGCTCGTCCAGATCTATGGAATCAGCCACCAACCATCAGGGCCAAGCTACCCCTCTGCGTGGTGAAGTGGGCAAACTTCCAAGTGGCTCAATGCCAGCGATAGCTGCTTCCTCCGAACCCATTATCAGGTGGTTTCAAGCGCTGACGATCGAGCAACGGGTTTTGGCTGGGTTCAGTCTCGTGTTTGTCGGCATTCTCATCATTAGTGCGATCGCGTATCACAATATCAATGGGCTGCTTCGGAACAGCTCGCTCGATGGGCGGAGTCATGAGCTGATCCAACTGCTCAGCAGCATCGACGCTGCCATGGACGAGGCTGAGGGTGCACACCGTCGATATCTCGTGACGGGTGAGCAGGCCTATCTTGAGGTGTATACACGGGTGATCGGCCAGAAACCCACCTTCACGACGTTTCTTAATGAATTGACGCAGGATTCGCCTGAACAACAGCGACGTGCCGACGAACTCAATCGGTTGATGGACCGTCAGGTGAATGTCGAGTCAAAGGCGATCACTCAAATTAAGGAACGGGGTCTTCAATCCGTCAGGAAAATGGCCTTGGAGGGAGCTGGGAGAGGTGAACTCGACGGGATTCATCAGATGATTAATGAGATGGATGTGTATGAACGACAGGCAGTGAATCAACGGGTCATCGCATCTGCGGTCAGTACACGGCATACGATTGTGCTGTTAGCCATCGGTGCCGTATTACAACTGGTGCTACTGGCATCGGTGTACTATCTGATACGCCATGACGTGACCGAGCGGCGCCGTGTGGCTGGTGAGCTCCAGCGTCGCGGCGAGTTGCTTGAGGCTGCCAACAAGGAACTAGAGGCCTTTAGTTATTCGGTGTCGCATGATCTTCGCGCGCCATTGCGACACATTGACGGCTATGCCGCCCTGTTGCGGAAGGCGGTTGATCAATCGTTGAGTGAAAAGGCTGCGCGCTATTTACAAACGATTTCGGATGCGGCGAAGCAGATGGGACAGCTGATCGATGATCTGCTGGTGTTCTCTCGCATGGGACGCCAAGAAATGTTGCAGGCGACTGTGAATCTGGATCAACTGATCCAGAGCATTCTGTCTGATCTGCGCCTTGACTTGCAGGGGCGGCAAGTATCATGGACAATTGCCCCACTGCCTGAGGTAAAAGGCGATCCCTCCATGCTCCGACAGGTCTTTATGAATTTGCTCACCAATGCACTGAAGTTTACGAGTGCCAAGACAACTGCCTCCATTGAGATCGGAGTGGAGCCTCTCCGTTCCGACGAAATCGTCTTGTATGTTCGCGACAACGGTGTAGGGTTCGATATGCAGTACGCTCCGAAACTGTTTGGGGTATTTCAGAGACTGCACCGAGCTGACGAATTTGAAGGAACAGGGATCGGACTTGCCAATGTTCGTCGGATCGTTCACCGTCATGGAGGGAGGACGTGGGCCGACGGTGTGCCGGATAAGGGAGCAACCTTCTATGTTGCATTACCCAAGGGGAGACTCAACGATGACGTTAGCTAAGCCGATTGTGCTTGCTGAAGACAATCCGCGAGATGCGGAACTTGCGATGGCTGCGATGGAGGAAGAGCATATATCCGATAAAGTTGTCCTGTGTCACGATGGTGCCGAGGTGTTGGACTATTTGTATTGTCGTGGACAATTCAAGACCCGCTTGCAAGGGAATCCCGCAGTTGTGTTCCTTGACCTCAAGATGCCGAAGGTCAATGGGCTTGAGGTTTTGCGCACCATCAAGGCCGATGACAAGTTGCGTGCGATTCCCGTGGTGATGTTAACGTCATCTCGAGAGGAGCGTGATTTGACTGAGAGTTATACGCTTGGTGCGAACGCCTATGTCGTGAAGCCCGTTGAGTTTCACCAGTTTCTGTCGGCGGTGAAAGAGTTAGGGGTATTTTGGGGTGTGATCAATGAACCGCCTCCGGAAAGAGTGTGATCCCATCAGTGATCCAACCATGAAGACGCCGCTACGAATAGTCCACCTTGAACTCAATAGGGAAGACAGTGAACGTATCGGCACAATATTGACGAATGGTGGAATTGCTTGTGTCGTTCACCGCGTGGAGACACAACGCGCATTGACTGCAGGGATCAGTGGGGATCGGGCTGATCTTATCTTGGCCGAGGGCAACGCGCCCGGATGTGATGCGAACACGGCCTTTACTTTGGCGCAGAAGGTGGCTCCTCACGTACCGTTCATTGTCGTGTCAGAATCCATCAACGAGACGCAGAGCACGGAGCTCTTGTATCGTGGAGTGACGGATGTCATTTCAAAAGGTGCATTGGGACGCTTGATTCCTGCCGTGCGGCGGATCCTAAAAGAGCAACGAGAGCGGGGCGCACGAAGAGAAGCGGAGGAATCCGTCCTTCAGTACCAAGTACAATTGCGCCACATGCAAAAGTTGGAAGCCGTCGGTCGTTTGACCGGAGGACTGGCCCACGACTTTAATAATTTGCTGACGGTAATTCTAGGGCATAGTCAGGTGGTGCTCAACGAGATTGATGAGGCTCATCCACTGCGACCTCAAATCCAGGAAATGCACAAGGCTGGCGAGCGTGCAAGAGTGCTCATTCGCCAATTACTGATGTTCAGTCGAAAGCGACCGTCTGAGGAAAAGGTCATCAGCCTCAACGCCCTTCTTGATGATTTTGAGCCCATGCTTCATCGAGTGATCGGGGAGGATATCCGATTGACTGTGACAGTATGTCAGGATGATCTTCGTATTAGGATGGCTCCTTCGTTGGTCGAGCAGGTCGTGATGAATCTTGTCGTGAACGCGAGGGACGCGATGCCGAAGGGGGGCAGGTTGACACTCGACTTGCAATCGACGCACCTTGACAGGCCCCCAGCGTATCGTGAGAAGGACCTATTACCCGGCGAGTATGTCAAACTGTCCGTATCCGATACAGGTTGTGGGATGTCACCCGAAGTGCAAGCGCAGATGTTCAAGCCGTTCTTTACGACAAAGGATGGGGAGAAGGGAACAGGACTGGGGTTATCTACCGTTTTTGACATCGTGACTCAGAATAGGGGTGGGTTAGACGTGACCACTACGATTGGTGAAGGGACACGCTTTGATGTGTACGTTCCTCGTGTCATGACGGAGATTGGTGCATCAACTGCAGCGTGTTCAGTGGCGAAACCGTTGAGAGGGTATGAAACGATTCTCTTGGTTGAAGATGACGAAACTGTGCGAGTATTGATTCGGGAAGAGCTTCGCAAGTTGGGATATCGAATAGTGGAGGCAAGAAACGGTATCGAAGCATGTCTCGTCGCCACTCCACATATGGGGAAACTCCAATTGTTGCTTAGCGATATCGTGATGCCTGGCATGAGTGGGACGGAGCTTGCTCGGCATCTTCGTGTCATCAAACCGGATCTGAAGATTCTCTTCATTTCAGGCTATGAAGACGATATCGGAATCGAGTCTGGTGATACAGAGGTTGCCTATCTGGAGAAACCCTTTACGACCGAATCCTTGGCAGGGACGATACGTCACCTTCTTGATCAGACACCGAAGGGTCAGATACGCCAAGGTTCACCCTCGGAGGTTCTGAAGGAACCCCAGACGTTCAGTCCATCCTGAAACCGACGTGGTGTATCCGTTCCTGGTCACGGTTGCATATGTGGTGGGTCCATGAACAGCAGCGGTCAGTGGCGATATAGTGTTGTGCGCTGGATCGGATTCGCGGTTACGGCTCTGTTCGTGTTACCTGGAGTGTGTCTCGGTCAGCATATTTCCTGGGAACGCCTTTCCGAGGGCCTCAAGGTTTCCGTCTGGAAGCCGATCCACTCCTGCCCCACAGTGCCAACCATGCTGGTGGTTGATCTGGATCCGGAGCGGACGAGATTCTCTGTTCACAATTATGCGCAAGAAGGATTCACGCAACCACCCAAGATTGGCGAGTGGCAACATCGAACCGGTCATCCTCTCGTGTTCAATGCAGGGTTATTTCGTGAAAATTTCACGTATCTCGGGCTTCTCTACCAATCTGGTCGTTCGGTGGGAAGTCGCCGGCATAGTTCGTGGAAAGGGTTGTTCGTGGCAGAACCGATTGTTATGGGTGTGAAGAAAGCGAGGGTGCTTGATTTGGCATCTGACACGTTTGATGAGCAGCGGCCCGTGTATGGAGAAGTGGCACAAGCCCTGATGCTGCTCGACCAATCTGGTAAGATCCGTGTCCGCGACTCAGGAAAGTATGCCTACCAGACGATCGTCGCCGAGACTGAACGGGGACATATTCTGGTTTTTAAAAGTCTAGGCGTGGTGCCGCTTTATGATATCGGTCGCTGCTTCAAGGAGACACTCCCCACTATCCGTCGGGCCATGGCGATGGATGGAGGGTCATCGTCCGATCTGCGCATTGTGGAATCACTGTGGGAGAAGGATCTACATAGTCAGGAAGGAGATTCATGGAAGAGTTTGTTCAGCGGCAGCACGAGTTTCCATATCCCGCTCCCCACCGTGATTGGGGTGAGTCCAAGATAATCTACTCCTGGTCATTTGCCATTGCCATCATGGTCTCTTTCCTGCTGGGAGGGTGTGCGGACGGAGCGAAGATTGTGCAGGAAGATGATTTGGGTGGAGTTGTTATCTATCCGTTCAAGGAAGGGCAGGGGCCCATGCTCTCGGCATTTAGGAAAGAGGGGTTGGACCTCATGAAAGAGAAATGTAAGAGCCGGCCCTACTCCATCGTGCGTGAGGGGGAAGCAAAAGGACGAACTAGGGTGGTGAGTCCGTTGGATGGAGCCCAAGAACTGGTCGAGGAGCGTCGCTGGGGGATTCAGTTTGAGTGCAAATGAACAGGCAAAAGGCAGGTATGAGTAGGGTCTACGAGTGCTTGGTCATCACGCCCATGAGATCTTGAATGGTTAAGAGACTTGTCAGGTGAATCTTTTCCTTTTCTATGCGTGCTTTTCCGTCCTGTTCTTGGCGATCGACAATCACTAATGCATGATCGACCTGAAGTCCGGCCTCCCGTGCGACGCCGACTGCTTTCAGCAGTGATCCACCACTGGTGAGAACATCGTCCACGATCAAGGCTCGGTCGCCATGGCGAATGCTGCCTTCGATCAATTTCCCTAACCCATGATCCTTGGCTTGTTTGCGGACGACGAACGTCCGCCACAGGTGGGACGGGGAGGCGGCACAGGCGAAATCAGAAATGGTCAGGGCGATGGGAATGGCTCCGAGCTCAAGACCACCCAAACAGTCGAATTCGACATTGACGAGTGCATCATAGGCCAGCTGGGCAACTAGCCGACGAGCCTCCGGATGTGCCATGAGTGCCCGACAGTCGACATAGAATGGGCTGATCTCACCGGATGCGAGTTTGAAACCCTTCTCGCGATCCCATTTAAAGGATCCGGTGTCGTGGAATGATTGAGCCAGTTGTTGTCGAAGAGTCACGAAGAGGTCTCCCTATTCAGAGATGTAACCTGCGGCAGCATTGTACACCGACTACCCAACTGCAGATAGATCTTTCTATGCAGTCCCCGGAATGGGGGTACCCATTCCAGGCAAAGTGATTGTGGTCATGCTTGGCATGAGTGCCGAGCCTCATTTCAGGTTGTACCCCAAGTTTCCTGTCCATCACGATCAAGGGGCCGGTGATGAGAGTGGACCGCGAACACACCAGACGGGGTAGGTATAGACCTGAAGAAAGCTGAGTACGTTTCCGAGGAAAGCATCAACGTATTTGGCATAGGATGGCTGGTTCGCTTCGGGAACGACCGTCCAATAGGAAGCCGGCTGGATGTTTAGGAAGGGATGGCCTGGTGGGATGTTGGGGATTGGAGAGTCCACAGCGGGTCCCACCAAACTGCGCATTTCCGTTGGTGCCGGTAACCGCCAGCCTCTTTGGCCTCCAATCGTTCGCTTGGCACAGGTGACACGGGCTTCATTCCAGGTGACGGTCGCTGCTTGTGGTGCAATTTCCCATACAAGACCAGTGTCCTTGTCCAACACCGCTTCGTCATGGAAATCCGGCAAGATCAGGAAGCGTTCTGCTGAGGGATGTGCGTCCTGCCAGTTCTTAATAATATCCGCAATAAGCGCGTCCTTCTGAACAGTTGGTCCCGTAAGGAATTGTGAGCCCGCCAAGCCAAGCCCAACGACGAGGATCACCAGGAGGAATCTTACAGCAGATTTTGGTAGCCTGGCGCTCGTCTTATGGTTGAGGGGATGTTCCAGAGCCATAGAGCACATGTTACGGTATGACGTGTGCGGGATCAACGATGACTCTTCGTGTCATGATTGATTTGGTTACCATGGGATAAATCAAGGAAACGTGGGATCTCATGGTTGCTTACCCAGTTCTAGTGAATTCTCTTTTGACTAGGGGAAGAAGAATTGAAATGCCTGGGGTGAAATAACGAGACGCTAACTTTTGGGGGATTGTTTTAGGCGGTACGCGAGGCATTTGGCGGTGGAATTGGAGAGTGAATTAGTCGCATAACATATTGTTTCTATTAATTAATCATGATGGCATCGGTGCTGATGATAGTATTGAAATGATGTCCTCGATGAGTGTAAAATCCCACCTAACTGAATAGGGACTTGGTGGTTACATCAGTACTCGACGGAGTAGTGCA
>JAHBWQ010000091.1 GCA_019636915.1 Nitrospira sp. | reverse complement strand
ATCGTGACTCGCATTGGAGACACGGCGTTTGCCATCGGGCTCTTCATCCTGTTCACGCAATTGACGAGCTTGTCGATCCAAGAAGTCCAGAGCCGTGCCGTGGAAGCCTGGCCGGTGGGCTCGAACCTGGCCATGATCGTCGCGGTACTCTTCTTGATCGGTGCGGTTGGAAAGTCGGCGCAATTGCCGCTTCAGGTGTGGCTACCTGACGCCATGGCTGGTCCCACGCCGGTCAGTGCGCTCATCCATGCGGCCACGATGGTCACGGCTGGGGTCTACCTCATTGCCAGGATGCATCATCTGTTTGCCCTTGCACCGATGGTGCAAGAGGTGATCGCGGTGCTTGGCCTGGTGACGTTGCTCCTGGCGGCCTCCAGCGCGCTGGTTCAGACCGACATTAAGCGGGTGCTCGCCTATTCGACGATGAGCCAGATCGGCTATATGTTTCTGGCGCTCGGCGTGGGAGCCTGGTCTGCCGCGCTCTTTCATTTTCTGACCCATTCGTGCTTTAAAGCCTTGCTCTTCCTGGCGGCCGGATCCGTGATCCACAGCCTCCACCATGAACAAGACATTTTCAAGATGGGCGGTCTCCGCCAGCATCTGCCCTGGACCTTCTGGACCTTCCTGATCGGGGCGGCGGCCATGTCCGGTGTCCCTCTCATCACGTCAGGGTTTTACAGCAAAGATTGGATCCTCTGGTCGGTCTGGTCCTCACCCATCAGCCACCGGTGGATCTGGTTCGGCGCCTTATTTGGGGCCATGCTGACAGGTCTCTACAGTTTCCGGCTGATCTTTCGAGTCTTTTTTGGAGAGGTGCGTACAAAACCGACCGGTGAACCAGGTCTGGCCATGCGTGGGCCGTTGGTGGTGCTGGCGTTCTTGGCGCTTACCGTCGGCTTTCTTGAGATGCCCCACACGCTCGGGAATGTGACGTTGTTCAGTGACTACTTGTCGTATGCGCTGCCAACGACGGAATTATTGCCTGGAATGGATGAATCGAGTGAGGCTCGTGAACAGCTGGCTGTCACCGTTGCGGCCCTACTCGGGATCGGCCTCGCTGCGCTCCTGTTCCTATCCGGCTCCATGCTCGGATTGCGAAGGGCAGATCAATCTACAGATCGTCCTTCTATGACCTTGCTGCAAGGAGGGTGGGGGTTCGATCGACTCTATGATCGCCTCTTCGTGCAGCCCTGGTTCTCCTTAACACGACATCCTAGTGACATGCTTGATCGTGGGTACGAGTGGCTCGCTCTGTGCGCCGAGTCCTGCCATGGCTGGATGAGCCACACGCAGACGGGGCATGTTCGGTGGTATGCCGCCACCATTGCAGTTGGAACGCTGATGTTACTCGGTTTATTCGCTTTGTGAAGGCTATGAGTCTCTGGCTGCTCATACTGATTCCCATTCTCGCAGCGCCCTTCGCATGGCTGGGACAGCAATGGTCTCGCTCGGCTCCTCGTTGGATTACACTTGGGGCGTTGTCTATTGATTGTCTCCTCGCGCTTCTGCTCGGAATCCGGGATCATGCAGTGCAGGCCTCAGGCCATGGGGCATGGCTCGTGGAAAGTCACATCAGTTGGATTCCTCGCTGGGGCATCAGTCTGCATCTTGGTCTCGATGGGCTCAGCCTCATCCTGATCGTACTCACGGCCTGCATCGGCGTCCTCGCCATTATTGCCTCCTGGACGGAAATCCAGAGTCGCGCCGGATTGTTTCACTGTAACGTCTTGCTGGCGCTGGGCGGCGTGATCGGGGTGTTCTTGGCGATCGATCTGTTTCTGTTTTTCTTTTTTTGGGAACTCATGCTTGTTCCCATGTATCTCTTGATCGTTATCTGGGGCCATGCAGAACGCCGGCACGCCTCATTTAAGTTCTTCTTGTTCACGCAGGCTGGGAGCTTGGTGTTACTGGTTGCGATCGTGGCTCTCGCGCTCTTGCATCAACAGGCGACAGGCCAACCAAGTTTTGACTATGCCGATCTGATGGAATTGACCCTGAGCAGCGAGATGGCCCGATGGTTGATGCTGGCATTTCTCATTGGTTTTCTGGTGAAGCTACCGGCTCCTCCCTTTCATACCTGGCTGCCGGACACCTACACAGAGGCACCGACCGGGGCAACGATCATTCTCGCCGGGATCTTGGCGAAAACCGGCGCCTATGGTCTGTTACGGTTCACCATTCCGTTGTTTCCCGAGGCGATGAGCGAATTTACGCCCATCGCGATGGGGCTTGGTGTGGCTGGGATTCTCTATGCAGCGGTGTTGGCCTGTGCGCAAACGGATATCAAGCGCCTGGTGGCCTACAGCAGCATCAGCCATATGGGGTTCATCCTGATTGGTACCTTCGCCGGGACGGAGCTGGCTCTGCAAGGAGCCGTGATGCAGATGGTGGCGCATGGGCTGAGTACCGGCGGCCTCTTCCTGTTGGCTGGTGCACTTGAGGAGCGTTACCAGACGAGGGAGATGGGCCAAATGGGAGGACTGTGGAGCGTGACGCCACGCCTGGCCACGATGGCGCTCTTCTTTGCCTGTGCCTCATTGGGGTTACCGGGCCTGGCCAATTTTATCGGTGAGTTTCTCGTCCTGTTCGGATCCTATGCGACTCAACCGATCATGATCATCCTGGCATCGCTTGGTATGGTCATGGCAGCAATATACTCCCTGGGTATGATGCAACGCACCTTCTTTGGGCGGCCGCAAGACAACCGTTCAGTTCCGGACCTGTCGAATATCGCATTTGGAACCGTCCTGTTTATCGCAGCCCTGCAGATCTGGCTAGGGCTTTATCCCAGGGTCGTGCTGAGCACTGCGCAACCGGTTATGGAACGGCTTGTACAAGCTGCAGCGGCGTCACCCAATATGAGTCATCCGCCATCAGAATCCTTGCTGTCATCCCATCGCACGGCTTCGCAGGGGACCACTCCATGATGCTCCAAGATTTCATCGCCCTGTCACCCATTCTTGCTCTTGGGGCTATTTCCCTTGTAACGATGCTCGCGATTGCCTTCGGGCGACATCATGCACGCATCGCGGTCTTTGCCTTTGTGTCTTGTCTGCTCACGCTGGCGACAGTACCCTGGGCGGCCACGGCAGCCCCACGAGCCGTGACGACCTTGCTGGTTGTGGACGGACATGCCTTGTTGTATATGGGACTCGTCTTGACCGCCACAATGGTCATCATTGCATTGTCGTACAGATATTTGAATGCCCAGTTTCATGAGGAGGAAGGTGTGGAGGAGTACTATCTGCTCCTTCTGCTGGCTACCTTCGGGGGATTGGTCCTCACCACCGCTGTGCACTTCGTGTCGTTTTTTCTTGGGTTCGAACTCCTCGGTCTGTCCCTCTGTAGTCTGATCGGCTACTTGCGCACGAGACGCCATCCGCTCGAAGCCGCGGTGAAATACCTGCTGTTATCCATCACCGCGTCGGCGCTCCTCCTGTTTGGTCTCGCGCTTCTGTATTTCGAAAGCGGCGCCATGACGTTTCGCACGGTGGGAGTAATCGCGAAACAGGCGCAGTCCGTTCCTGCACTGTGGCTGGGAGGATTGATCCTGGTTCTCGTTGGGATCGCCTTGAAGCTTGGGCTCGCACCGTTTCATATGTGGATTCCCGATGTCTACCAGGGAGCGCCTACTCCCATCACGACCTATATCGCCACCGTCTCTAAGGCAGCGGTGGTGGCCCTGCTGCTCCGATTCTCCACCGAGGTTGAGGTATTGGAACTGCCTCCCGTTGTCCATCTGTTCAGCCTTCTAGCTGTGGTGTCCATGGTCACAGGGAATGTCCTTGCGCTCCAGCAACAGAATGTGAAACGGCTCCTGGCCTATTCCTCAATCGCCCACTTTGGCTATGTGCTGGTTGCGCTGTTGGCCGGTGGTCCTCCCGCTGCTGAAGCAGTCACTTTTTATGTCATTGTCTACTGCGCGATGTCGTTGGGTGCCTTTGGCGTGGTGACGGTGTATTCGAGCGAGGGAGGGGACAAGAATCGTTTCGAGGACTATCAAGGTTTATTTTGGACCAGACCCTGGCTCGCCGCCATGTTGGCACTGAGCCTGTTGTCATTGGCGGGGATTCCGGTGACGGCAGGATTCATCGGAAAGTTTTATGCGATCGCGGCCGGTGTCGACGCCGGCTTGTGGTGGCTTGTGCTGGTGCTGATCGCGAACAGCGTCGTCAGCCTCTACTACTACCTACGACTGTTCGTCACGTTGTTCGGTGAGGCAGCCATATCGGCAACGCTTCCTCAACAGGAGACGGTGCAGAGGCCAGCGTTCATGGGTTGGACGACCGTCTGCTCACTCGGTTTCGTTGCATCGATCATCCTGCTCTTGGGCGTCTATCCAGAACCACTGATCGAGCTCATTCGACATTCCGTGAATACCCTGCTCATGGTGGCTGCGCAGAGGCCCTAAATTAGTCCGAGCCTTGTATCTCAACCAGTATGCGGTTCTCGCGTAGGTGATGGTTGTGCATGAACACCCAAGGGAAAGTCTACGATATCACCATACCAACCTCACCGTCGAAGATAAGGTGCAATCAATCAGTCAAATGGTCTGGCGGGGGATTGGCTTCGTCATAGTGGTGCCTGTCAATAGGTCTTTAGCAAATAATATTGAGACAGCTGGAGCAGAGGCAAGTGGGTAGTTACAAAGTGAGTCAACTGAGAGACGTTGTTGCGTTAGGTCAAGTCCAGAAAAGTCCTCTGTTTTCTTTGAGCAAATAGAGTCTAGCACATAGGCTCGTGATTAGCGAAGTCACCCAGGGGAGTGGTAGGGAAGTCCATGATCCGATTTGAGTCTGTACGAAAGGAGTTCGGGAAGTTTACCGCAGTTGAGGGACTAACACTTGAGATCCCACAGGGAGAAATTTTTGGGCTCATCGGGCCGAACGGAGCAGGAAAGACGACCATCATCAAAATGGCCTGTGGGCTCGTGGCTCCAACTAGGGGGCGTATCGTGGTTGCCGATGTTGATGTGCAACAGATGCCAGAGATAGCCCAACAACATATCGGGTACCTTTCGGATATCTATGCCCTATATGACGATCTGCGAGTGTGGGAATATCTTGACTATTTTGCAAATGCCTATCGCATGCGTACGGTCGAGATTGCCGCGCGCATTCGGGAGGTCATCGGCATAGTCGGTCTAGAAGCCAAAGAGCAGGAGTTGATCCATGGCCTCTCCCGTGGGATGAAGCAACGGCTCGGGTTAGCCCGGTCCATACTCCATCGCCCCAAGGTACTGTTTCTCGATGAGCCAGCTTCTGGGCTTGATCCAAAGGCACGCATGACCCTACGTGACATATTGCAGACTTTGCAGAGGCAGGGAGCGACGATCTTGATTTCATCCCACATTCTGGCTGAACTCGATGGGCTCTGTACATCGATCGGAATCATGGGGCAGGGGAAACTTGTGAAAAGTGGCTTGGTTGCTGCAATGGTAAAAGGCTTGGATACTGAGCGGCTGATTCAGATTCGATGGATCGATGCCGAACGCGATCATGTTATCGCGGTATTGAACCGCTTGGGGTACAGCAGGCTCAGCAATATAGGAGAAGGGGAGGTCCAGCTCCAATGCCATGGAACCGATGACGAGGTATCGGCAGTGCTGCGCACATTGGTCGAGCAAGGAGTAAAGGTGGTGTCGGTCTCGGAGCATCAGCGAACAGTGCAGGACGTCTATATGAAAGTGTCTCGGCATGGGGTGATGTAGCAATGATTTGGACCAATCCCGAATGGGTTCGTCATGTGCGATGTCTGCTCAGACCATCACGGGCTATTGCCGCCGTTGTCATTCCGGTGGTGTTGTGCGCGGTGACCTATGACCTGGCTGCCAGGGAACAAGTGGGCGTAGGGCTCTACCTTCTTTTCTTTCATGTGTTGATCATCTGTCAATTTTTCGGATTCGGCCTCTGGTGTATCTACTCTTGTGGTCAAGCGCTGGTGCGTGAGCGAATCTTTCAGACCTTCGATTTTTGGAGAACCACGCGGTTGACGGCATCAGAGTTGATATGGGGAATGCTGTATGGGGCTCCTATACGGGGGTATGTGGCGGTTGGGGTAACAATTCCTATTGGGATGCTTAGTGGGATGGCGGCGGGGTACGAACCGATAAAGGTTGTGAGTGTTTATCTGTTCCTGTTCTTCTTGGCGCTGTTCCTGTCGTTAGTTGCCCTGTTGTCTTCAATGCTCGCAGACAAACTTCAGACTGGATTCGCGTTGGCGTTTGTCCCCTTGTCTATACTTTCATTGCTCCCTGGATTAGGTTCGAGCCCACTACCGGGACTAGCAGGGGGCAGTCCTATTTATGTCGTGGCTGAATTGTTGGGGAATGGGAGAGATGTGTATGCTCGGGATGCCGTGCTGTTCGGTTTCCCCATTCCAGTGGCAGTTGCGGCTGGTATTCTGTACATGACGTTCGGAACATGGATATTCATTATGCTGCGCCGGAATATCAAAAAGGAGCCGGAAAACATCCAATTACTCTCTCGTATGCAGCTTATAGGATTTGCCGTATTCTGCAACGTGATGTTGTACGCATTTCTCGACGCTCCTGCGCAGTCTCCGGGCGTGATCATGACACTGGTGTTCTTGCTCAATGCAGTCCTGTTATATGTCATTGGTGTGATGGCATTGACTCCACCTGAACGATTACGGGAGTGGTGGCGAAACACGCGAGGACGACCATGGGCAATATTTGCAGAAGACGGCATATCATGGCCGTGGGTGGCTCTAGTGGCTATGGCGGCCATTTTGCTCTACGGCTTTGTGAATCTTGCGCTACTCGGTGATGCCGGATCCGGTGTGGAGGGGATGAAGCGGGTAACTATGAGTCTTGTCATCGTTGCTCTTTTTGCCACGCGTGATAGTCTGTTTCTTCAGTGGTGCCAATTTTATCGATTCAGACAACCGTTGGTCGCCGGAGGTCTCTATATCGGATTATACTATCTAGTTGTTTTGACTTTGCTGAAGTTGGAATATACGCATGTCTATTTGACGCCTTTTTGGTCAATGGCAAACGACCAAATTGAATTAGTACCCTTCACACTGAGTCTCCTTATCCAGGGGATTGCAATCCTTGCCCTCATCTATGCCATTCGCTCCTGCTTAACTGAAAAATCAACAGGCCCAGATGCTGTGTAGTACAGTGAGCGAAATTTTCCAGGAGGCGGAATTACCTAGCACTGTTTGGCAGGAGCAGGATTTTCTAGAGCTGTTTGACGTCAATATTCGAGCCGGACCGTAGCGATGTGTCACGTAGGAACGGTGTGAATAGATATGGTTGGTTTCTTAATTCATCGGAATGATCGTGTCTGAGACTTCGTTCGGCAGTAGCAAGGTCGCCACGGCGCGATTCTGTTCGCCAGGTTGAATCAAGGCGAACAATGGCACTGGCTGCGGGATCTCGCCTGGAGGAAGCGCGAGCATAGCCGGAAAGTTGATCAACGGCGACAGTGTCGTCTGGCTCGCGATGCGCAGGGAATAATCCAAGGTGGGTAGACCTTTGGTTTCTCTCTGAAGCTTCAGGCTAGGCCGAAATGGTCTGCACAACCAGTGGCAGTTTGCTGAGTGTGAGCTGCTTCAGCTCGACCTTTCGGCTGGCATTGTCGATATCAATCCCTACAAGCTGACCTGAGGCATCGTAATCGAGAACGATACCTTCAGTGATCTCTCGACTTTCGACGCTCGGTTGCTCTGAAAGATCGATATACAGTGAATCGGTATCAGGATAATAATTGAGCTTCATGGCTTGAACCCTCTGTCTGGAAAAGCGTTGTGTATTGTGGTCTTATCTTCGAGGGTAATCACCCTCAATATCCTTCCCTCAAGCTCCTCAATCCTACCCCAGAATCGGTATCGATTTCTCTCTTGAAGCTCGCTTCGTAGCGGGTTCTCAAGAATCCTGACGCACCACTCCTTCTTCAGGTACGGACGTTTCCGCAACACTTCCTTTTCGAAATATTCGGTGAAGGTGTACTGCACCATCGACCACACAATAGCGCATTCCCACAGGACTCGCCAGTCTTCGGCCTAACGTTGCAGCTCACCCGCGCCTGATACAAAAAAGGGGATAGGCAGGTTTCCCAGATGGGCGAAGATCTATGTCGCATGCAGTGCGCGGCGGCCTTGAGCACACGAGGATGAGCTGCACGGTTTGACAACAGTGGCTTCGCTAGGCGGGTGAAGGTAAAGAAAGCCTGAGACGGATTAATTCATCGGAATAATCGTTGCCGAGACTTCGTTGGGGAGCAGTAGAGTCGCCACGGCGCGATTCTGTTCATCCTGTTGAATCAGCGCAAATAATGGCACTGGCTGTGGCACCTCGCTTGGGGGAAGCGCGAGCATAGCTGGGAAATCGATCAACGGTGAGAGCGTCGTCTGGCTGGCGATACGTAGGCGAAACGCCATCAGGACATCCCGCAGCCGCTGAGCCTTTTCTTCTTCCGAGATCGACTCACTGGGTGCAATCCCAATTTCCCAGAGTGGCTTTGTCACCGTGACGGGGAACGTCAGTCCGAGTTTTTGTGCGTCCGTCGACACATCAATCAAAAATCCCGCTTGAATCGCTTGCTGGCGGTTGGCAATCAGCTGCTTGGCCGGCACATCGCTGAGTGACCCCTCTGTCTTCTCGGATGTTGTCGGGTGTTCAAATTTTGGCTCTTCTCCCGTTGGAGCCGGCACAGTAGACTCCGTTTGCACTTGATCGCTTGGACTGTTCTCATCCCGTCCGACAATGGGCTCATCCGGAAGCGTGGGAAGCGCATGTATAAGACCTTCATATACTCGCTTGGCCGCTTCAGACCAGGTGGGATTCAACGGTCGACCAGCAAAAGCCGCTTCAGCAGCCTTTCGCTCATCGTGGGTGAGGGTTCGTGGTGTTCGTGTTGTATCCATGGTAGGTGAGATAAGCCTTGCCACCGACAAGTCAAGGGCTACGCGGATGGGCGTGGGGCTTTCATAGAAAAAGCACAATAACTCCGAGCAGATAGGTTGGTCACCGGGGCTGGTGGCTTGCTGGATCGATCAGCCGTAATCCTAAAGGACGTGCCATCGATGGCCAGCCCGATGAGAAACATCGAGAAGATGATGAATGGTGCCATACCACCGAGCGAACGCGACCAGATAGACCCAGTAACCGGACAGACTGTTTCGTGTCGCGCAAGGTTAAGGGCGTTCTCCGGTACTGTCTTAGGTGAAGGGCTTAAAACCCGCGTGTTATAGTCGCGCCATGGCGCGAGTCGATTATTATCGCATCTTGGGCGTTTCCCGGGAAGCCTCGGACGAGGATATCAAGAAAGCCTACCGGAAGCTGGTATTTGACCATCATCCTGACCGGAATCCCGATAAGGCCGATGCTGAAGAACGCATCAGAGAAATTAACGTTGCCTATGAGGTTGTCGGCGATTCGGAGAAGCGCCGAACCTACGACCGATTATCCTGGGGGAATGAGCCCCGTGCCGCGGAGGTTGACCTCGGTCTCATTCTCGGTGACATCGAGCAGAAGCTGTTTGAAGAAGGTCGGAAGGAATTGTTTGCAATCTTGATAAAAGACGTGGCGCGAGTGAAGGCGGAGCTTGCGATTGTCCGAGAACGCACGGTGGCTAAGCAGGGCTACGATTCGTTTCTGGAGCCGGTCGTGCATTCGCGGGCATCTGAAATGATGGATGAAGTTGTGACGGACGACATGAAGCAGCGGAGCCAACGGCTCATCGACGTGGCCACTGACATGCTGGTATCTCAGGGAGTTGCCAAGCGAAGCGATGAAGGAGGGATTCGCTCACTTCGCTCTCGTCTGGAGGAGAGTTTTCGGAAAGGCCGGATCCACGGGTATGCATCAGCACTGGAACTGTTTTATGAAAGACGATAGGGGTGGACGGTGAGGAGTACAGTCGTTTCATGTTTAACGTTTCACTCTCTCGAGAGTGGCCCCGACACAAACTTACCGGCCTTCATCACACCCACAATGGTATCCCGATCTCGTAGCACCTCGATCCGCCGAAGCGGGTTCTTATTCAGGATGACCAGGTCCGCTTCCCTTCCCTTAGCGAGGGTTCCAACTGACTGGTGAACGCCGATGAGCTTGGCTGCCCTTGCCGTTGAGGAGATAATTGCGTCCATGGGAGACATGCCCAATGCGACCATCCGCTCCAGCTCTTGAGCATTTTCTCCATGATAGTTGAACGGCGTCCCTGCATCAGTGCCCATCGCAATGAAGATACCGCCTTCATAGGCCTGTTTGAAGGAAGCTTTATGACGTTTTGTCATCGCTTTGGCCTTTCCCAGGGCACTTTCTGGAATGCCGCAGCCTGGCCGGCAAGCCGCTGTTGTGGCTAAGGCTGAAAGGGTAGGGACCATATAGACGCCATGTTGCTTCATCAGCGTCCCTGATTCCTCATCCAATAGCGTGGCATGCTCAATCGAGCTCGCACCGGCCTGAATCGCACGCTTCATTCCTGACGCACCATGGGCATGGGCGGCTACTGGTTTCCCAGCCTGTCGTGCGGCATCCACTGCGGCCGCGAGTTCTTCTGCCGTCATTTGCGCATCGTCTGGGGAGGTGCCTGGGGTGAGCACGCCTCCGGAGGCAATGACTTTGATGACCCCTGCACCGGCGGCGATTTGTTCCGCGACAACCTTTCTGACCTGGTCGGCTCCCTCGATCTCCCGACCGATGAACCGCGCATGGCCCCCGATCATACAGATGGCGAGCCCTGCTCCGACGATCCGTGGCCCGGGAAGCAGGCCGGATTCAATGGCTTGTTTCAGGGTGAAGATTGAATGGTCACGAGATCCCACGTCGCGCACGGTCGTAAATCCCGCATCAATCGTTGCCTGTGCATGCCTGGCCGATTTGAGAAGGGTATAGGAGGGTTGTTCAGACTCCAGAGCGCCGACCACATCAGCCTCTCCTCCTAAACAGAGATGGATATGGCAATCAATGAGTCCTGGGATCACCGTCAGGCCACGGCCGTTGAGACGGGTCGCTCCTTTTGGAATGCGGATGTCATTGCTCGGGCCGACTGCGACAATCTTCGTGCCGCGCACGAGGAGTGTCATATGGTCGCGTACTACTCCTGTTCCATCGATGAGGCGTACGTGATGAATGGCAATGGTCACGATCTACCGTCCTACGCTATAGGTATGAGCTGCTGCTTGCAGTCCGGCGCCGGGGGTCGACACCCATCCACTTCGAATACCGATTTCTTCAAGGGCGTTCAACAGGGTCAGCACATTCGCCTCCGTCGAGGATTCTCCCATGAGCCCGATTCTCCACACCGTTCCCTTTAACGGTCCCAGCCCGCCACCGATCTCGATCCCGAAACGCCGGAGTAACTCAGCCCTGACTGCGGCTTCATCAATGTGAGATGGAATGGTCACGCATACCAATGTCGGAAGCCGTCGGTCTGGAGGTGGCAATGGATTGAAGCCGAGCGCCATCAGTCCTGAAACCAGTGCACGGCTGTTCAACTGGTGACGGGCAAATCTGGTCGGAAGGCCTTCCTCCTCCACGAGGCGTAAGGCTTCTCGTAGTGCATAGATCATCGAAATCGGTGCCGTATGATGGTAGGCACGACTCTTCTCCGCCCAGTAGTCGGCGATAAGGGACAGGTCAAGATACCAGCTGTGACAGGGAGAACGCCGAGTCTTCACGACAGACAGGGCACGGTCACTGAGCGTCAACGGAGCCAGACCTGGCGGACAACTGAGACATTTCTGCGTCGCGCTGTAGCACACGTCGATACCCCATCGATCGACTTCAACCGGCATTCCCCCAAGAGATGTGACGGCGTCCACGATCAATAATGTATTGTACTGGCGACACATGGCGCCGATCGGTTCAATCGGCTGCGAGGCCCCCGTGGAGGTTTCAGCATGGACCAGGACGACCGCTTTCACTGGACTGGATTGTTGGAGCAACGCCGCAACTGAGTCCGGTTCAATCACCTGCCCCCAGGGCACGTCCACGCGAATGGCCTTTCCCCCGCAGCGTTCAACGATGGTGGCGAGTCGAGTTCCGAAGACCCCATTGATCCCCACAATGACTCGGTCGCCTGGTTCAATGACGTTGACGATCGCGGCTTCCATCCCGGCCGATCCAGTTCCCGAGACGGCGATGGTGAAGGGATTTACGGTCGCAAATACTCGACGGAGGAGCGTCTGGATATCATTCATGACGCCCAAGAACATCGGGTCAAGATGTCCGATGAGCGGAGTCGACATCGCTCGCAGCACCCGAGGGTGTACGGCACTGGGACCGGGTCCTAGCAACAGTCTTTGTGGGGCAAGAAAGCCCTGCATGGCCAAAGCCTCCTGAATTGTCGCGCGGTTAGTATAGCCAACTTGAGAAGGCATAGCTATGCGAGAAACTCTTGCAGACATGGTTCCTAGTTAGTTTGAGGGGATTTGGGGTGCGAGGAGGCCGTGTTATAGTCTGGCGCCATGAATGAGGCACTATCTATCGGACAGATACCGAGGCTTCCAGAAGCCGGTGGATCAACGGTCTCAGAGATATCTCCGCTCCCATATAGCAGTCGATGGTCACGTTTCGTGAGTGTGCTCTGTGCCGGTGTCCTACTTGCCTCCCTTGTGGGGATCCTCTGGCTCTCCCTGACTGTTCCGAAACTTCAACGATTCGAGGAGCCGGGGCGCGCGCTGGACTTAATGGTCAGTCGGATGATGGAAGCGCAGGATGGCCTGCACCGTGCACCGAAATGGCAGCGATGGGTGGCAGAATGGACGATGGACAATGAGGAGCAAGCCTCTCGCCAGGCCATTCGGTGGTATCAGGAACTGATCGCGACGACTGATGATCCATCGGCGAAGCTTCGGTTGGCGATTCTTCTTGGTGAGTCCGGGCATGAATCCAAGGCGCTTGCTGAAGCCCAAACATGGCATGGTCGCGGAACCTCTGCCGAGTCTTTTCGACGGCTGATTGTTGCCGCATACGATGCGGCGCCGCTTCCACTGGAGCAAGAGGCACAGTTACAGGCCAGGCTGGCAGAGACGTTACCGATCGGATGGTTCTACGACCATCTTGCTGCGAGGCTGGCGCAACGGGCTGGTGATCATGCACTTCTGACGACGATCGAGGCACAGCAGCAGCTGAAGGAAGAGCAGGTTCAGCGATGGATTCGTCCCTTAATGATCAGTGAGTTGACCTGTCTGGCTGTTGGTTCGGTGATATTGTTGGGAATCGTCCGGTTGAAAGGCCGAGGGTTGAATGTACTCCAGCTCCATTCACCGGGCGTGCCGCCGCCGTGGTCCGGCGGGACGGCTGCTGCGGTGATTCTCCGGGGAGGTGCGTTGGGCGCTCTCATGACCGTCGCGTTCTTGTCTACACCCGCACTGAGCCAGGGCTCGTTGCGGGCGCTGGCTATTCCCCTGGCGAATCTTCCACTGTTGGTGATCGCCTATGTGTATTTGCTCAAGCCGGCTGGTCTCGATTTCTGGCAGGGATTTGGTCTCCGGCTCAATTATGGCGACCTCGGGAGGCTGGGTTGCATCATTGTTGCCGTGGTTGCAGCTGCACTCTGGGGTGAATGGATCCTGGGCCAAGCCGCAGACTTTCTCAAGCTTGAAAATCATTGGACTGAATGGTTCGATCAAGACTTGGTGTGGGCGACTCCTCCCATGCTTGCCACCAGCTTGCTTGAATATGTGATCCTCGCGCCGATTTTTGAGGAGCTTGCGTTTCGCGGACTGCTCTTTGCGATGTTCCGTCGGCGATTCACCTTTCTCCCCGCTGCATTACTCAGTGCGACCATCTTTGCACTCGCTCATGGCTATAGCTTGCTGGGATTTATCAGCGTCCTGTGGAGTGGGTTCCTCTGGGCCTGGCTCTATGATCGAACAGGGAGTCTCATCCCAGGCATGGTGGCCCATGCCGTGAATAACTTACTGGTCTGTCTTACCGTGATGGCCCTGCTTCGTTGACAGTCACCTCCTCGATTTGTTCAAGCGCCTGGTAGAGGTCGTGGTAGCGGAGACTCACCCCATCTGCCTTCAGGAGCTCGCACAGTCGCCGGTTTGCGATCCGTTTTCCCATCGGTTGTGGTTCGGGAGAAACGGAAGATCGAACAGCCCATCGTCGTTCGACGGTCTCACAGATTTCATCCCAGGTCCTGGGAGTTCCATCGCTGACGTTGTAGGTGGTGCCCTTCTCACCATGCCTTATAGCGGCAAGGCAAGTCCCCGCAAGATCTTCGACGTGAATCAGGTTGACGAATTTTCGTGAGCGGGCGACCCGTCCGGTTCGGATCCAATCAATGGGATTGCGGTGTGGCCCGTATATTCCGGAAACCATGAGTATGACTGCGCCATATGAAGTTCTAAGAAGTTCTTCACCTTGCACGCGAGGTTTATTGAAGTCGATTGTAGCTGTTTCATCAACCCAAGATGGGGGGTATTCGGTCGAGAGGTGATCGTCGTAGGCGGAGGTGCTGCCGAGTACGACCAGTCGGCGGGCTTGTAACAATGCGGTCTCGGCGAACTGTTGCACCAACGCGATCGGGACGGCGGGAAAGCACCAGAGGAGATCGGTTACGGGAGGAATCAGCTGCCAGGTCTCAGGCTGTGTGAGATCGAACCGGATTCGTTGTTCCGGTCTCAGGTCTGTCAGGTGTCGATCTGGATCGCGACTGGTCGCAAAGACTTGCGCGTACTGTTGCTCGGCAAGTGGGAGAAGAACCTTGGCGGTGTAGCCTGATCCAAGAATGGTGAGCGCGTGATGCAAGGCAGAGAATCCTTCCTGTTGGTTGGCAGGCAGTGTGCCAGTGAGCTGACATCGGAGTCCAACAAAAAAGTCATCGCGCATGATGTATCCCATGACGTGCTCTGATTGCGCTGTTGTGAGGGATTGAGGGGGAGTGGTATAAACAAAACTATGTTTCAGGAAAGCTTAAGGACCACACCATGGTCGAGACGATCGCACGTCGCCTGGCTCATTCCATGCCTGCTGCTTGTGTCTGGCTGTGGTGATGATGGAGGAGAAGGTGGGTTCGGTGGACTCGGTGGGATCGGAGGAGAGCGTACGACAGGCGCGATTGTCTACGTCACGAATAGTGGATCCAATAGTGTGTCCGGATACACCGTGACTCCAGCGACTGGAGGGCTTGCGGCCATTGCGGGTTCTCCATTCCCGGATGTGCCGACTCCGTCGGCGATCGCCGTGTCCCCGAACGGGTTGTTCGCCTATGTGGCCAACAGTCAGGCAAATAAAGTGACAGCCTTCCGGGTTGGCACCAATGGTTCGTTGTTGTTCGGGGATTCAAGCGCGGGAAATCCCAATCCGGTTTCAGTGGGTACGACTCCGCGAGCCCTCGCGATCTCAAGCAATTCTCAATTTCTGTATGTTGCGAACAGTGGATCCGATGATGTGACCGTCTTTAAGATCGGTACGGCTGGGGGGCTGACGCTTGTTCCACAAACAGAAGGGCGTTCCAAGCCTGTCGGTGCTGGGGTGTCCTCACCGATTGCCTTGGCGATTACTCCGAATGGGCGGTTTCTCTATGTCGCTACTAGTACCTCCAGCATGGTTACGGTGTTTCAGGTTGATGCGTCCGGGGTACTCACGCTCGTACCGCCGGCCGGGCCCGGCACGAATCCGATTTCATCAGGTGGGACAGGGCTCACGGCGTTGGCGCTGTCGCCGAACGGACAGTTTCTCTATGTGACCAACGGGGCGTCCAACAACGTGACGATGTTTCGAGTCGAAACCTCCGGACTGCTCACCTTGATTCCACCGGCCGGTTCCAATCCGGTTTCGACAGGTGGGACGACTCCAAACGGTCTCGCAGTAGGAGCGGATGGAGCCCATCTGTACATCGCCAATGGAGGTGGGAGCGTCTCGGCATTTGCGATAGGGAGCAGCGGGTTACTGACCCTTGTTCCGGCGGCGGGGGCATCCCCGAATCCTGTACCCGTGCTCACAGGGTCCACTCCTGTGGCGCTTGCGATCTCTCCGGACGGACTGTTCTTGTATGTGGCGAATCGTTCCACCAGTGTCTCAGGAGGTACGATCTCGGCCTACACGATCGTCTCTGGAACAGGTGCTTTGGTGCCCGTCACACAGCTTCTCGGGAATCCCTTTCGTGCGGAGAATACGCCTTCCGCCATTGCCACGC
>JAHBWQ010000090.1 GCA_019636915.1 Nitrospira sp. | reverse complement strand
CCACCGTGCCTGATAAAAAGCCCTGATATTGGTGACTTCCACACCACTCTGGAAAGCCCCCACCACGAGAGAGGCCGGCTGAGTCGTCAGAATGGATTCCGTTCCGTCTGCACGAAGAACCATTGACGTGCTCACCCCTCGGATTCCATAGTCGTGATAATATCCAGAAACATTCTCCGCGATCACCCGTGCGGTCGCGGAGGTGATGGTTGTACCGTTGCTGGATTGACTACCACCTGTATTATCCCAGACCACATCGACCATGGCGCTGACGGTTCCATCAAGAAGATCGTTCGATGGGCCAACCGCCCGAATAAATCTGCTGAGCCGCCGCTCGGCCCCATCAAATTGCACCGGACCGATCGTACCATGCAACGCTCCGTATGCCGTGCTCAGCGATTGCTCAATCCTGGCCGTCACCAACCCTTTATGATTCGGAAGATCCCCCTGTAGATCCGCCCCAATACTCGTTTGATCCGCAGAAAACTTGGTGACCCAATGACTTGGTGAAGGAATAGCCGTTCCAGCACTCATGTTGACTCCATCAACCACCAACATCCCGCGGGTAGTCCAATCCGTGCCTCTCGTCTCCATGTCCTGAATGCTGAGCAGCCCTTGGGTCACCGTGACAGTTTGACCACCTATTCTGACGCCAGGAGTCCGAATCGTGGCAGCCAGTGGGCCTCCGATGCAGTGCCTTGGAATCAGATCACATTTCACGGTAAGGGGTTCGGAGAGATTCAGTGTTGCTCCCGGGACGAAGACCGCACCTTGTCCAATCTGCTTTACCGTAATCGAAGATGGCGGTAATAACACGCCCGCGATACGTGCTCGTTCCAGCCGTACGGTCCCCCGAACTCCCCCTGCTGCCTCTTTAGCTGAAAGTCTCTCCGTTAATACTCTAGGGAGCACTCCCTCCAATTGATAGGCTCCTTCAGCCAAGATTAGTTCATTTCCACGCCCTTCAGCCCTGGTGGTTTCGAACATGGCGACCAATGGCCCAGATGCCCTGCCGTAGGTCACCTGCAGCGGACCTTGAGCCACTGTGCGGATAGGAGTCTCTTTCCAATAAAGAGTCCCTTGTACGACGCTCTTGTTCTCAATTCGTACCGGCTGATCTCCATGAGGAAGAATCAACCGAACTACGTCCGGAATAAGGCGAGGTTGGGTATTCAGCGTCGCGGTGAGAAGCACGCCAGGGCTCATAGCCCACTCCGCCTGAGCCGCATTCCCTACAAACCGTCCCGCATAGGCCAGTGCAATATCTTTCGCCACTCCCTTCAGTGCGGGCAAGGTGAGATTGATACGGACCTGACCGTCTACACGGGTATGTTCATCCTCCCAGAGCGACCCGAGCGCAGCCCGGGTTGCAGCAACCCCGGCCCAATCGAGGGCGACCTGCCCAGTGACCTTCTCCAGCTCGGGACCGATCGGCACGAGGAGCGCGATAAACGGAGCCAGCTCCTGTACATTCATTCGAAGTTGCCCGTCGACTTTGATATCCGAACCATCGGTCGGACGCGATCTGGACTGCCAGGAGACAATCGGTGCTGCATGTGGTCTCGTCGAAGATAACGTAGCCGACCACGTACTCGCCGAATTCCCCGCCACCACGAGACCATAGGAGCCGGTATCTCGTCCACGAAATGAAAGATGCCCTCCAATCTCATTGCCGGCAGACGTCAGCGCCCCATCAATGGTGACCTTGCGAAGCGGCCCCGTTGCCTGCTCACGAAACACCGTCACATGCTCAAGCTGCAATTCGCTAAAGGGGAGTATGGGAATATTTCGTAAAAGATCGCCTGCGGTCAACAATTTCCACGGTGACGACTCTTCATCATTGTTCACTTCCACATGCGTTCCTCCCGTAGTGGGGTCAGTCGAGTGCACAGTCAACACATGGATAGCCACATCCCTGAGTAGGATACGATGCGCACGACCTTGAAACAGATGTCCCAGGTCATACTGAATCTCGGTATCGGTCAGGGAGATCAGCAATCGTTCTTCTCCCAAGTCTTGCTGAAATGAAACGACCGGGATATTCATACGAGTCCAGCCGGGATACCCGAGTTGCAGGATGACATGACTGTACCCATACGTACGAAGCCCATTGGCCAAGACATACGAGGCCCCCAACGGCAGCACAAGATAGCATCCGCACAACACAACAAAAACCAATAGCACGGCAACTTGATAACGTTGCGTCAACATAGTCGGCGATCCGGTTGAGTCCTCTATGGCATGGTTGTCAAACAAAGCCTTCTACTCTGTCAAGATGGCCGAATGGCTCTGCAGCCGGACATGAGTTGGTGAACCGCAGGCCACGACGCTTTCGTCCCGACCTCACCGCACAACCCCTGTCTCACTACCGAGGTTGGGAGAGGCAAAAGCTGGGGGCCTCTACCTACACGCACCTTTTTACCCGTAATTGAGGAGAAAATTCAGGAGAGCCTACCGTGAACTCAGGCTACCCACGGGCGGACAAACCATGCCCAGCACCCGTAAAGAAGCCGAGTCATTTTAAGCAGAAATTCATATCGAGCAATCCATCAGCGGCAACCGTTGCTTCACCACCTTTCCGACAATCTTCCTGTTGAGCTTTCCTCTGTGTTCCTGTACGCATCTCCATCTGCCCCTCGCCCCTTGAGGACATCCCGATAGAAGAAGTTCTACCGTGAACTTCTTGAGCGAATATCCCGACATCCTTCTTGTGGAGAGTTATTCCATCCTTTGCATGCGTCAACACGAACGCCGTCTGTGTCTGTTGTCCAGAGAGAGGAATCGCGGCTGCCTGGAATGATGCTCCTCCATCATCCAACCACACCGCGATCTTGTAATACTTGAGCGTCGGCGCGAGCGTAAGGCCGATGGCCGCCATGTCACTGGAATAAGACCCATGATTGGCGTGGTAGAGCATTTCCAATCTGTTAATCTCACCGAGGATCACCTCGGCCTCCACCGCTGTGGCATGACCGACAAGATACCCGTGTGAAATCGTCGCCGCTGCAGCAAGGACGCTCAATATGGCCAGAACGACCAACACTTCAAGCAAGGTGAATCCACCAGTTTTCTTTCCTCTACACACCATTAAGTCCGTCCGAACTTATTGACCGCCGGTCGAAAGGTAAATCGCCGTAATGTCCCGTCGATCTCATCGAGGGCATCTCGTGCTTCCTTCACTCCCGTGGACTCAACCGTCTCAATCTTCTGTAGTGCCGCCTGCAAGGCTCCTGTCTGAGCCCGAATCTGATCAAACGACCTTTCAATATTCTCTACAGCGCAATTCGCGTGATCAGCCAACTCATCCAGTCGGTCACTGGGACGAAAACGCATACGCCAACGAAGGTTCCCCTGCGCCCACTGTTGAAGACACTCGTCCAGTCGAGAGAGCGGACCTGCCACACGTCGAGTCAGAACAAGACTGAAAATTACAGAACCGAAAAAGAGCACCGGAACCGCAACCCATACTGTCTCGCTTAATGCCAACATCTCCTCAGCTGCAGCCTGCCGCTCTTCCAAAGAATCACTGGTGTAGAGCACGACGACAGGCTTCAGATGAGCCCCATAGAAAGCCATGGTGAAAAACAGTGCCGAATACAGAAACAGCAATAACCCAATCCAGGCGGCATAGCCCTTTTGGATTCGATGCACAAAAAATCCGGATCGCGGATCGACCGTTGACATCGACGGGTGTGAAGCCGTAGCCATGCGCATACCCTACCTTCCTCTCGACGTGGCATCGAGAAAGCGCCCCATGTCTACCGTATCACCAAGCCTGCCGGCCACCAAGAAAATGACTGGTTGCATGAATGCGAGATAGTCCGGATGAGTGTACAGTCGACGTCGAGAGGAACCAGATGTTGCGTGGGTTATGGCGACGCTGGGGGAGCAACGGCAGTCGGCTCCTCGCACTTCTTGCAGTTCAAGAACGTGCCAAGATGCTGCTCACGTCCTCCAGCGGTCAGGACCCATGGACGATTGAAAAATGGGGGGTGATGTCGAACATGTTGCCCGTGGCTACACGCGAGATCGGCAACCCAGTCGCCGTGCTCATCTTGATGATACCCAATGATAGGTTGTTGCATGTAATAAGATCGCTCGTCGTTAGATCACACCCATCGCCTCAACTGCATCATAAGAGAACACCGGGAGAGGCCTTTCACTACGGCTACTACCCTTATCGTTTTTCAAACGGCAATTCCGGTTGTTGAAGCGCGGACACATACCTCCAGTGTTTTTCCTGGTCCTGATCAAAGCTCCCAAGAAAAATTACGTCTCGATCGAGATGGCGAAATTCTGCCAGGTCAGTCCGACAAGTTTGAACATTAATGACTCGAGCATCGTACTGCCCAACAACATAGACGTTGCCCTTGGCCGCCAAATAGACGTTCCGTCGACCTGCATAACCCGTATCAGGAAAGAGTTCCGTTGTGGACTTACACCCACCTTGTCCCTGGACATTCATTGTAAGATTGAATCGCTGCAGAAACGGATCAGTTGCCGTTCTCACAATAGCGAGACGAAACTGGAGCATCGTGAGTTCCAGTGATGCAGTCTCGGGCACAGTGCTGTTGCATCCCACTGCGATCGGCAACAGAGCAATACAGATCACCACCCAGACGAAAAATCTCACTTGGCTGGTGAAACCTTGGGGACCGCACCGATCGCATCCAAGCCCCCCTGCGCACATGCGTCATCCAGATGGGTGCCTGGTGCTCCACCAACTCCGATGCCACCAACCACTTCTCCTCCAATTTCGATAGGGAGCCCGCCGCCTAAAATCAAAACCTCACCATTAATGTCACGAAGAGCCTGAAGCGTGGGAACTTTGGTGATGAGATCGGCAAGCTCGCTCGTGGTGCGTCGCAAGCTGGCGGCGGTATAAGCTTTTTTCCGGCTACTGTCTACCGTATGGGACCCAGCACCGTCGGCTCGTCCCATGGCACGAAGCACGCCCTCACGGTCTACGACTGAGACACTCACTCGGTACCCATCCTTTTTACAGACATCTAGCGCGGCTTGAATCGCCTTGGTCGCCAGTCCCAGCGGTAATATCGATTCTTTAGGCAAGTCATCAGCTAACGTGACGTAGGGAACTGCAAGGCTAATGAGAACACACAGCATACCGGCCGTGACGATTCGATGCTTTCGGCTTGATAAAATCTTCATCTGCATCGTAGAGCTCCACACTATCTCGTGCATGCAGACTACGGATGCGCAGAAAGCCTGTCAAGGGAGAGACCGGCTAGCGCTGTTGGGTAGCGGACCGCTTATGTCGAACCGCGTTGGTTGCCTCAGGTGTGATCGGCAACAACCCAAGATCCTCGACCATGGCGCGAAGAGGTTCTGCAAGTGACCACGCCTGTGCCGGACAGCCGCGTGGAGCATGCGGATCGTCTCCATCAAATATCTCTGATACGTGGCCCAGACAGGTATCTCGTAGACTCGCTTCTATTCCGTTAAGGAATGACCTCGCCTCACGTTTGGACTTGGTCGTACGCCCGAACGTGCTCACCCATGCTGTCACAAATGGTCCCAACAGGAACGGCCAGACGGTTCCCTGATGGTAGGCACAATCCCGTTCTCGTGGCCCCCCTTCATAGCGTGGCCGATACCGGCGGTCCTGGGGTGACAATGTACGAAGACCCACCGAGGTCAGAAGATGCGCTTTGACAACCCGAAGAGTCTGTGTGGCTTGTTCGTTCGTCAGCAGATCATCGCAAAGGGACATCGCGTACACCTGATTAGGACGCATTGAGGTATCGTCCCCCTCCGGCCCATCGATGACATCGTACAAGTACTGTCCGTCCTCATACCAGAATCGTTGACGAAACGATCTAACGGCTCGTGTTCTATCTCGCCGACAGTCCGCCGCGTAATCTCGTTCACCGAATTTTGCAGCTAACTGAGAACCAACTTGTAACGCCCGAATCCACAAGGCTTGAATTTCTACCGGCTTTCCGTACCGTGGAGTCACGACCCACTCTCCTATTTTGGCATCCATCCATGTCAGCTGTGTCCCAGGCATTCCTCCCGCAATCAACCCATCGACGTCCATCTTGATGTTGTATCTCGTCCCTTGACGATAACCATCGAGAATCTGTTTGATGGCCGGCCACGCGACGGCTCGAACACGTTTTCTATCCTTGCTGTAGACCAGATAGCGATCGACCGTGTGGATAAACCAGAGAGAGGCATCGATGGTATTGTACTCAGGATCCTGGCCGAGATCGGGAAAGCGATTCGGCACCATACCTTCCGACACAAAAGGAATGAAGGATTCAATAACGTGCCAAGCAGCCTCGTACCGTCCGGTCACAAGGAAGAGACCAGGTAATGAGATGAAGGTGTCTCGCCCCCAATCGGTAAACCAAGGATATCCGGCAATCACCGTCTGCCTGGAGCCCTGCCGTACGAAGAATGTACCGGCAGCTTGCCGAAGGGCTTCGGCAAAGCGATCCGGACGCTTCGTGACCGTACGGCGCCTCATCCGGCTGGCACGTTCCGTCCGAATGAGTTCTCCAGGCTGGATGCCATCGACCAGTTCGCTGGTCAGAACAAGAATCTGCTCCCTACCGGGCTCCAAGTCGAACTGCAATTCTCCCGGAGACCACCAGTCTTCTAGAAAATCCAGCCCACGCTCTTGTTCGAGAGGAAGCTGTACCTGTCGATACCAATCGGGGGCATGGTGATAGGTTCCGGTGTGGAGGCAATGCACGGCTGGAAGACTATGGTAAGGCTGCCAGGTCACCCTCTTCTCGGTGATCACCGCCACATCGGAAAGCCCACCGTTTTCATGGTGAAGGGCATGATAATCTCGCCCCGTGAGCTTCGGACGTACACGCAGTTCGATTGCATCTGTCGTTGGTGTGAGGAGTTTCCATCTCACCACAACAGTGCTCTGACCCCATACACAGAAGATTTCTCGGCTGACTTCTTGATCGTTGAACGTAAAGATCCAGGTTGGCCAAGGAGTCGACGAAAAGGAAACACAATGCCTGTACCCTTGAGGATGGATCACGCCAGGATACAGATTCGTCGAGATTGAAACGGCGCAACCATCCAGATGAAGCCACTCCTCTAGGTGATTAACCAGTACGTAACGATGGTATTCAGGGGGGCTCGCCACAACCAATAACCCATGATACCGACGTGTGTTGGCGCCAGCCACCGTGCCTGACGCAAATCCCCCGCACCCGTTGGTTTCCAGCCATTCCAGACTCAGCGCACGATCGGAATCGTGGCATTCTTTTTTGCGAATCCGCATCAGCGATCCCTCGTCATTCGTATCTCATGCGCACGAGATATGCTTCACCGTTCGACAGGCTCACGGTCCTGAGCGAAGTCGAAGGACGAATGACGCGTCACCCCTACTCCCCGCTCTGCTGGATAAGCTTGGCAACTAACCCTGTCCATCCGGTCTGATGGCTGGCTCCGATCCCAGCCCCATTATCTCCATGGAAATACTCATAAAATGGGACAACATCTCGCCAGCATGGATCGTCCTGAAATTTCCTAGTCCTTCCATATACGGGACGTCGCCCGGTTTTATCACGGAGAAAGATATGTGTCAGGCGCCGGGAAAGCTCGGAAGCGACCTCGTCCAACGAGACGAATCGCCCAGATCGAACCGGATACTCGACCTTGAAGTCCTCACCAAGGAAGTAGTGAAACTTTTGGAGTGACTCGATGAGCAGATAGTTGACCGGAAACCAAATGGGCCCTCTCCAATTTGAATTACCTCCGAAGAGTCCCGTACTCGACTCAGCCGGTTCATAATCCACCCGATAGTCGCGACCCATGAGAGAGAGCACGTACGGATGATCCTTGTGATAACGCGAAAGAGCCCGAATGCCGTATGGAGAAAGAAATTCCTCCTCGTCCAGCATATATCGCAGCACCGATTTCAACCGCGAACGATTCACGAGCGACAAGAATCGCCGCACTTCGCCATCGTGTGATTGCGTGTCCACATGGATACTGAAATCAGGTCTGTTTTCAATAAACCACTGCATGCGATGCTTGAACCGCGGAAGCTGATCGACCAACTCAGAATCTAAGGTTTCTACGGCAAATAGCGGGATCAGGCCAACAAGAGACCGGACCTTCAGCGGACAAGTCTGTCCGTCCGGGAGGTGCAAGACGTCATAAAAAAACCCATCTTCTCTGTTCCAGAGCTCAATTTTCTCCCCACCGATGTTATTCATGGCTCGGCAGATATAGACAAAATGCTCGAAGAACTTGCTCGCCACATCCTCGTATGCTCGATTGTCACGTGCCAGCTCAAGCGCGATCGACAGCATATTGAGGCAATACATCCCCATCCAACTGGTGGCATCCGACTGTTCAATATGGCCACCGGTCGGCAGGGGAGCACTCCGATCAAAGACGCCGATATTGTCGAGGCCTAAGAATCCTCCCTGAAAGATGTTCTTCCCCTCGGCATCCTTTCGATTGACCCACCAGGTAAAGTTAAGCAGGAGCTTGTGGAACACGCGTTCAAGGAAAACCCGATCACCGACGCCTCTCCGCTTCTTCTCGATCTTATAGACACGCCAGGCCGCCCAGGCGTGAACCGGAGGATTCACGTCTCCAAACGCCCATTCATAGGCGGGAATCTGCCCGTTCGGATGCATGTACCACTCACGGAGCATGAGGATCAGCTGTTCCTTGGCGAAGGTCGAATCAACGAGGGCCAATGGAATGCAATGAAATGCCAGATCCCAAGCAGCGTACCAGGGATACTCCCACTTGTCCGGCATCGAAATGACATCGGCATTATAAAGATGTGTCCAGTCCGAGTTTCGCCCATGCAGTCGCTCTTGGGGCGGATCCGGCATCCCTGGGTCGCCCACGAGCCAGCGTTTCAGATCGTAGTGATAGAACTGTTTACTCCACAGTAGTCCGGCGAAGGCTTGTCGCTGAACGAGCTTTGCATCCGCTGAGAGATGTGCCGGAGCCAGGTCTGCATAGAATTCATCGGCCTCCTGAACTCGTCGTTCAAAAAGTCCATCTATGTGCTGCTTACTGAAGGCGCCTGGATCCGACTCGTTCGTCAGACAGAGATGAACGATATCTGATTCGCCTGGAGCCAACGGCAGTACATAGTGCGCGGCTGCCTTCGAGCCGACCTTCCCGGGATTGACCGCATCAGTCCGTCCATGAATGATGTAGTCATGAAAACTGTCCTTCACGTACTGTGAGCCTTCCTGATCTCCATACAACCGTCGGGAGTTGGTCTCGTTTTCCGTGAACAGCAACGGTGGTTTTCGCTCGCACCAGAGAATGCGCTTGCCGTAGTACTCGTGCTCCAACTCAATAATACTGCAGTCCTTCTCCGAGGTTTCTTCACGCATTCTTGGCCGACGAGCGTCGAGTCCCCACGACCAGGTATTTCTGAACCAAAGAGTCGGCAACAGGGTCAACTCAGCACGTTCAGGCCCCCGGTTCGTGACGTGGATCCTAATAAATAGTTCCTCCGGTGTCGTCTTGGCATACTCCACCATGACATCGAAGTACCGATTCTCATCAAAAACACCCGTATCGATAAGCTCATACTCCAAATCCTGACGTCCACGACGGCGATTCTCTTCAACCAACCTGGCATAAGGAAATTCAGCTTGTGGATACTTATACAAATACTTCATGTATGAATGGGTTGGTGTTGAATCTAAATAGAAATAATATTCCTTGACGTCTTCTCCATGATTACCTTCGTTGCCCGTCACTCCGAACACCCGCTCTTTCAAAATCGGATCGCAGCCATTCCATAGCGCAACCGCGAAGCAGATGTACTGATGCCGATCGGAGACTCCGGCCAGTCCGTCTTCATTCCAACGATAGGCACGGGAGCGAGCGTGGTCGTGAGAAAAAGATTCCCACGCAGTGCCATACGGACTGTAGTCTTCTCGAACCGTCCCCCAAGCCCGTTCGCTTAAGTATGGCCCCCAGCGTTTCCAATGCTGTTTACGGAGAGCATCCTCTTCCAGCCGTCGCCGTTCGGCGCCGTGAGGCGCTTGGGAACGGAAAGATTTCCGAACTGCTTTCCCCATAAAGAACCCCCTGCTCTCTCCACACAAGCTCGCAGTGCACGACGGCCACAATGCACTCAATAGACAACGGAATCAAGCGTGCAAGCCGTCCAGGGACTTTCACTCAAGTGCCTCTTCGGTCTCTTGTCCCATTGTCTGAATTGGCCTAGATCAACCAAGAGCAGCACTCTCCCACGCTCCGACAAAGGCAGGGTTAACCGGACGAGATAAGGAAGAGACCTATATAACTCAAGAGTACGATGAAGAACGACAGGTAGGCAAAACGATTAGAAACTCAACTCCAGATCACTTGTTCCTGGTTTAGGAGGTACTCAATCACTTCAATACTATTCCTCATCTGGATCTGGGCCTGTTCGGACATGGGAAGCACGGCACCGACCAATTTCCCCGACTCCATGTCCATGAGTGAAGGAATTCTCTCGCCCGACAGTTTTTCGAGGTTGCTTCGGAAGCTAGCCAAGGACGACCTCCTGGTTGAATCTTTCTCGGCAGGCTCAAGCCGTTACTTGAGTCAGGAAACGCACAGGAAGGTATCGGTCTCGCTTCAAAGGATATCAGACGCATCCCAGAGAGCGGAACAAGCTCCCATCTAATTGTTTTTAATGATATTTCTACCGAGCCGCTGCCGATCGACGAGGCGGGAGCGCTCCAAGATGAGGAAACCCACCCACATTGAGGAGAGTGGAATCAGGCTGTAGATGATAGTCATCGCGTTCGGTATCAACAAAGCGAGGGTCCGCAAAGATATCAGAGCTGGCTTTCAACTCCGGAGCAGGACGATTCGGCGAGCCCGTTCGCATATAGTCAGCCTCGCTGTTGAAGAGAAGGTTGTAACCAACCTTCGTCTGACTCGAGGGGGCGATCAGAAAACCAACCCGATTGAAACTGAGAATGTTCCCCATGGCCTCAATCCTCGAGGTGTCAAGAAATGCCGCCCCACCGCCATTTTTCACCAATGTATTGTTCACCAACACCGCAGCAGACTGATCACCGACGACGACCGCCTCATAGAGGCTTCTGGTAATCACGTTGTGCTCGAGACGAACAGACGACTTACCAGTTACGTTGATACCATAATCGTTATCATGGATAAAATTTCGAACCAGAACGGCCTGGGAATCAGAAAAGTGTGCGCCGGTCGTCTCGCTTCCGCCGATGATACAATCCTCTATTCGGACTTCTTGGACCTGTTGGCTGAAGACCATGCCCTTGACATGAAGTTGACGGAGCACGATGCGGTTGCCGTTAAAAATGCCAAGCGCATGGCCCCCATGCTCATTGATCGTTAGACCGCTGATCTCAATATCCGTGGCACCATAAGGCCACTTGCCCACATGCAGGACACCCACCATCTGCCCTCGACCTTGCAGAACAACCTTCTCGACCCCAGCACCGACGATCTTGATCTTTTCCTTACTATGGATGGTCAGGTCTTGAGGATACACTCCGGCCTTGATCAACACCGTGTCCCCCTTCCCCGCACTATCAACAGCCTCTTGTATCGAGGAGAACTCACCCGACCCGTCCAGTGCGACGGTGATCGTCCGTGAACTGGATGCCACGCCCTCCGTTCCAGTCACGGCAACCCCGGCACCACCGAAAAAACAGATAAGGAACAGCAGAAATTGATACATAATAAAACTCATACAAGCGGAGAACTGCGGATGTCAATCTCAGTTTGTCGTCATGTCTGACGCATGATAAGCTCCGCCACTATGATCCTGATCGGACTCACCGGAGGTGTGGCAACCGGGAAAAGCACCGTGGCAAAGATGTTCAAGGAATGCGGGGCCATTGTCATCGACGCAGATGCATTGGCACGAGAGGTCGTCCGGCCTGGCAAGCCGGCCTGGCGAGAGATTCGGCGTCGGTTCGGGCAATCCATCTTGAACGCTGACCGAACGATTAACCGACAAGCCCTCGGGTCACTCGTGTTCAACAATCCGATGCAACGACGAGTGCTTGAACGTATCGTCCATCCCCGTGTCGCGCGCGAACAAATAAAACTGACCAGAGAGGCAACTCGAAATGATCGACATGCCGTCGTCATCTACGATGTTCCTCTGCTGTTCGAAACCGGCATCGACAAACGAGTGCAGAAAACCATCGTCGTCACCGCCGACCAGAATACTCAAATCGTCCGTCTCAAGAAACGAAACGGCCTCACTCGCGCGGAAGCACTCCGACGCATTCGCAGCCAAATGCCGCTGACACAAAAGATTCGCAGAGCCGATATGGTCATTGACGGAACGTTGCCTCGTGCAGTAGGCAGGAAGCAGGTGCGAAACGTTTTCGGGATGCTCTCTAAACTGGCATCATCCAAGGCTTCTCCTCCGATGAGGTAGACTCGAGTCATTGTTCTCCGAGTGAGTGCATACCACAACACAAGCCATTGCTTATCCGTCTCTGACCCTCCTAGAGCACGAACAGCATGTTACGACTTCCGGCTTTCATCCGATCGCCGGTCACCTCCTACCGTCTCATTCCCACACTGTGTTAAAGTCCCCATATGCGTCATGTCGTCATCATCGGTTCGGGTCCAGCCGGTTTGACCGCTGCGATCTATACCGCACGGGCCAATCTGTCCCCTCTGCTCGTCGAAGGGTGGCAATCTGGAGGACAACTCACCACCACGACGGAAGTGGAAAACTATCCTGGATTCGCGAAGGGCATCACGGGACCGGAGCTGATGAAGGACATGCGGGCTCAAGCAGAACGGTTCGGGTCGGAGTTTGTGACCGGCGACGTTACGGCGGTTGATTTCACGAAGCGTCCTTTCAGCATCACAATCGACGGCGAGCGAACAATCCAGGCCAAGACCGTTGTCATCGCCACCGGTGCCTCTGCCATTCCGATCGGCCTGTCGAACGAAAAGCGGTTGACCGGTCACGGAGTATCCACCTGCGCCACCTGCGATGGATTCTTCTTCAGAGGGAAAGAGCTTGTGGTGGTTGGCGGCGGAGACAGTGCGATGGAGGAAGCAACTTTTCTCACCAAGTTTGCGACGAAGGTCTCCGTTGTCCACCGTCGTGACAAACTCAGGGCGTCGAAGATCATGCAAGATCGGGCGATGAAAAACGAGCAGATTGCCTTTGTATGGAATTCCGTGGTCGAAGACATCCTCGGCAATGAAGTGGTCACCGGCGTACGCCTGAAAAATATCGTGACCGGTAAGACGACGGACCTCGCATGCGAAGGAGTCTTCGTCGCCATCGGCCATCGACCGAACACTACCCTCTTCACAGGCCAACTCGACATGGACGAAAAAGGTTACATCCGGACTCACCACGGCACCGCCACCGGTGTCCCTGGCGTCTTTGCTGCCGGAGATGTCCAAGACTCCAAGTACCGCCAAGCCGTCACGGCAGCTGGGACAGGCTGCATGGCGGCGATTGATGCGGAGCGATTCCTCGAAAGACTCGGAGAGTGAATCGTCGTTTGTGAAGCGTATCTCGTTCATGACAATGATGTGCACAGCCTTTCTTGTCCGCGTTTCATGTTGCACGAACGACAATCCCGGTACGTTATGAAATACGTCATCGCCCATTATCACGAACTTGCCCTGAAGGGTCACAATCGAGACTACTTCGAGCAAAGCCTCGTCACAAACATTCGAACGGCCTTGAGGGATTTGGGAGTTCGGCAGGTTCAAAACCTCCATAGCCGCATCCGCATTGAGCTTCCGCCAGAAACGGACGTGGAGGTCGTTCGAGATCGGCTTGTTCGCGTGTGCGGCATTGCAAACTTTTCGCTGGGTCGCGTGATTCCGTTGCAGTTAGGAAACCCGGATCTTGAAGCGCTTTCCGCAGCTGCGGTTGCGGAACTCCAGGCCAAATCGTTCCAGACCTTTCGCGTCACCGCGAAGCGAGCCGACAAGCGATTAGCATTGACATCGATGGATATTGAAAAGACGATCGGTGCCGCCATCTGTGTACAAACCGGAAAAAAGGTCAGCCTGAAACAGCCGGACTTAACCGTCTACATCGAACTTCTGACAAAGGATGCATTTTGTTCAGCTGAAAAAGTCGAAGGTCCCGGAGGTATGCCGACCGGCGTCAGCGGGAAGGTGGCCTGCCTCATCTCGGGTGGGATCGACTCGCCGGTTGCCGCCTACCGCCTCATCAAGCGAGGTTGCCAAGCCTCATTCATTCACTTTTCCGGCCGACCGTTGGTCAGTCGAGCGTCTGAGGATAAGGTCCGGGACCTTGTACGGACCTTGATCCAGTATCAATATCACGCACACCTTCATGTCATCCCGTTTGGAGAAATTCAGCGTGAGATTGTCCTGACTGCACCGGCTCCGTTCCGGATCGTACTGTATCGACGGATGATGATCCGGATTACGGAGGAGCTGGCCAGGAGGGAGAACTGTTGGGCCTTGGTAACCGGCGATAGCCTCGGCCAAGTGGCTTCACAAACCCCTCAGAACATCTGTGTGATTGAAGATGCGGCAGAACTGCCGATCCTCCGCCCACTGATCGGGATGGACAAACGTGAGATCATAGACGAAGCCAGACGGCTCGGTACCTATGAGACCTCCATTGAGCCAGACCAGGATTGCTGCAAGCTCTTTGTGCCTCCCCACCCAAGCACCAAGACTCGTCTGGATGACGTGCTGAGAATTGAGCGCATGCTGGATATCTCTACGCTGGTCAAGCGCGGCCTCGAGCAAGCCGAATTGACTGAATTATCGTTCCCTCGTTCGACAACATAACTCTTACGCATGTTGCGTCGAGAAGAGCGACTGGGCAATTGACGGCATGGTGGATGGGTGGGTATCCGAGGTCGCACTCACAGGGGTTGCTCACGCTCCGAACAGAGAGAGCCCGACACATGCGGTGTTCTGTCTCGTCGCCGGCAAGAAGTCCAAGGGCTCCAGGTCGAGCAAGCTCTGTTTGGCGGAGAGGGTGGGATTCGAACCCACGGTCGAGTTACCCCGACAGCAGTTTTCGAGACTGCCCGATTCGGCCGCTCTCGCACCTCTCCGTTATGACAGATCGCCGGCTGGATTGATTATCGAGCGGATGAGGAGTGCATACCCGATGACTGTGCCGAGCTTACCGTGGTCCATGCAGTTTTGCAATGGCCTCACATGACTCCCGTAACTTTTTCTCCTCCATGACATTCCGCCTTTCCTCTGAGCACCCTTCTCAGCTCCACCATTGCCAAGGTATCTCGTGCGCAATACCGTAGCAAGGCTTCTCGTATGACCTCCCGTTCCACCCAATCGGTTTCGACAAAGACCATACGATAATACTCCGCCGCCGCATGCCCTCCTTCCTGAATCGCCAGATCACCATACCCAAGCGATGGCACCACCGCCGGCAACACGGATTTGATCGAGTATGATCCGTTAAAGGCAGGATGATAGTAATGATCCTTGATCACCGGAAGCAGATCCCACAGCCGTTTTCCAATCTCTTGAAACGCGGATTTAAACTCAGGAAACGTGTCCGCCAGTTGGCGAATGAGCCCGGCTTCATACGCCGAGTACACCAGGATGCTGCCGGAGTTGCCGAGCGACTCGATCAAGGCCTCAGCCCAACGCCGGCGAGGTTCAGATGCTTCAGCATGGAGAAACTCCTGATGAACGACCTCACCGGATTCCAGTTCAATATGATTGGACCATTGAACCGGAAGGGCCTGATAGGGCCTGGTAAAGGGAAACCGTGGGACTGCCAACATCACGGTTTCCGCATCGAGATGGTGGATGGGGTAGCGGAGAGAACGAAGCAGTGAACCCAATTCCGATGAAACCCATTCCACATTGTTTTTGACCTTTTGCTGTGCATCCGACAATCGGGTTCCCTCCGGAATATCGTCGATCGTCGTAACCCTCTGCCGGACCAGTTGGCTGACCAGATCTTTCTTCCCCGGCAGGTGATAAATCCAGCGTGGCGGTTTGTCCTTTGTACAATGAGCCCAAAAGGGACATTCATAGGGAGTATGGCAATGCTGATCTGGTTCGATCATTGGAGCAGCCGCTCCCAACAACATGGCCTTCATGGCGGCCAGTCGTTCCAACACCAGCACTCGTCTAGCTGTCACTGCTTCCGAAACATTTTCGACTGAAAAGAGC
>JAHBWQ010000009.1 GCA_019636915.1 Nitrospira sp. | reverse complement strand
GGGCTATGGCTGCCCCCTGCATCGCGCAGGCAGACTCTGAGTGTCCCCTTGCAGTCTTTTTCGCAACCCTGCTGGGAACGATTAGTTTTTGTGCTCATATCATCCTCCTTGATGGTTCATCACACGACCTGCATGTGTAGCTGCACGCTGGAACGGCGCAGTCGGCGCGTCGGTTTAGTCGCACAGAATGCCGACGTATCCAACGTGCTGCGCAACGCCCAGTGGGTCAGCAGCTTTGCGACTAACGTACTCTCTGATTCGGGACTGATCTTGCCGTCTGCCCGTGCCTGTCCTATTGCGGCAAAGACGAGAGACGGAGCTGCCTGGTACATCGCCGCCGGAGTCCGCCGCCAGAGATGGAAGAGCCAGGCAAGGCGGGCGGGCTGCCGTTGCCCCACGTCCAGTGCCTCCACGAGCGAGCGGCCTCGCAACGTTTTGGGGCGATGGTGCACGAGCAGGGCGATGAACCCCGGCATGCTCGCTTGGAGTCTTGTGAACAATGCTTTCTGTTGTGGCTCCAACTTTTGAAGCGGATAGAAAGACTCCCAGAGCGTTGCGAGCCGTTCCCATTGTGGATGTGGGTACAGTGCATTGCCGATCGCCGCGCTCAGCTTGACGCGAATCCATGGTGCTGGGTGCGGGTCGTCCAGGTTCAACCGGAACACGAAGGCACGAGGCAAGCTGACAACGCCCATCAGGCCCATTGTCGACCCGACCCCCACCCTGGCCACCGACCAAAAATCGGCAACAATCTCTGAGATCCACCGTTCCCAGATCTGCCAGATGAGCCTATCTGCTCCACTCCCTCGCTGGAGCCCGCACAGTACCGGACGTAGAGAGGGCACGAGATCCAACAGCGCGGCAGCCTGATGTCCCACCTCATGAATTAAGGAGGAGCCGATGCCACTCCCAACCATGCGCTCACGTGGCACACGGATGATCGCGACGGGGTTTTCCCCACCTCCCGGCATTCGCGTCCGTGCCCGCCTGATGGCCGCACCCACCCCGCGATCCAAGTAACAGATCACGGGTGGCGCCTCATAATAGTTGCCGGGCAACTCCAGCGCGTCGGCGGAGACGACGTCGAGACCGGATAACCAAACACCGGTCTCGTTTTCGCTCCGCTGCGTGAGCACATCATTGAACGTGTCAAACTGTGTGAGCACGATATTGAATTTGAGTCGAAGAAACGTGAACCGCCGTTGCGCTTCAGCGGGACTGGCAAGGCGGCCCTGCGGCCCGTCCAGCCACCGAAGAAAGTCGTGAACAAGTCCATGGAGCTCACGACGTCCTCGTATCAGATATTGCTCGATAGCAGATTGTGCCGTGGGCAATATCGCTGCAGCTGGCAGCATGGGTTCATGCAGCGCGAAAGACTTGACCCGAGCAAGCCGGGTAAGTAAGGCCCGAGCCTCTTGCGTCAACATCCATGAAGCGAACGATCCTGTGTTCATGATGATTCACACTCCAAACAGAACGATCCGATTACCGCGCCGGACCCAGCGACCACTGGCGCCTCGACCATACGCCGTTCCAGATGGCGGCATTCCAGCTCCCACTGCTCCAGTCAAGAAGCCAGGAGCAAATTTCCTCGCAGCAGCTGCGGCAGCTGCGTTAGCAACAGCCCGCAAGTTGGCGGTAGGAGGTGCGGCGGCAGCGTTCTTCACGGCTTCTCCGGCAAAACGGACAAACTGCTTCGCCCCTTCGAATTCACGATCTTCCGCACTCAACGCCTCAAGCTCGAGCCCTAACGCCTTGCCAGCTACGTTAGCGAGCCCACTTCCGATCTTTGCACCAATAGGACCTCCCACGAAGCCACCAAGCGCAGCACCAGCGATCGGCAAAGCCTTTTTGGCAGCGCCTTTCAGAATCCCTCCAATCGCCTGGCCCACAGGAGACTTCACAAATTTTCCGATAGCACTTCCGGCTTTTTTGATGAGACTGCCGAGAAATCGATCAAGCTCCGCCTCGTCTCGGACTTCAAGCAGTTCTGCGGCAATTTCCATCAATTCTGCCTCGCTGAAGACTTCTCCCCACTCTGCCGTTTCGCCATACTCAAATTGTTCACCTTCAAATTGCTCAAACTGCTCTTGGTTGGTTTCGAATCCCGCCTCAGGGTTGTATTCCATTTGTGTCCGATCGATGTCGTGCATGGTTTTTCTCCTCTTGATTGTGAATAGTCATCGTCCGTGAGCGCAGCCATTCCGTCTGGCTCCTTAGCCATAACCGAATGCCTTTCGCTTGATACATGCTCGCCCTCTTACTTTTGAACACATCGGCTAGCCGTGCCTCGTCATAGGGCAAGTGTGATGCCACTGAAAAATGCGGTTTCCAGCACCTTGTGCCGAACCGTGTTTCGGAATACTGCTCGAGAAATGACTTTGAGACGAAGTGATCTTCGGTCTAACCAACCCGGTCAAAGTTTGCTCAGCACAAACACGTGAGACGGCTTGTGAATTGACCCAAAGCTAGTGGGTAGCTAAGAAAGTACCGTGCGGCACGTTGTAAGGATTAAAGAACAGGTAGAGAGAATATGTGGAGAGGACGTAGGGAGGGTTAGGCTTTTAACTCGACCACTGCAAACTTCCGTCGACCAACCTTGAGCCGATACTGCATGCCCTGGACAACTTCAAGCATTGTATTGGCATCGCTCTGTTTCTGCCCATCGATCTCGACGCCACCTTGAATGATCAGCCGACGTGCTTCGCTCTTGCTGGGAACCAGTCCGGTCTTGGCCACAAGATCAACCAGCCCGATGGCCTTTCCATCTCTCAAGTCCTGCGCCGTCAGCTGCACGCGCACATCCGGCTCATCGGGGAATTCTTGTTTTTGGAACTTCTGCGCGAACTCCGCCCTCGCCTGTTTCCCTGCATCTGATCTGTGGTACTGCGTCACAATCAATTCGGCAAGAGTCTGCTTAGCTTCCATCGGATGCAGTGACCTGGCATGGCCGAGATCTTCTGTCGTCAACAATTCATAGTACCGATACATCAAGGTATCACTGATCGACATGACCTTCCCGAACATCTCACCAGGCTTGTCTTCCAGCGCGATATAGTTGCCGACGCTCTTGCTCATCTTCTTCACGCCGTCTGTGCCTTCGAGTAACGGCATGGTGATGACGACCTGTGATTCTTGCCCATAATCTCGCTGCAACTCACGTCCAACCAACAGGTTGAATTTTTGATCCGTTCCACCTAGCTCCACATCGGCTTTCAACGCAACGGAGTCGTACCCCTGAACGAGTGGATAGAGAAATTCGTGGACACTGATGGGCTTCTGCTCATGATACCGTTTGTGAAAATCATCCCGTTCCATCATCCTGGCGACTCGATAATGTGCGGCTAACTGGATCAATCCATCGGCCGTCATCGGTCCCATCCAGCGACTGTTGAATTCGATGGTGGTCTTTTCAGGATCGAGAATCTTGAAGATCTGACGCTGGTACGTCTTGGCGTTTTCCTGGACTTGTTCCTTGGTCAGCGCCTTACGCGTCTCGGACACGCCGGTCGGATCACCGATCATCCCTGTGAAATCACCGATCAGGAAGATCACTTGATGACCAAGGTCTTGAAAGTGTTTCAGCTTATGGATGAGGACCGTGTGTCCAAGGTGCAGATCTGGCGCCGTCGGATCGAATCCCGCCTTGATGCGTAGGGGCCGCTTCTCCAAGAGCGATCGCTTCAGCTTTGCCTCGAGCTCGGTCTGCTGAATGACCTCCACCGCACCACGGAGTATCAAGTCGAGTTGTTGGGCTATATCCTTCATGACACGCGTCGCTCCGTCTCTTGTTGTGTCTCCCCTGTAGAGACCATTACCAATGGTTTCAGCCGTTCAAATTTCTTGGCCCCGATTCCTTTGACGCCACGAAGATCCCCAACTGTCCGGAACCGTCCCGTCGACTCTCGAAACGCAATCACCCGTTGTGCCAAGACAGCACCAATACCGGGCAAGGCCTCCAATTCATCGGCAGTGGCTCGATTCAGATCCAGCAATGCCGGTGCCTGAAGGTGGGCCACCTTGACCGATGCCTGGGTCGCACCGCCCTGATCCGGCTCATGATGAGTAGGACGGGTCACAAACTGAGTGACCTCCCCTTGCGTGGAAACCTGATGCGGGTGGACGGACGGTTGACGCACCCATCCCATCCACAACACAATTCCTATCGTGACGGCCAGCATTCCCAATTTGAGGAATAGAGACTTGATCATCCCTTCCCCGTCTTTCTCAGCTGGTGAATAGCGGCCCCATCAAGATCTTCAATGGCTTCCATGACGCCCTCGGCGAGCGTCGGATGAGCATGGATGAGACCGGCTACTTGGGTAGCTGTCGCCCCGACTTGCATCGCTAGCGCCGGTTCATGGATGAGATCCGCTGCATGGGCCCCGAGAATATGCATACCAAGAATGCGGTCGGTCTCGGCATCCGCAATGACTTTGTAGAATCCAGTCGTATCTCCTGTGGCCTGAGCCTTCCCCAGAGCCCCATAGCGAAATCGTCCGACCTTCACCGCCTGGTTCGGATCCTTCCCATTCTGCTCCGCACGCGCCCGGGCCTGTTGCTCGGTCAATCCCACACGTCCGATCTCCGGTAGGGTGAAGATACCGGCTGGGATAATGTCATAATCAATGGCTCGTTGATGCCCAAGAATATGCTCGACCGCCACCTGCCCTTGCGTTGATGCGACATGAGCCAACATCGCCTTGCCTGTCACATCGCCGATCGCATAGATGCCCGGGACATTCGTGCGCATGTATTCATCAACCAGCACTTCGCCACGCTGCCCAAGCGAAACACCGACCTGTTCCAATCCGATCCCTCGCGAGTTGAATCCGCGCCCCACCGAGACCAAGAGCTTCTCGGTCGCCATCGTGCTTCCGTCTTTCAACGACAGCACCACTGATTCGGATGACCGTTCTACCTGCTTCACGGTAGTTCCGGTCAGGACCGTGACCCTACGCTTCTTCAACTCACGCTCCAAGGTGGACGAAATGTCCTCATCCTCCAATGGGAGGAGCCGCGGCATCAGCTCCAGGATAGTAACCTGCGTCCCAAGACCGCTGTACAACGCGGCGAACTCGCACCCTCCACTCCACCACCCAAGATGGCAAGGCTGGCCGGAACCTGTGTCAGATCGAGTATCTGCTGGCTGGTCACAATCTGCCGACCATCAATGGGAAATTGGGGAAGGTTCGGCCAGGACGATCCTGTGGCGATCACGATTGCATCGGCGTGAATCTCACGCTGCGCTCCATCCGGTAGTGTCACGGCAAGGGTGCGTGCATCCTTGACAACCCCTTGCCCGGTGACCTGTTCGATCCCCCAGCCTTTGAACAGTGTCGCAATCCCTTTGACAAGCGTGGCAACCACCTTCTCTTTCCGGGCCACCATGCGAGCAAGATCATAGGTCGCGGGTGCCTGGAGTATCAGCCCCAGATCCTCCGCCTTCTTGAGCTTGTCACCAAGCTCCACGACGGAGAGCAGCGCCTTGCTGGGAATACAACCCCAGTTGAGGCAGACCCCGCCGAGCTTCTCTCGCTCGATGACTGTCACCCGTGCGCCGAGCTGAGCCGCACGAATCGCTGCGACATAGCCGCCGGGACCGGCTCCAAGAATCGCGATGTGGGGTGAAGAAGTCATTGGATCAGTCGCTCATCGTTGATTGAGACATTGCTAATGGGTACCAATGATTCAATCACACAATGGTTCGCCGATCCAACGGACACAATTGTCAATGCTTCTGACTGGCGAGAAAGGCTTCGTATTGCGCGGCCGTCATCAGTTGATCAACGTCTCCGGGACTGCTCAGCTCAATGACCGCCATCCATCCCTTGCCATAGGGATCTGAATTCACCACCTCAGGATGATCTTTCAGATCCGTGTTGATCTTGGTGACCGTCCCGCTGACCGGCGTGTAGATCGTTGACGTGGTTTTGGTCGACTCGACTTCCCCTATCTGCTGCCCAACCTTCACGGTCGCCCCGACCTTGGGAAGGTCCAGAAAGACGATGTCGCCCAACGCATCCTGCGCAAAGTGGCTGATCCCCACCGTCGCTTGTTTGCCCTCGACTCGAACCCACTCATGCTCTTGGTGATAGCGCAAATCGGATGGAATCATGTCGGCTCCGTTCTTGAGATTCAGTATGAGAAGCTGAGGTTCAGGCGAGGACAGGCACCCGATTGCTCAGCCTCAACCCTGACCTGGTAAATTCTTCAGGATGGTAGAGGGAGCGAGTGGCATTGTCAAGAAACGGGCCGACCATCATCGCCGGCCCGTTTACGAATCCTGCTATGCGAAGATCTCCATACCGGGGAAAAAGTAGCCGATCTCAAACTGAGCAGTCTCCGGCGAGTCTGAACCATGCACGGCATTGAACTCGATATTCGCTCCATGGGTTTTGCGAATGGTTCCCGCGTCCGCCTTTGCCGGGTCCGTCGCGCCCATCAGCTCCCGGTTCCTCTTAATGGCATTCTCACCTTGAAGCACAATGACCACGGCAGGACCGGAAGACATGAAGGCACACAAGCTCCCGAAAAATGGGCGCGCTTTGTGGACCGCATAAAACCCTTCCACCACAGACTGAGACATATGAATCATCTTGATGGCAATCGGCTTCAATCCCGCTTGTTCATATCGAAGGATAATATCTCCGATGACATTCTTCTTGACAGCATCCGGTTTGACGATGGCCAATGTTCGTTCGTTCATGATCGATCCGACTCCTCTGGTATTGAATATTATTAGCGAATCCACTGAAACAGCGGACACATTATAGGAGGGCCCTCTTCCGGCTTGCAAGCATGTTGCAGCGACACGACACAGCACCTCCAGCACAATTTCTTGTACTGCAACCGCCCATCCGGAACTCATCGAAGGGCTCGCACGAGGAGAGAAGACGCCCCTCCGACCTCAGACGGCCTTGAGACGAAAGAAACCGTAGACGACCATCTTGAACAGCACCCATCTTTGCCCGACACGTCGAATCATGTTGGTGCCGTAGGTCCGGGCTTCGTAACGAATGGGAATCTCCACAATCTGCAGATTGAGCTTGGACGCACCGAACAGCAGATTGAAATCCCCACGAGGATCGACATCGTCGAAATACTGTCGATTGGCCGCCAGGCGTTCGTAGTCACGCCGGAAAAAGACTTTTGTCCCACAACGCGGGTCCTTGATTCGCTGATTGAGCAGCCACGAGAATGCCGCTCCAAATACCTTATTGACGAATAGAACGAGCAGACGCCTCGTATGTCCCTCCTGAGGGTAGATCAGCCGACAGCCTATGATGAACTCCCCCTTTCCGCTCGCGATCGCTTCATAGAATTTCGGAAGAGCCTCCGGTGGCATCGACGCATCCGCGTCCAGGATCATGAGAATATCGCCCAGGGCATGGGCAAATCCCTTGCAGATCGCATCGTGTTTCCCTTGCCCATCCTGTACCAAGAGTTTGATATCCCTACTTGGATAAAATGCCCTGACGCGTGTGATCTCTTCCACGGTTCCGTCGATCGAATGCCCGTCGACAAACAGGATCTCCTGGCGGCCTCCGAACTCCGGAATCCGTCTCAAGACCGCATCAATATGGCCTTGTTCGTTCCGACACGGGATGACGATGGTCGTTGAATAGGGCCGTTCCGGCCTCCGGAGCCTCGCACGAGCAATCACATAATGCGACAGACAGAGTCCACGCCATCCTGGGAGATGGGCGAGCAGCCTGTTGCACAACGGACCAAGCAGCGGAACCGACAAGGGCAACAACAATCGTCGCTCGACCTTCACGACATCGAAATCGGCGAGATACAGTAGATTCGTGAGATCCGCCGGCGAGAGCCAGCTTTGCTCGCGCTGCGGCATCTTCAGCCCAACGTTCTCACACAACCGGAGAATCGGTTCCCACACATGGTTGTGGGACGACACGATGACTCTGGTCTGGGCGGTACAGAGACGGCGCAGACGTTTGAATGCCGCCTGGACATCCAGCAAATGGCCGACCACATCCGCGAGAATTATGACATCGAAGTGTTCATCAAGCTCGAGTGTTTCGACATCCCCGACTCGAAACTCCAAGGTCGGGTGACGTTGAGCCGCCTCCTTCACCATGACAGGACTCAAATCGATACCAAGTCCACGCGACGGCTTCAACGCGGCAAGGAGATTGCCGATCCCTGACCCGATTTCCAAGACCCGTAATCCCTCGGGTACAAGAAACTTGAGATAGCGGGTTTGATCCTCGTAGTAGGCCTTGGCCTTCTTCTCCCAGGACAGCCGATGCGGGGCACAGGCATCGAAATGATCGCGGATCGCTTTTTTCTTGGTACTGGTCTGGAATCGCCTTCCCGGATGAAAAGGATCAGACGACGTCTCGAGATCCGTCTCATCCCAATCCGGCGAGGGAAAGAGTTTATAGAGTCTCGCTGGTCCCATAGGGATCCGTGCACGGCTAGCAGTGGATCCACAGTAGCACCGGCAGATCGTTTTGGCACGAGTTCCGAAAGAATCGGCGGGACAAGATTGTGGTCACGCCACGTCAGATCACCGACGATGCGCTGCCAACAGAGGACACAGGATGTTCATGATCAGCGATCACACTCCAGGCCATATTGCTTCTGAATGTTTTGGGCGACATCTGGTGGCTCTTTGGTCAAGAGCGCACAGGTCGTAAAGTTGCCGATGACCTTTTTCCTGCCCTTATCGACGTAGGTCCAGTCGACAATTTCCGTCTTTGCAAACGAATACATCTGGCCCTTCTTCAATGATCGAACCACCGGCAGATTTTCGATCTGCCCCGACCACAAATCGCCTTCCCCTTTCAGATTGGAAATCCAGAGGTACTCAAGACTCTCACCTTCGCTCACCCGCACCTTCACCGAATAGTGGCCGGTATCGGACGGCGGTGACCCAGCTTTTTTCAGAAAACCCTCAAGGCCGGCACGGGCACGCGCCATGGCTTTTTGCATCGCCGGGTCCTCATCGCTGATCTCGACCGTACTATCGCTTTTTGCCTTGTCGGTGAATGAATCAGCGAACACCGGTGGGGATATCAGTGCCACAATGAGCCCAATCTTCAGCGCTACCAGTCTTCTCATAACTACCCTCCAACGCGCGTACAGAACGTCCGTCCGTCTAGGGCGACCATATTGACCCTTCTGCCGACTCTAATGCAAGATCGTTGGCTGGCTCCCCATCTCACCCCATCACCGCTCAAGGTCGCCCGACCACCCCCGTTGACAGAATAAGTTCATCTGGTCATTGTTATACCGACACCATGTCGCGTCGTCACGGTGCCCCCCACACGTCTTCCCGCCACCAGCGTTCCAAGCATCCCCTGGTACGCGTCGTTCGTGGAAGCTGGCGGGTGCTCATCACCTGTCTACGTGCCATCCTCAAGGCCCCGCCGACCATCCAAGTATGGAGTACGGTAGCCATCCTCATCACTGTGGCCTTAACCATCAATTGGATCTATCACGCCTATTATAAACCGACGGAACTATTCTTTCCGGTCGAACCGGCCTTTCACAAAAGCCCTCGTGAAACGTGGGGAGAGTACGGACCACTATTCGAGGTCCATTCGACGGCGATCATTACACCTGAGCTGCTGGCCGCCATCGCGCAAGCCGAAGGCTCCGGCAATCCCGTTGCGCGAACCTACTGGAAATGGCACCTCACTTCGCACAATCCGTTGGAGTGGTATCAACCTGCCTCCACGGCTGTCGGGATGTTTCAGATCACCGACGGCACGTTTCAAGAAGGGAAACGCTATTGTATTCACAACCATGTCGTCGTTGAAACGGGACCGTGGAACAATTTCAATTCCTGCTGGTTCAACAGTCTGTATAGCAGAGTCATTCCTGGGCATGCCATGGAACTGACCTCCGCGTTGCTTGACCGACAGGTCACGCGGTTGATTGGGGACCGCGAGGCCACGTTCGAACAAAAACAGGAGCTGGCCGCAGTCATACATCTCTGCGGCGCAGGAGCCGGCCGCAACTATGTCAAACGGAACTATCGGCTGACGCCGCACCAGCACTGTGGCGCCCATGATCTCAGAACTTACCTACTGAAGATTTCCGCCTTGAAACAGCAGTTCACGTTCCTCAGGGGACAGTGAGGATGAGTGCTACGTCATGAGTGCCGAGTCTGATCCAAAAACGTAAGAGCCAGCGGAGGAATTAGCAAGGGTTGACGGAAGCGAGCGCACCCAACGAGGACTCTATGTCCGCCAGGATCTGAGTCCGGCTCGGTTCAGCGGTGAGATACCCGATGAAACTATGCCCACCGGAGTAAGTTGGAGAAAGCAGCAACGGACTGATCCCCCAATTGGTGTTGGCCGGTAACGTGCCAGGCAGGACAAGGCGAATCCCATTGATGAGCAGATCGGTGCTCGACGTACGATAGAGTCCGTTGCCACGCACCGCATCGGCCGGTGTGGCAACCCCCACAATCTTCACGGCATCCACCGGTGGCTTCTGCACCTGTCCAAACACCTCGTCATATGACGCATTACTGTAGAGATTTCCTTGAGAATGTGGCACGACAAGCACACGACGGCAGGATGGGAAGGCAAGTTGTTCCCGATAGGCGGTCGCATGGCGATTGATCGTTGACTGATCGATTTGATCGGCCTTGGTAATCGGACGTTGCAAGACCTGGGTAATCATGCCGGAGGTCGCCAACCCCACTCCCTCCAACCCACGCCAAAAAGCAGGCGCTGTAAGCCCTAACCGTTGTTGACCTGCTTCAAGAAAATCTTTAACGGCTCCGGAAGTCGGATTGATGTTCAGAAAGAACAGATGGCACATGGCCTGAACGGACGGGATCATCGTCGGGAGCTTGCTTAGAAACTCCAGCTCCAACTTCCCACCATTCAGTCTCGCTTCATCGAGCGTCGTCGTCACCCCGTTCACAAAATAGATCGCCGTGCGAGGAGCCCCCGCATTCTGACAAGCCGGTTGAGGTTGTACTTGCACGCCTGCGTCAGGCAACCACCCCGCTCCCATGAGCGCGAGCAGCGACAGCACAAGAGACCATCGAATGCTCACGATTGACATGCCGTCACCCATTGGTCCGCCGGCAGCACAGGGATGTTCGCGGTCTTCACCTGATCATCGGCTTTCAGATAGGCCTCCGAACGGCTCGGCGTATTCAAAAGTTGCGCGCGCACGTCGACAAATACCGTATGGAAGTCACGAGGTCGTCTCGCCATCAGGCACTCCAAGGCCCGAAACCGTTCCGTCGCGTGGGTGAGCGATAGTGTTGGACTGTCTGCATCAATCAGGGATGACTGAACGGCCCTCGCATACTGACGCACGGCCTTCTTGAGATCAGCGCTGGCCTGATCGGCATAGGTCGTGTCGATATACCGATCGACGTCATCACGCACCCCGTTCGTGTCGGCATCCACCCCGGCAACGGTCTCCGTCTGGATCGGGGACGATGATGGTGCGTTCTCCCCGCTGCAGGACACCAACAGACCACCCAACAATCCCGTTGTCACAACAAGGGCAAACACCTCGCCCCCCCACCGGCACAACAAACTGCTCTGGTTCTCGCGGCCTGTCATGGAACGACTCTACCGAGCCCTCACTGGGAAACGCAACTCTCGCACGGGATGCTTCGGTTCGTGGTATGGTGGGTGCGCAACCGCACCGTGATGAATACCAGCCCCTCCATAGCTCCAGAGAGGCCCCACGCACTCCGCACAACAGTCCTGGCCGGTGCGATCGGGAATGTGCTGGAATGGTATGACTTCGCGCTCTTCGGATACTTTGCCCCTGTCTTGTCCGTCCTGTTTTTTCCTGCCTCCGATCCCTCATTGTCATTGATCGCCACATTCAGCGTGTTTGCCGTCGGATTTTTGGCCAGACCGCTGGGTGCGCTGTGCTTCGGCTATTGGGGAGACACGCGAGGACGCCGATCAGCGCTTTCATGGTCGGTCATCCTCATGGCAATCCCCACCTGTCTCCTCGGCCTGCTGCCGACCTACGCGCAGATCGGCCTCGCCGCACCAATTGCGTTGACCCTCTTACGGTTTATTCAAGGATTCTCAGTCGGTGGAGAATTTACCGGATCCGTGACCTTTCTGATCGAACATGCGGCACGAAACGAACGAGGCTATATCGGCAGTTGGGCCGGTTTCAGCGCACAAATCGGCGCCTTGTTGGGCTCCGGAGTCGGCGCTATCGCCAGTACGAGTTTCACGCCGGAGACCCTGCACGATTGGGGCTGGCGCATTCCGTTCTTGGCAGGAAGTGTCATCGCCGTAGTCGGTTGGTATCTCCGCCGAAACCTCCCTGAATCACCAGCCTTTGAACGACTCCAACAAAGTGGAGTGGTCTCGTCCACACCGATTCGTGACTTCGCAACTCAGAACCAGGCACCGCTGCTTCAAGTTGTCGGCCTCGTGCTGCTGCACGGCGTAGGGTTCTATATCTTTTACGTCTACCTCCCCACCTATCTGACGAAGGTAACCGATCTCCCAATGCAGACCGCCTTAACCATCAATACCGTCTGTATGGCCATGATGGCGGTGCTGATCCCGATCATGGGCAAGGTAGCCGATCGAGTCGGACCTCGATGGGTCCTCACCGCCGGTGCGGTTGGGCTCACGTTCGGCACCATCCCATTCTTCGTGTGCTTCAGCAGCGGACACGTGATGGCGGTGGTCATGGCGCAGTTGGGTGTCACCCTCTTCGTCGCCGCCTACATGGGCCCCTTCTTTGCCATCGTCGCCATCCTCTTTCCGGTTGCCCACCGCTACACGGGGCTTTCAATTTCGTACAATATGGCCTCGGCTCTGTTTGGTGGGACCGCTCCGTTGATCGCCACCATGATTGTTGAACGGAGTGGAAGCCCGCTTGCTCCAGGCTGGTACGTGAGTCTCTGTGCCATCATCTCGCTCTTCGTGCTTCTGACGATTCAGGCCGAAAAGAATGAAACCACTCAAGCCCATCCCAACCCTCATTGACAGTGAAGACACACCGTGCTGTAGTTCCCCTGCATGACCTCGCCACCCCTGATAGATCACGCAAATCTCGGTACGCGTTTGTCCGGACCACCCCTCTCACGCTGGTGGGGATATTTCCCTGAACTGCGCCGTGACACCCTCGGCTTTCTCTTACGCTGCCAAGCCTATGGCGATGTCGTCAAACTCCCAATGGGACGTGTCGTGGAGTTGTTCCTGCGGCAACCAGATGCCGCCATGTACGTCCTGAACCATCCCGCTGATGTGAAGCACATCCTGGTGACGAATCAAGACAATTATCAGAAGGGACCGGTTCCGCCAGTTGAATCCAGAATTTTTGGGCAAGGCGTTCTGCATTCAGAAGGCACTACCCATCACCGTCAACGACGGCTCTTCCTCCCATTTTTTCATGGACATCAAGTCACCGCGTACAGCGGCCTCATCACCAGCACGGCCCACGCCCGTGTCGCAGCGTGGTACGATGGCATGACAGTCGACATCGGACAGGAAATGGCCCACCTCACCCTCTCGATTATTTGGCGCCTGCTGTTCGGACAAGACTTGCAGGCGGATGCCAGCCTCATCCGTGATGCCATTTTAGTCGGCCAACGGCTCATCAAGCTGCAGTATGACTCGTTCCTCGCAAGCCTGACCCCGCTCTGGATTCCCCTTCCTCGGCATCGTCGATTTCTGCGTGGCTTCCACGTGATAGAAGAAATACTGATTCAATTGATCCGTGATCGGCGACGCAATCCCACGTATCGGAACGACGTGCTCTCGCTCTTACTGGCCGCGAAGGATGCCGATGGTCACCCACTGAACGAGAGAGAGATTCGTGATGAGCTCATGACCCTCTTGCTGGCCGGCCATGAAACCACTGCCAATGCGTTGACCTGGACCTGGGCTCTTCTGTCTCAGACCGAATCGGTTTGGGAACGGTTGGTCTGCGAGTTGAATGACGTACTCGGCGATCGACCTCCTGATGCGGCCGACCTGCCTCGGTTGCGTTATCTCAAGATGATCTGGGACGAGTCCCTTCGCCTCTATCCTCCCGCGTGGAGCCTCCATACTCGTGCGGCCCATGCTGAGGATCGACTTCCATCGGGGGCAATCCTTCCACCCGGATCGTGGGTCTTCATCAGCCCCTGGAATCTGCACCGAAATCCACGCTGGTTTCCCGATCCCACGCAGTTTGATCCAGAGCGGTTTTCTGAGGCAGCCTGCCAGACTCGCCCGGCCTTCACGTATATCCCATTTGGAGCCGGCGGGCGTCGATGTCTGGGGGAATCCTTCGCAGAACTTGAGGGTCTCCTGGTCCTGGCGACCATGGCATCAAAGATTCGCCTGCGCCTGAGTGACGGACGGGTGATTAAGCCGGAACCCGGCATGACCTTACATCCTCACGTCCCGGTGCAGATGACCGTCGAACAACTCCGCCCCCTCCAGACACCGACACCGTGGCACCAGTCGACTGCTTCTGACTCCTAGTCATCTGCCCGCTGATGTGATACAACCCGCCCGTGCGCATCAGGACTCCACACCATAAACGCATGACTGACAAGAGAGTATTCACCGCCGTCGGCTGCACCCTATTCAGTATGATCGGCATGATTCTGCAGGCCGGCTGCTTGTCACCGGTCAGTTTGACGCGAGCCGTGATCGCCTACGACGATGCCATCACCGAATCGCAATCCAAGCAACTGCTGGTGAACATCGCCCGAGCGCAACACCATCAGCCGATTCATTTCACCGGCGTCTCCAACATCGCGGCGACGTTCGATTTTCGGTTCACCGCCGGCGCCACACCGGCATTGACCGGTGATGCCAGCCGAACGATCCTCCCAGTGATCGGCGGGAGCGTGGCTGAGAACCCCACTATCAGCATCGCCCCGATTGAGGGCGAAGAGTTTACCCAACGCCTCCTCACGCCGTTCCATGAAGCCAAACTGACCTTGCTCCTGCGGCAAGGGATCGATATCGATCTCCTCCTTCGGTTGATGGCCAAGGAAGTCCGAATGAGCCATGGCGACGGGGCAATCGCCTATCGAAACAATCCATCCGATAAGGCCAGCTACGAGATGTTCCGACGGGTGGTTCTTCATCTCTCCGCAATTCAAGATCACAATAGCCTCTATGTCGAGCCCTTGAATGTGGAGCGAAGTTGGACTATTCCAGCGGAATCAGTCACCGCCGAAGGCTTCAAATCGCTCGAACAGGAGTACCACGTGTCTTACCATGCCAAGGACAAAACGTTCACGTTGCGGAAACAAGTCGAAGGCGGGACGTTCATCACGAATTACGATCCGAATCTCCTGTCTCAAGACGAGCGGGCCCATTTGCAGCATGAGAATGAACAAGGGCTCTCGCACGATGTGACGTTTGATATTCGACCAGGATACTATGGTGGTGACTGGCCGCTCAGGGGAGACATTCGGCTACGCAGTTTCAATGCGATGCTGAATTTCCTCGGGCTTTCCATCGCGGAAGAGCCGGAATACCATGTCGAGAAAGACACCCGCACGCCGGAGGTCGCTGAAAATCCCGTAAAGACGATGGACCTTCTCGTCTTGTCGTCAGCTCCGTCCGAACTCGACCTCGCGATGAAATCTCATGGGAACTACTACGCCGTGAATACGACCGGCCCTCAAGCGCGATGGAACCGCGAAGCGTTCAAACTCTTGTCGCAACTGTTTCAGATGACCGTCACGGAAGTCCCGCGGGCCGGCGTCCCAAGCATTACGATCGCAAAATAGTGCGTCACGAATATCGAGGAGTGAAGCGACGCTGAGCTCTCGCAGGGTGCGCAAAAGGCTGTCGAGCAAGGAGGCCCGCACATACGTTGGTCGTCGTATGTCGCAAGCGACCGACGTTTCACAAGATGCGCTTCACGCCATTTGAAGCGACGTGAGAACGCCGGCGGCGGTCTTTTTCCGCATCCGGCTACGCGTCGACCCGATCGAGATTGGGCTTCGGCGGACGGCGACCGATCAGATAAATAATGCCAGGGAAAAGCATGGTCGTCCCCGGGAAAATAATCCGATTTCCCCACCAAGGCAGTTCCCAACCGGATAACTTGAGTTTGAGAAGTCCCAACCCATAGGTGAGCGATATCGACGCCAGGATTCCATAGACATAGGCAGGCACCAGCGTCGTGGACTGATCTTCGCTTCGCTGGCGTGAAGCGGCAACAATGCCCTTGAAGAGAAGATACACGGAAAGGATGAGACAGGCAGTCCCGTAATACACTGCATATTCTTGCATAGCACCGACCTCGTTAATGCCGTTGAACACCCGATCAGCTGCTAATTTATAGCGTATCTTCTCCAAACTTGTCGAGCCGGATCCCCGTCATTCCTCGACAAGGGTCCTGTAGCTCTGGCCCTTCCGCTTGTTTTTTTTACCTACTCCCAAGACAATGGCGTCACAATGGTCGGAGGGTATCACGATTACCACTTCTCGCCCACGCACAGGAGTGTCACGCATGAAAATGTTGGTCATTGTGTTCCGTGAATCACTCGTGGAACAGATACACGCGTTACTCACTAAGTACGAAGTAGCCGCCTACAGCGAACTGCACAATGTCACCGGGAAAGGAGCGACAGGCTTAACCAGCCAATTCTTTCTCGCCCCCACGACCAACCGCATGATCTTAACAGCGGTCTCCGACCAGTTGGCCTACCGTCTCATTGATGTATTCACACGTTTCCGATCGGAACAAGAATCGGCCACAGGCGACGGTATCGTCCCACTCCATGTATTTGTCTTGCCCTGTGAGCAAGTGGTGTAGCTCACCCTGTTGGCCTCATCACACCCACACGTAGAGAACCCGCATGGATGGTTGTACGCGTCCTCCCCACACAACGGCCTCCAAGAGGCTCCTCTTGAAGGCCGTGTCGGAACTCGCGGTGGGAACGCTCGCTCAGTGCGTATCTCCCTCCAATGACTCCACGGCTTCTGTCGCATGCTTCTTCGCCTTGTCCCTCTTGGCCTTTGCCCCCTTTTTCATCTCCTTTCGCTCAGCCTTGAGCGCATCTCTTTTCTCCTTCATCTCCGATCTCATCTGCTCCCGCTTGGCCTTTGCGTCGGCCTTCATCTCGTCTTTCTTTGACTTAAAACTCTCCCTCATCTGTTCCTGCTCGGCCTTCATCTCGCCTTTGGCTTCGCTGGCCACAGAGCCCATTTCACCCTTCAATTCTGAGCCGAGATTAGTCAGCTCATCTGCCATCGCCACGGCACCAGTTCCAACCACGAGGGCGAACGCCACTGCTGGTACAACGATGAACCGCATGAATTACCTCCCCTGAAATAGGTGATCCGAATATGACCGACGCTGGAAACCAGCGCCCAGTCTACGGCTACCGTGAGACGGGATTTCTGGCAACTGATTTTGTGGTTTTCGACTCGAGCATTTCGCAGAAATGATAGAACAAGCCGGTGCGCACAGACCCGCATACCTACGGCCCCCAGCTGGTTGCCCCCTGGAGGCCGTGCAAGATCATGCGTGTGATGTGCGCACGCCCAATGGAGCTACTTATAGTCGCGCACTACGCCCTGATCTGCCATAGCAAATACACTAACCCAACCGCCACTGCCGCTACGACGACAAGATGCATGAACATCCTCCTCCCTATCCTTGAGTATGAAGACCGGTTTGACGCCGGAAACCGGCGTTCGATCTACGGGTATCGCGAGATGAGTTTTCACGCAACGCATTTCAAGATTTTCAACAGGACCGCTTCGGTTCGGCCACGAATACAAATGGTTTGGCACGACAACCAAACCGGTAGTACCATGCAGACGATGCCGGTCACACCATGTTGTCATCACCAAACTCAGCGCTCACACCGCCGACTACATACCTCGCCGTCGATGCGCGGCACCATCACGTCAGGCAGATTCGTTATCGGGTTGCTGGTGTGGATCCTCACTACATCAGGACTCCAGCACGATCCTGCCATGGCTGATCAACCGACCCCTGTCGGGCTGTGGTACAACATCGACGACCGGACCGGACAGCCACGCGCGGAAATTCGCATTACCGAGCAGGATGGGGTGCTCACTGGACATATTGAGCGCAGCCTGTCACTTGATCCCTCGAAGGAAGAGACTCATTGCAGCAAATGCACGGATGACCGGAAAGGTCAGCCCCTCAAGGGTATGGAAATCATCAGAGGGGTTCGTCCGGCGCAAGACCTGTGGTGGGAAGGAGGCAGTATCCTTGATCCGGATAACGGGAAAACCTACTTCCTGCGGTTGCGTCTCGCCGATGACAATCGTTCGCTGATGGTTCGTGGCTATATCGGCCCATTCTTTCGCACACAAACCTGGTACCGAGTTCATAATGAAAATGGAGGTTCGGTTAAATAACTCCACCAGGACTGAGGCGAAGCCGGTGCCGCTGTAGGATTCGGTTCAAGATCTGAAAGAACTGCTTCGAAGAGAATGTCAGAGCTATTATTTGTGATTATTCTTACTCTGTAGCCTTCCCGAGCGCATGGCAACGAAGCCTTTCCCGGAAAGATCATCCTTGGTGCATCGGGTAATCGTATCGCCTCTTCCACAACCATCTTTCCCGTCATCGTGGCCGGAGATGATACCTCCCTCCCCTTGAATCGATGGTTTGATTAATTATCATTCAGCAGTATAATCACTACATGTACAAGAGCGCTGCATGCCTCATTCTCATAGCAATCGGAAGCGTCTCGCCAAGCCGATCCCTCGCAATTGGGGAGGAACCAACTCCACAGCCCAGCGCGAAAGAGCGGTTGAACCAAGTCCTGAATGGCGAAGGCGGCACGACCGTCTACATGGATGCGGCTGGCAATGTGCATAGCACCACCGATCTACCAAACGGTGATCGAATTGTGACCGTACAGCCACCACAAAGTCCCGGGCTCAATCTTGGTCCACCGCTACAATTGAATAATCGGATCCTTCAGTTTCCGCCGGCGCCACCTGTGCCCGCCCAACCACCTCCACCAGAGTACCCACAGAGGGCTCGGTAGGATTCATCTTGACGATCCATTCGCGTGCGCGGCATACTCAGCACCTCATGCGTGCCATTGCCGTCATCTTCCTTCTGGCGACTCTTGTGTTCCCCGTTGGGTCTAGCATGGCGTTCCCACCGGCCGGCACTAAAGACCTGTCTACACTCCAGACTCAGGCCAATCAAGGAATTGCAGAGGCGCAGAACGGCCTCGGGGAGCTGTATGCCAAGGGGAAAGGAATGCCACAGGACTATGTCCAAGCGCGAACCTGGTATGAGAAGGCCGCAGCACAGGGTCACCCGATGGCACAAAACAACCTCGCGGAACTTTATTTCGCAGGGCTCGGCGGTCCTCAAGACCTTGTGCGGGCCTATATGTGGGTGAATCTTGCAGCTTCACATATGCAGGGTGAGGACAAAAAGCAAGCGGAAGAAAATCGAGACGATGTCGCCCAACGCATGACTCCCGCTCAAATCACAGAAGCCAAGCGACTTTCAGAACAATGCCGGTCAAATAAGTTCAAGGGCTGCTGAGATTCAACCTACATTTCCCACACTACGCGTACATCTTTCCAGCTCACTGCAACGGCCGGTTTCATCGACATCATGAACAGCGCTCCATCTCTTCATCCACTCACGAGGTTCTGAACGGAATCACAATCCTATCGCAGCAACAATATCAAGACCAATCCCATTGACACCACCCCAACCATCCCCGTGACAAGACACAGCGTCAGAAGACATTGATACCGACGCTCTGCCAGATCCGCACCCTGTTCGAGCGCTTCAATCGTTGTTCGCATTTGCATTGCCAAATCCTTGATGTAGGTGTCGTTCTTAGCCGCTGCAGCCTGAAGCTCAGTAACCTGCTGTTGCAGCATCGACGTCTGATTGATAGGCGCCTCGGCACTCTTCTTGGTAAATACAGGGGCCGCTGCGGACAAGATCGTCCCCACATGCGGCAGAACGGCTTTTAACGCTGGAAGGAGCCAGACTGGCATCGTCGAGGGCCTCGCGAAGGCAGGTTTGAATCGAACCAGCGGCGCTGGTTCAGCACGCACTGAAATTATCCATAGATTGCGCGTTATTCTTACAATGGCTCAATGACTTGTCAACACCTCTCAGTTCACCTTCCCATCTGAAAGGATTTCACATCTCGTCCCATATCCTCCTGTGCAGGCAGTCGCAGGATCATACCAACCCAGGGAAGGATTTCATGGGGCAAAACAAAAAGACCCAACCAGAGAAACCTTCGATTTGGCATGATCCCCGTCTTTACCAAATCGTCAGCCTTTCGACTCTCCTCCTTTATGGTTTCTTCTTCCTCCACTTCGATATTTCGATCTGGCAGATCCTCATCACACTCGGTGTCGCCCAACTGACCCAATATGCCGGCACCCGTTATTTCAACCTCCCTTTCTTTGATCCTAAGAGTGCACTGATTTCCTCTCTTTCGTTATGCCTTCTGCTTCGCACCAATGATCTTGCAGTTGCTGCTCTAGCCTCGTTCATTACCATTGGCAGCAAGTTCGTCATCCGTTGGAAGAACAAACACATCTTCAATCCAACGAATCTTACTCTTGTTGTCATACTCGTGAGTGACCTTGGCTGGATCTCACCGGGACAATGGGGACAGGTGGCTTGGTTTGGGTTTCTGATTGCCTGTCTTGGTTCGCTCGTCGTCACCCGTGCGGCACGGGCTGATGTCACGTTGGCCTATTTGACGTTCTACGTTGGACTTCTGTTTGCACGCGCCCTCTGGCTCGGCGACCCACCGACGATCCCGCTGCATCAAATCGAAAGTGGTGCACTCCTGATCTTCTCGTTCTTCATGATTTCAGATCCCAAAACGACGCCGGACTCACGAAGCGGTCGGATCCTCTTTGCGCTCATGGTTTCGCTGACGGCGTTGTACGTGCAGTTCGGTTTCTTCAAACCGAATGCTTCACTCTGGGGATTAGTCTTCTGTAGCCCTCTTGTACCCTTCATCGACAGACTACTTCCCGGTGTTCGCTATGACTGGTCGAAACCCTCGACCGGTCACACCTCTATGCCAATTCTCTCGCCAGTATCTTTTCAGCCACAAAGGAGGTTTTGCATGAAATGCCTGGTTGTGCCTGTACTCACGTTCGTCGTCGGCCTACTCGCTTGGCATAGCGACGCCTCGGCCTTTTGCGGGTTTTATGTTGGGAAAGCCGATACGAAGTTATTCAACAAGGCATCGGAAGTGGTGATGGCTCGTCAGGACAACAAGACCGTCATCACGATGGCCAATGACTTCAAGGGCGATGTGAAGGAATTTGCGATGGTTGTCCCAGTCCCAACCGTGCTGGAGAAGGACCAGATCCACATCGGCGATCCGTCCGTGCTGAAACACCTGGCCGATTACTCGGCGCCTCGGCTCGTCGAATACTTCGATCCCAACCCCTGTCAGTCGCCATATCCGGAAAGTCGTGCCATGGATATGATGGCGAAATCGGCTGCGGCTCCAGCGAGACAAGAACAAGAAAAGGCGCTCGGTGTGACCGTTGAAGCACAGTATACAGTCGGCGAATACGACATCCTGATTCTCTCGGCTAAGGAAAGCACCGGTCTCGAAACGTGGCTGAGTGAAAACGGGTACAAGATTCCGAAGGGAGCTTCACCTGTCCTCCAGAGTTACTTAAAACAGAACATGAAGTTCTTTGTGGCTAAAGTAAATGTATCCGAACAATCCAAGCTTGGCTTTACCCACCTGCGTCCTCTCCAAATTGCGTTTGAATCACCCAAGTTCATGTTGCCGATCCGACTCGGGACGGTGAATGCCGATGGGGCACAAGAACTCTTCATCTATACCCTGACAACACACGGCCGCGCAGAGACGACGAACTACCGAACGGTCCGGTTGCCGGAAGCCCAGGAGATCCCGCTCTATGTCAAAGACAAGTTCGATGACTTCTATCGGGATCTGTTCACACAACAAGTGAAGCGCGAAAGCGAGCGAGGAGTGTTTCTCGAATATGCCTGGGACATGAACTGGTGCGATCCCTGCGCCGCGAACCCGTTATCGGCTGAAGAGCTGCGGAGTCTGGGCGTTTTTTGGCAAGACAACCCCAAGATGGTGGAGCGCGGACGACCGTTCATGCCGCAAGCGCAGAACGTCTTCCTCACAAGGCTGCACGTCCGCTACGATGCCGCCCACTTTCCCGAAGACCTGATGTTCCAGGAAACCTCCGATCGGAGCAATTTCCAAGCCCGCTATATCCTTCGCCATCCATGGACCGGCACGAAGGACTGTCCAGCTGCGACTACCTATCAAGAGCAGTTGCGCGAACGGTATGAGCGTGAAGCACAAACATTGGCCAATTTGACCGGGTGGAACATCGGGGAGATTCGCAAGACGATGAACCTTGTGTCATTGCCGGGAGGTGAGGACGGGAAGTGGTATCAGCGTTTGTGGGTAGACTGACCGAACGTGTGGCCGGCACAGTCGGCCTGCCTGGCTGTGCCGGCAATGACTCGATGCCGACGCGAGATAAGCGTGAAGGGTCTACACCTGAAGAGAGAATGAGGTCGAAGTCTGTGTAATCCTCTGATAGGCAATAAGCAGATTGCGGCTCGATGTCACGGGTTCATCCGAACCTAGCCCATCCTCGGCTGCATGCCGGCGATCATCAGTCGTAGATCCTGGCTCTTGTCGTAATTCCTTGGCGAGTTGCTCGCGTACCTTGTCGAGGAACGCCGGCAGATGATGTCGGACTTTTTCGGTATTGATTCTCAGTTCATTCAAGGCGTTGAAAACCTGCCTCATCAATGCAGCGAATTGCTCGCTGTTCACCGGTGCCACAAGATGCGTTGCGTCAGCGGAGTTAGGTGACGGGGTGGGCACCGTGGTACCGTTGGACGACTGCGGGATCACCGCCGCCGTCCCTGGTGCCCCTCCCGGGGTAACGCCTGAGGCCGACACAACCGTCACGGACCGGACGATCTCGATGCTAAGATCCAGACTGGAGAGACTCTCTAGCCCGCGAAACCCGTCGGCAAGGTGAACGGTTTGGGCTTTGGCCTCCTCATCATACCCCTGAAAGAATCCACGAAAGATACTCGAGATTTTTTCAAACAATTTCTCGAGATCCCTTACTTCGGCCTCGTTGAGATCTCCACTGACTGCCACGCCGAAATTGTGAGCACGTGCACTCTGCGCCAATCCAGCACTGACAGTCCCAGTTTCCTGCGAAGTCTCAATAGAGGACTGGACAGAACCGGCTTTATACTCCTCATCAATATCGGCCACCAGCGTCACTCGGTCGCCATCGGTCGTGATCACATTCAACCGTCCTGAAAATTCATGTGAGATCGAGAACCCGCTGAGCTTTGTATCCAGTCGCTGGATTCCCCCATCCGGTCGTGAACCCAAAGTGAAGAGTTGCTGTGGATCAAAGGACGTGAGGGGTTGAACCAACATGGCCTATCCTCTGTCTGAACACCAGGAAGGGAAACCGTCCTATCGTTCCCCTATCGGCACAGAAGCGACCGAACTTAAGGGACTCTGTGCTATAGTGACGCCATCGTCCCATATTCGATATGGAGGTCCACAATGCAGAACCGTTTACAATGCTTGGCTGTCGTGGGTGCAAGTCTAGTGCTGGGACTGACCGGCTGCACGATCAAATCCACCGTGAAAGAAATCACCGATACCACATCCAACATCACGGGTACGACATCGGGGGCAGCCTGGTGGAGCGAGGACGGCCAGCTCAAACCGGACTTCAAGGCAACGGCCTTTGTGACTTTTAATCAGTCGAATCTCCAACAGGATTTGGCAGCAGGACGAGGCGAGTACCTGGCGTCGATGGGCAGACTGTTGGGAGTGTCGGCTGACCGCGAACCAGCCTTTTTCTCTGCCGTCCAAGCCAGCTATACCAAGACAGTTGATCAGAGTCCCGGAGGGCTGCTTGCGCTTCTGCGCGAAACATCAAAACCGTTCGTGCACTGATTAGTAAATCAAGCAGGCTGCTGAACGGTTGCCGAACCAGGCGGTTCGGCAACCGTGAGGTCAGCGTGGCGCCCGATCACCGTGCGGACAACTGCGCCGTCTCTCAATACGAGAAAGTTTGTGGGTACGGCAGAAACACGAGGGCCCGGCAGGATCACCCCGGCGAGGTTCAATGGGTCTGTGGCGGACAGTTTGATCTCTTGCCCGGTCCCTGACGATATAGTCGCTTTCCTGATCGCTCGCAGCCCCTCCACAGCTTCGGGCAGCGCGAATTGTTCTCCCGTGAATCCGCCGACGAACCGGCCACCGCGCACCTCCCCGGCCATCTCCATCCTCCGATACTGCACCAACAGATCTCGCCACGAAGAGACTAGCGATTCACGCACCAACAGATCTCGAAACACCACGCCGTAGCGTCGGAGCAATTGGTGAGCCACGTGTTCGCTTAAACTGACAGCCGACAACCGGTCGCTCTCAGCCGGCCGCAACAGCGACCACCGTCCGGCCGAGTGCCGAGGCCGCCGCGATCGCTCACGTCCTTCAGCGCGACGCCGATGCGGATCCATGAGCGCCCGGAGATTATCGAATCCATCAGCCGTGACCAACCCAGCCGCCACCAATTCCCACAATCCCTGTTCCACTTCCGTCGCAAGATGATTGGTGCTCCTCACAAGATCACCGAAGAAACTGGCACCCTGTTGCTGCAGCGTACGACAGAGATCTTGTGCCACTGCACCCAACTGTGCGAAAGGATCAAGGCCCGCTACAGCCACATTACGATAATACGCAGTAAGCAACCAGCTCCTCTCGTCGCGAGGAAAGACACTGATGGGCGCAAGGCTGGTAGGAGTGATGCGCCGCCGCTCCATCCCGCCACCCTGAGTCAATTTCGGATGAGGTGAGAGACGACCCCAGCTCACCGCTCCACTCAGACAGAGTCGGTCTAACAGTTCCGGTTCGTACTTGGCCATGCGAAGTCGTAAAAGCTGTGGCTCCCAGGCAGAGGCTGCAGCTTCAAACCCGGCTAGCTGTTTGATCACCTCAGTCAGCCCCGCCTCACCATGCTGACGAGCCCCTGGCACCACATGCTGCCATTGCAGCAAGAATCGCATGAAGTCCGATGCCGTGACCGGTTCCACTTCTTTGCGCAGGATTCCGATCGTCAATCGATGGATGCGGGCGAGCAAGCGGCGGTGACACCATTCCGACGTAGAAACGATCGAGAGGACTGAGGACTGCCCTTCGCCAGGCTCAGAGTCCCGAGCACCGTTGAGGGAAGGACTGACTGCTGATATTCCTCGGAATCGACCACGGAGAACTTGCCCCTGCCCTTCCAATCTCATCATCGCTGTCTCCACTGCGGGCGATGGCACATGCAGCCGATGGGCCAATTCGTCTATCGTTGTCGGACCGATACTCTCCATCCACCCCAAAACAATGGCATTGAGCGTTGAGTCATCACCGACTGCGAACACCTGTTCAACTCGTCCCTTATTCTCCGTAGCAACCCAACCCCTGACCTGGTGAGATGTGAAATGTGAAGCGTGAAATGTAAGAGAGACCGCCCGACCGGATTCAACCAGCAATGGTACATAGGCAGCCCATTGTGAAATTTCAGACTCGGGTACCCAGACCAAGGTCAACAGTGCATCGTGCAGTTCATCGGCATCGCGCACCAACGGCCATGATTCACGGCTCACTTCTTCAATCGCCTTCGGATCAAGCGCGCCGATCTCTCCAAGCAGTTCCGGAGGCAGGGTTCGCCGCAGCTCCACAGCACGAGAACGCCGTTCTTCCAACGGTGCATCGTCGAGAAAGGCATAGGGATTGGCATTGAGGATTTCATGGGAAAAGACTGACGGCGCCGGCGTCTCCACCGCCACACAGCGGATCGCGCCGGATTCGACCCGTCGGAGGACGTCCGTGAGCCCCTCCACATCCATCGCCTCCGTCAGACAATCCCGCAAAGTTTCATGGACCAGCGGATGGTCTGGAATCTGGCGAGCCGCCCGTTGCCCGGTGAGGTTTTCCTGGCAGGCAATCGCATCGGGGAAGACAGCGGCCAAGAGATCCTCTGCTTTCATGCGCTGAATCTGCGGAGGAACTTTCCTGCCGTTGGAAAAACGCAGCAGCGCCAGCGCACGCGAGGCGTTCCAGCGCCAGCGCGTGGTAAACATCGGGGCAAGCAGCACAGCCTGGATCAAAACATCTCGTACGCTATTGGAATGGAGGTAGCCGAACACCGACTCTAACGGGAAACTGTGTTTCTCACCGAGCGAGATTACAAGACCATTGTCCGTCGCCGCAGCCTGTAGTTCGAAGTCGAAGGTCACACAGAATCGTTTCCGCAGTGCTAACCCCCAGGCCTTGTTGATCCGTCCACCAAACGGAGCATGGATCACCAGCTGCATCCCGCCGCTTTCATCGAAGAACCGTTCGGCCACGATGATTTCTTGGGTCGGGACCACGCCAAGTACATTCTTTCCTGCCAACACATATTCAATCGCCTGTTGAGCGCCCCGTTGATCGAGTCCGCATGCGTGGTAAAGCCACTGAACAGGTGAGGCGTAAGAGGTCAAGGGTGAAGAAGTCTCGTTCGCAATTCCATCAATCTCAGCGCGCAATAACGCCACTTCCGCGGAGAGCTCTGCTGTACGGGAAGGAGCTTCACCGCGCCAGAATGGAATGTTGGGTGGGGCTCCATGGGCATTCTCCACCCGCACCTTGCCCATTTCGACGCCTTTAATCCGCCAGGATGTGTTGCCGAGCAACATAATGTCGCCGGCGAGACTCTCCACGGCAAAATCTTCATCCACCGTGCCCACCACCGTACCATCCGGCTCTGCCACAACTGCATAGTTCGCTGTGTCGGGAATCGCGCCACCGGAGGTGATCGCCGCAAGCCTCGCCCCACGCCGCCCCTTGATCCGGCCGTTAATGCGGTCATGATACAGATAGGCCAACCCTCTTCCTCGGTTGGTGGCGATCCCTTCCGCCAACATACGGACGATCCGATCAAACGTTGCCCGCTCTAGATGACGATAGGGATCTGCACGGCGCACGAGCGTAAACAGTTCCTCTTCCGTCCAGGTCTGGGTCGCTGCCGCCGCGACGATCTGTTGCGCCAGGATATCCAATGGCGCCGGTGGGACCTCTATGCGATCCAACGTTCCATTCTTGATCGCACAGATCAGCGCCGCACATTCGAGTAATTCGTCTCTCGTCGTGGCGAACAGGCGGCCTTTCGGAATGGCCTTAATCCAGTGACCGGCGCGACCGATTCGTTGGAGACAGGTCGCAATCGCTCTCGGTGAACCGATCTGACAAACCAGGTCGACGGTGCCCACATCGATGCCGAGTTCCAGTGACGCCGTTGCCACGACCACGCGCGTCTTGCCCGACTTCAAGCGTTCCTCTGCGGACAATCTGATCTGCCTCGACAAGCTGCCGTGGTGTGCCGCCACCGCTTCAGAACCAAGATCCGAGAGTCGCTCTTCCAGATAGTGCGAGACCCGCTCGGCCAAGCGACGGGTATTCACGAAGACGAGCGTCGTACGATGCGCCCTCACGAATTCAGCGACACGATCGTAGATACCGGACCAGATGGCATTCGTCGCGATGGCGCTCAATTCATCCTTTGGAACTTCAACTGCGAGATCCATCTGGCGCTTGTGACCGACGTTGATGATACGGCAGAGGTCTGAGGGCTGAGAATGGGGGACTGATTGGAGGTCAGTTGATCGAGCACGGTTGCCCACAAGAAATGCGGCCACGGTTTCAATGGGGCGTTGCGTAGCGGAGAGCCCAATCCGTTGTGGCTTCGTCAACGTGAGGGCTTCGAGCCGCTCTAACGACAGCGCCACATGGGCACCACGTTTATTTGGCGCAAGGGCATGGATCTCATCGACAATCACTGTGCGCACTGTCTGCAACAGCCGTCGGCTCTTGTCGGCCGTCAGTAAGATGAAGAGAGACTCTGGCGTCGTCACGAGAATGTGCGGCGGCCGCTTGAGCATCTGCTGTCGATCCGCCATCGGCGTATCACCGGTACGGACCAGCACGCGCAGCTCCGGCATCAGGAGTCCATCCTGAAGCGCACGTTCACCGATCTCGGCCAACGGCTTCTGAAGATTTTTCTGAATGTCGTTGCTCAGTGCCTTCAGCGGCGAGACATAGAGAACCTGAGTCTGATCGTCGAGTTCGCGAGCGAGGGCTTGCTTGAAGAGATGGTCAATACAGGAGAGAAAGGCTGCGAGAGTCTTGCCCGATCCGGTCGGTGCCGCGATCAGTGCATCTGCTCCAGACTGAATCGCCGGCCACGCCTGTTGCTGGACCTCCGTTGGTTCACCGACCAACGACTGAAACCATTCAGCGATGAGGGGATGAAAACCCGAGAGCGGCATGGTGTGGAATCGTACCACACCCTGTCGAGTAGCTCTATCGCGGGTCAGTCAAGAATCCCTGACCCACCCGGCTCATCCCCTTCGTTACCGATACCGGTTGATCCAGACATTCTTGCGCGTCCGGTCAGGCAGTCACCCTACGGCCACCGCATTGCCGCCGCTGTCGATTCTAATTTATGAAAGATTCGCACAGCTGCAGCCGTGGTTCTCAATCAGGCACGTCGCCTGCCAGCTTTTTGGAACCGAACTGGTCGGACTGCTGCTGGTATCAGGCTACCACCCAACAGCGGTATGCAGAGAAGTGTGAGTCCCAGTACCAAAGCATTTATCATCATAGAGTCCTCCGAGGGAATAGCATTGTGTCCTCTCTCGGTTAATCGTTGGTCGGACTTTACTGACAGTCCTTTCTGGACACGTCTCATCTATCTGCTATATTTCGGCCTAGCACTCAAGTCGTCGGCCGCACGATGACCCTCCCCTGATCGACCGCCACGTCAACAACGGACATGTCCGGTCCTTGAGACTCTCACCGGACCAGTTATCCACCGCAGTACAAAAGGCCCAACTATGTGGGTGCTCCTGATCATTCTGCTCACTCCTCCTTCTGGAATTCGTCCAGAAACTGTCCTCAATGTCTTCCAGAGCTATGATGCCTGTCAGCCCGCACAACAGCGGATTGGATTTGAAATGGCAAAGAGCTATCCCGGCGACCACGACTTCCCAATCGTCTACCAATTCCGGAAAAAGAAGACTTCACCACAGCCACCAGCATTCCAGGAGTTAGAACGGCAGGCTTCACTCACCGCAGAAAGATTGTGAACCAGTCCTCCCGTGTGAAGCGTCTCGGCTAACAGTTTCAGGTTATAGGTTTCAAGTCTGAGGCGTTTTAGTTTCTGCATGACGTGAAACGTTGAACATGAAACCTGAAACTCAGCCCCCCATTCCCCTGTGCCCGACATCTATGGCATCATGTCCGCCTGATGCAGCTCTCCATCGTCATCCCCGCGTTCAACGAGGCACGTCTGATCCAACAGACCCTCCAGTCCGTGGCAACTTCGGTTGCTGCAAATACAAAGCCTGGTTTCACATCGGAAGTGATCGTGGTCGACAACAATTCCAGCGACAACACAGCAGACCTCGCCAGAGCGGCCGGAGCTCGCGTCGTCTTTGAACCGATCAACCAGATCGGTCGGGCACGCAATGCCGGTGCAACTCAGGCCACCGGTGATTGGCTGCTGTTTTTGGATGCGGACAGTCTGCTCAGCCCAGAACTGCTGGCAGATATTCTGCGTGTGATGGAGTCAGGGAAATATGTTGGCTGCGGGAGCACGTTACGGATGGATGACTTGCCCTGGTGGGCCAATCTCACGTTGCAACTTTGGACCACGACCTCGGTGTTCTGTCGTTGGGCTGCTGGGGCGCTCGTGGTCTGCCGGCGCGATGCCTTTCAAGCCGTCGGCGGGTTCGACCACGAACTGTATGCATTGGATGAAATCCGACTCAGTAAGCAACTCAAACAATGGGGACGGCAGCGAGGCTTGCAGTTCACCATTTTAACCAGACACCCGCTTGAAACCTCATCTCGCAAAATCTCGCTCTACTCAAGCCGCGAGATCGCGGCCCAGATCTTCCGCATCTTCTTCCTCCCAAAGAAGACGCTCCAAGACAAGAAGCATCTCTCGGTCTGGTACGACGGCCGACGCTGACGGGAAGCTGTTGTTACTGTATCTAGCCATCGTGATCGTCCTGTTCGGTCAGCACCAACACGATCCGTAATTCCTCAACTCCATTCTCACTTGGGACACCAATGCCTCGTATCAGCACTTCATTCCGAGCGCGTTCGGTCAGACACCATATTTGACAATACCCATGATCGGAGGATGCGCCATCTTGGCAAAGAGCACTGAGGATTTTACCCGCGAAATCGACCAATATTGGAGGAAGCGCGATGATATGGCTGATTGGACTAAACATTTCAGGAGGGACCCATGCCAAGTCACTGAGCAACCTACAGGCACGGGGATTGACGTACACGGGCTTCAACAAGGGCGAGAGAATCAGAATTCCTGATCCACGAGGCGAGACTTCTTCCTTCTCATCGCATCCGTCGATGTAACACTTATCAATGTCTGAAGTCATGACAAAGCATCTCCCATCCAATCATCAGCTGGTAGTACCATATTGCCGCTCGGCTTCCACCCAATCATCAAGGTCATGACCATCTTGCCGATCGCGTTATTCATCGATCTGATAGGCTGCTGGTGCGATACGAGCATGCGCTTCATCCCGTATTGGCACAGATAAGACTGTGATGCTTTTTTGACGGTTTTGGCATCGTTTATACTTTTTCTCCGCCGCAACTACTCCAGTACTCATTCGCATGTTGCTGGGGAACGAAGCAGTGGCGGTACGTAGGCAAGCAGGATTGACAGTAGGTTTCGGATACTTGGAAATTCTCCGCTTCGAGACCGTGCATCCTCAAATAGAGATGCGGCTCATGCCACAAACCAACCCCACCTTCAGGACCCAAGTCACCCCGGATTCTCTGGCAGAAACAGCAGATCACCACTACTGGTTTCATGATCGCTCCTTTCATCATCCATACCCTCCTTCCCCATCAACCCGTCCGCTACCTGTCTTTTTCAGGGATGGATGCAATAATGCGCTATCCCATTGCGACACGCATGATTCGACGACGAAATACGGTTCGACGACGGATTTCGCGCTCCGCTGCCGTGCGTTTCCTGTTCATCAGAATCACTAAATCAATGAGCTCTCCGCACAGGATGCACCGGAAGGCCGGCGCCCCCTCTGTGACGAGCCCACCCGCCTCGTCACGCACTTCACTGCGGCACAGGAGCCCCTGGCATCGTGAGCAATTCATACGTGCACCAGACAATCTGGGTTAGTTCAACGAAAGACTCCTTCCCTACCCATATTGAGTCTCGCGAGAGACGGTGCGGGAATCGGTCTGGTCGATACCTCATAGTCGAACTCGGCCCTGCGATGGAGCACCAGCGTCCCCTTTCGGCTGAGCCGATCGATCACGGCAAACACCTCATTCCAAGAAAACTGGGAAAACCGTTCACTCAAGGCACGAAGCGCGCAGGGCCTGTTCCGATAGAGTTCCATCCGAACGGCCGATTCAATCATTGCTGTTCGCATCTCAAATCCTCCTTGTGAGATCGGTGCTGTTCCGCCACATGTGACGGTGTCGCGCCGCGCACTCCCAATGACTCGTGCTGAACCCATGCATGACGATCGATCTTGCAAACAAGAATCTTGTCGCTCACCTCGAGTAATAGCGGGAACATCGGTCTCCCACAATCAATGCAATCACGATTATTTTGTCGGATTTCTACATATAGAGTTGTCCTAATTCCGACGACAGGACGACCGTCGCCGGTTGGTCGAGCGCGGCATCGCCTGGCTCCAGTAGCAACGACGGCTCCTCGTGAGCGAGAGTACGGCGCCACCAACTTCCTGAGGATTGCGCAGCTCGTGTGCGTCACGAGCCTCCTCAAGCTATTTTGAGATGGGTGCTAGACCGACGTGGTGCAGACATGATGCACGTGGAGCAGGAGGTTCTGCCGATTGGGCACGCCGACCTTGTCGAAGATGTTCGTCATGTGATGCCGGACCGTACTGTCACTAATCGACAACTGATAAGCAATGTCTTTGTTCGAGAGTCCCTGCCCTACTAATCGGATAATCTCGAGTTCCCGTTCGGTCAAGACCTCGGACCACGCCCGCGATGGTGCGTTGGGGTCGCCCTGCTTTGTGACGGGGGGCCCAAGGCCCAGCCCCACGGCGCCATTCCGTTCCCCATAGGTCTGGGGCGAGGCTGGAGAATACAGCGCCTCAATTATTGCAAGCATGACGGTGGGTGGTTGAATCTTGAGGATGATGCCGTCGACACCGGCGGCAAATGCCTCGCGCGCGTGGTCCTGGTCCTCAAGCCCGCATAACAACACGATCTTACTGGTCGTGGCAGACTCCCGAATCTTGTTGATGGTACCGACTGCGTCGTGTTCGGTCTCCAGATCCAGGATAAACACGTCCGGTCGTGCCCCAACCGGGAATCCGTCCGGAGTCCTCCACTGGTACGGGGGCACGACCATCTGGACAGTCGCACGACCCCCGAGAATTTTCTGCAAGCCAAACCACACTAAATACTGACGGCTCAGAATTGCGACCATGAGGGATGGACTCGCAGCGCTGGTATCGGTCATGAAGTCTCCTTAACAAGATGGGTAACTGGATCCACTGGTTTGCCGGACTTGTTGACAGAAGCCGGATCACGAACTGCTCGTTCCCATTCATTTCGTGGCGGGCTTGAAGATGCCTTGCAGAGATCCAACATCCTGCTACACATCCTGATTGAGTACGTGCTGTTCTGCCGTCAACCAGTCTTCAAGGGCCTGGCCATCCTTTCGGCCATGCTCCTCATACAGAGCATAGGCGCATTCCGAGATACGCGCATGGATACCGTGGGAATGTTCATCAGGCCGGTTGATCACGCCGTTTCCGTTGCTCCGTGATTCGGCTCCTGTGTCACGTTGTGTGGAGCGTGAGACTGACTGAGTTTTCTTAGCCATGACAAGTTCTCCTCCCAATTTTTATAACTAACGTTTACTATTCCGCGTCCACTACCGGTTGGTCGACGCGTTCACCGTTTTATGCCGCTGCCGCACTCAGTTCCGACTGAAGCACCGCGCCGATGTGCGAGCATTCCATCGGCTTGACTAGAAGACGGCAAACGCCTTGGCGAAACACCACATGCGTCAGGTCCTCGCTACTCTGATCCGCTATCATGATCACCGGAACGGATGGGCAAATGGTCTGGATCAGAAGAGGTACTTCAACCAAGTCGGCCTCGGCTGCGGGCGTAGAACAGCCGAGGCCGACAAGGACCGCCTTCGGCCTGAAACCGGCCAACGCATCGATCGCGGCATTGACTGTCCTGATGAATACCGGGTGATAGCCGTGAGTGGCGAGCCAATCGGCAAGTTTCAAACCAAATTTCTGGTCCTGTTCCACAATCATCACCCTGGTTCTCTCACCGTTCTGTCTGTTTGCCATCATCCGATCTCCTTTCACTTCCGCCTTAGTCTCATGCCATGTCACGGTTCAGAGCGCGACGCCGTATCGGATCACCTGAGATAGGACGGCTTGGCACTCCTGGTCTTGCGAAGACCCGGGAACGGGAAAAGCCGGCCCGATGAATACCCACATAGTCGACACCGCGCATGCGTCTGACCGAGAGGCTTCCTTGCCGGCTGAGACGATCCACCGCCGAAAACACTTGCGCCCAGGGATAGGTCGGCAACCGGCGAACCAATTCGTCGAAGGTACAGGTCCCTATGCCGGCGATTTTTCGGCACATAATTGAGTCGACACTGAGGATAGCCGTTTCTGCCATAACAGCCTCCTGTGCTGAAGGGAGAACAAGAGATGATCTGTTGCGCGACGTGTACAGTTGGATGTATAGCCGAATAGTATGAGAAACCCTATCGACAAAAACTGGATTTTCTTGTCGGATCGGCAACGACAGCACTGTCGTGGTTCGTACGACAGAGACGAGAAGAAGTGTTGCGACGAAAGTGCTGAGTGCTCAGCGTGAAAGCTGAAGTGGACAGAGGTCATGGACCAACGAGTGGCAGAACCGTACCCGCATATGCCGTTTCGACTCAATACTCAGCACTCAGAACTTTTATTCTCCAATTCCCTGTTGAACCGCGTAGCGCATGAGTTCCGCGTTGTTCTTAAGATTCAGTTTTTCAAGAATACGGGCACGGTAGGTACTGATTGTGGTGATCCCTAAATGCAGATGCTGGGCTATTTCCGAAACGGTCTTCCCGGAGGCCAGGAGGCGCATCACTTCGTACTCCCGGTCGGACAAAAGGTTCTGCGGTGTCTCTTCATCACCACGGTGAAGTAGGTGCACGAGCTTCTCGCCGAGAGCCTGGCTCACATACTGGCCGCCAGCAACCACCTTCTTGATGGCCGTTACCAACTCCTCCGGCGCGCTGGCCTTGGTCAGATAGGCGTCGGCCCCGGCCTTGAACATACGGACAGCGTACTGATCCTCCTGGTACATGGTCAGTATAATGACGGGCAGTGTTGGACAGACTTTCTTCACGTGCTTGAGTGCCTCGGTTCCGGTGGTGCCGGGCATGCTGATATCCAGAATGAGGACATCCCATTTCTTACGCCGGATCAGCTCGAAAAGGTCGTGGGCGTTGTCGCACTCCCCGACCCTGACGGCTTCCAGGCCGTCCGTCAGCAGCTCCTTGACGCCAAGCCGAAAGAGCGGATAATCCTCGGCGAGCAGAATGTTCAGCATCAGGGTACCAAAAGCGCCAACTGACAGCGCGAGGCCTCTCATCTCGAGCTGTTCGCAAACGGTTATGCTGCACTGGATAGGGCCACTCGCACCGTCACCGTCGTGCCTTTCCCTGGCGAGCCAACGATCGTCACCTCTCCGCCAAGGCTTGCGGCACGCTCGCGTATCCCCAACAAACCCAACGAGGTTGACTCGGTGAACTTTTCAGGAGAGATCCCCACTCCATCATCCTGAATGGCGAGCAGCAGATCGTTGTCCGATTGTTTTATCACCACCTGGATAGCCGTGGCCTGGGCATGTCTGGCCGTGTTTGTGAGGGCTTCCTGGCAAATGCGGAACAGCGACGTGGCCTGCTCCGGTTCCATGGCGATATCGTCCGCACTGCTCACACAGATGCAGGGAATACCGGTGCGCTGCTGAAAATCTCGACATTGCCATTCAATCGCCGCGACCAGGCCAAGATCATCCAGTAGACTAGGCCGCAACTCAGTCGCGATTCGTTGCACGGAGGCAATGGTGGCATCGACCTGCTCTACCATCGACCTGATCTTGTCTTCCATTTTTTTTCGAACCCTTGCCCCGGGTGGCTCGCCCATGATCGTACGCAGGCGAGAGAGGTCGACCTTCAGGCACGTCAGCCCAACACCAAGTTCATCATGCAGCTCGCGGGCAATGCGGGTTTGTTCTTCTTCCCGCACCGTGGTGAGTCGTTCGCTTAGCATGCGGAGTTCCTCCAATGTCGCGCGCAGTCGTGCTTCCCCAAGTTTACGCTCCGTCACGTCTTCCACCGTGCCTTCGTACCCGACAAATGTCCCGGCCGGATCGCGCAGTGCCCGTGCGTCTTCGGAAACCCAGATCCAGCTGCCGTCTTTTCGGTACACGAGCGCCTCGAAGCCAGTTACCTTCTCTTGTTCATGCACCAAGCGAATAAATTCATCACGACGTCCATGGTCCACATACAGATGGCCGGCGAGGTTTGTGACCGTGGCGATCATGTCGCCCGGAGAGTCGTATCCATATATGCGGGCGAGCGCCGGATTCACGGCGACATATTTCCCGTCGGGCGTGGTCTGAAAGATCCCCTCGACGGCGTTCTCAAAAATGCTGCGATATCGTTCTTCACTTTTTCGCAGCGCCTCTTCTACCAGCTTGCGTTCGGTGATATCGCGACCTTCTGGAATCAGGAGCGTCACGTTGCCGTGCTCGTCTCGAACGGGTTTAAGCGAAAAATCGACATACGCCAGCTCCCCGGTGACGCGAGGATGCGTGGCTTCGAACCGAACCATGGTTCCGCCCGCAGCCTGGCGGACGGCCTCGCGCAACCGGTTCTGAAGTTCCGATGAGTGCGTCCACCAGGGCGTGTCCCAAAATAACTTTCCGAGCACGTCTTCTTCCCGGATGCTGGCGAACTGTAACGCCGATCGGTTGGCCTCAATCACCGTACCATCAGTCTTCATTAGGCCGATAAATTGGAACGTTTGGTCAAAGATGGCCCGGAAACGCGTTTCGCTCGACTTCAGCGCAGCTTCCGCCCGTTTACGCTCGGTGATGTCACGCACAAACGCACAGTGATATTCCTTGCCTTCATGGATCAAAAAATTGACACTCACCTCGATAGGTATCAGCCGGCCATCTTTTGCCTGATGGGCCGTCTCAATCACCATGGTCCCGCGGCGCTGGGTTTCTAACCAAAACCCCGGCCACATGTCCGCCTGAAAGTCGGGATTCAGATCGTGGACGGTCATGGCACACAATTCGTCTTTTGAATAGTTCAGCATGCGGCATGCCGCCTCGTTCACATCCAGGATCTTGGCCTGCGGATCGACCCAGTACACAGCGTCAGCGGCCCGCTCTACCGAGAATTTCGCCAGCCGCAAGGTCTCCTCCGCCCGTTTACGCTCGGTAATGTCATGGGCCAGATAGATCAAGCAAGGAGTGGTCTCAAATTGGATCGAATCGACTGATACCATGAGAGAGCGGACGTCTCCCGACTTGGTCCGGAGCAGTCCTTCCCGATTATGCAGATGGCCCTGTTCCTGAATTTCTCGGAGCAGAGTCGCGCGCTCTGCTGGATCTGCCCATAATCCCAATTCTACGGTCGTACGGCCAATCACTTCTTCCCTCTGGTACCCGGTCAGCCGGCTGAACCCTTCATTCACATCGATAAACCGGCCTTCCGCGACTGTACTGATCCCGACAGCAGAGGGAGTCCAGTTGAAGAGAGTCTGAAAGCGTTGTTGGGACCGACGCAGATCTCCGATCAGCAGACTTTTCGCCTGCTCATCCCGCTTCCGTTCGGTGATGTCCAGCAGCGCCGTCCGCCAATGGGTGATCGGCCCTAGTCCCTCGTGAATAGCAAGGCTTTCAAGCTGGACCCAAGAAGCGGCGTTGGCCTTTTCTCGGAGCCGCACCTCGCAGCTCTGCCGCGTGCCGATCTTCACGACCTCCCGGCAATGCCGGTGGAAGATGTCCTGATCCTCCGATGCAAAGAAACAGGCAAGTGATTGCCCGATCAGTTCTTTCCGGTTAATACCGAGCAATGTCCCGGCCCTCAGATTGGCCTCTACTATTGTGCAGTCCATATCCAACGTGAGATGGCCGGCCGAGGAAAAATCATAGAGCTTCATATAACGGTCACGCGCGGCTTCGATCTCCAGCTCTGTCCGACGGAGTTCGTCGTTTTGCATCTCCAGCTCGATCTGATGCACTCGTAATTCGTGCACAAGCCGTTGCACGTCCTCGACGGGCATGGCTGCGATATCCTGCTTGGTCATCCGCAGCAGCTCCTCCGCCTGACTGTGTAGTCCTGTGAATGTTGCGATTTTCTCTGGTTGTGTTGCAGGCAGGTCTGTCGAGGGAGTCGATTGCGCCCGTGGCACCGTGGCTTTCAAAGGGTGTCGCTTGGCACTCTTGTTTTTATTGGCGTCGACCTTGGGACGAACTCTTTTCTTCTCATACTTTCGTGACGTCGCCATCACGGAGTCCCCCCTCGGAATGTCAACGGAGACAGTACCGGCCTATCGTCGCCCGCTGCTGAGAGGCTAAGTGGCAATTAAAGTCTAATCCTTTTCTCATGTGAGAGACAAGTACATGGGTGGGGTCGCACTGAGGTGGCCAGGATTTGACGGATACCGTTAAACAGGAACAGGATTCCAGGTGGAGGTGTCCGATGGCAGCCGTCAACACTTTTCCTTGGAATCAGGCGGCCTCCTTCGACGGCTACCGTATGGGCAGGCGAGGTATGACCGACAACGTTCGCGATTCACGCTTCACAATCAAATCCCCGCGTACCATTCATACCCCTGATCTTCCCAATACCCTCCTTTTCCACCTCCGATACCGACCAGGGACTCAACCAACTCGATCTTCATCACATACTTTGCCTGTTTATACCCAAGCTGCCGCTCAAAGCGGAGCCGCAACGGAGCACCATGCGGTACATCGAGCGGCGCGTCATTGAGTTCGTACGCCAAAATGGTCTGGGGGTGATAACAATCGGCCACCGCTATACTCTCATAGTAGGCGATCCCTTCGTCATCCACATCGGCACAGTGGAACACGGCATAGCGCGCATTCGGTAATGGCTCAACCTGATGCAGGAGGTCACCGATCGGCACGCCGGTCCACTTCCCGATAGCGCTCCATCCTTCGACACAATCGTGGCGCGTAATCTGCGTGCGCGCGGGTAACTCTTTGAGTGCTGCGAGCGACCAACTTCTTGGCGTCTTGACCAGACCGGTCACCTCCAACGTCCATTCAGCAAAGTTCTGAGTCACATGCTCAGCATAGACTTCCGTCCCTGGATCGATATTCCCATTCGCCGGAAAGCTCGTGGAGATTTCGGATAACCTGTACTCCTTCGCCAGTGCATCACGCGGAGTCACCGCCCGCAGCACCGCCTCTGTCAGCCGTTCCCCCTTGCTGAGGATGCCGGGAAACCAGCTGCTCCGGGTGAGATTGTCGCACCCGGACAATGCCACCAGGCTCGCAGTCCCCACCGTACCCTTCAACAACTGACGCCGTTCAATCGTACGTTCATGCTTCATGACCGACTCCTTCATGTTTGATGGTAAACCAGCCTGTGAGCATTGAACGGATATTATTGAAGAACCCCGTCACCATAACTTGGAATACGTGAATCAGGATAAATCCGACGAACGAAAAACAGGCGGCAAAGTGAATGGTCCTGGCAGCCTGACGACCGCCCAAGATCGTTAAGATGCCAGGGAAGGCAGTGTCGATGGTCGGTGACATCGCCAGTCCAGTCAGTACGATCAACGGCCCGACGATGAAGAAGACCGTGGTATAGGCCAGTTTTTGCAGCACGTTGTACCGCTTGGTTTCCTCCCCAGTGGAGTGCCGGAAGACTAGATGATCTTTGAGAGACTTACCGATACTACGCCAATCCATCCTGGTGGGAGCAAGATCGCGGCTGACATGTCGACTTGCCAAGGCATAGGCCGTGAAGATCAGCCCATTGATCACAAAGAGCCAGGCAAAGGCGAGATGCCACTGTCGACCCATGGCCAACCACTTGGCGCTGGGAATGGTGGCCCAGGCCGGAAACGCACGGCCCGATCCATGGGAGTAGCCAAGCACACCGGTTGTCTTAAATTGATGTCCGAAGATTGTCGTGATGCCCTGTATGTCACCCCTCTCAGTTTGCACTGGACGAATGGAGAGCAGTGGCCGGTCGCGATCAGACCGATCACCCCAGTAGAGGGCCGGGTGCGCATTAAAAATCTGCAGGCCGCTCATAATCAGAATGATCAGGAACGGCACGTTCAGTCAATGGCTGATCCGCACCAGTAGGCGATGACGATAGACTCGTTCAAGAGAAGGAGACAACCCAACCGTTTGATCGTTCACAAGAGGCAAGTCCGATGCGGATGTGTCAGCCATCGGCCCTGGCTTCTCCCCCTGTCTGAACACCTCATCTGTCGATTCAATTCGCACCGCCATAGACCCACCCCCTCACAAAATAGAACGCCTAGCGGGTAGTCAGAGATGGTCCTGGTTCCTTACAGGCGAATGGACCGGGGACTGCAGAAAGAAATGGGGCAGTATCTGAAGTTTGGTTCACTGTGCTGATGGTTCATCTCTTGTATCAAATTCGATTCACCCCATGAATCTCTTTTGATACATCCGTCTACTATCAGGAGATACGGCTCAGAGTATGCGTATAACTTACAACATTGAAAGTAAAGGGGTTACCCTGTTGGCATCCTATGGCTCGATTCGCATGCTCAAAATTGGCACCCGACTTGCTGTTTCTGAATTAGGGTTTTATCAGAAACCACCAACCGTAACCACATCTCGCGCTAGACGTCACTCTTGAACGCGAAGCAGTTACGGAAAATAGCATCTACACCCATCAGTGCCTTCAACGGGAGGGCCAGCCATGGCGATACGAAACATCTATCTAAAGATAGAACAGCTTCCCGGGTATAGCCCCGTCGAGCCAAGCGGTCATGCTGCGGCCAACTACCGACGCGACTGTATGCGCAACCCCGGACATGAAGACGGAACCATTCCTCTGGCCGAAGTGGATGCGCGTCGACTGACTGCCTTGATCTACCGTGAGTATCTTGACCCCGGATACCTCCTTCCGAAACCCGACAAGTTGGTACTCACCGACATCAATGAGCCGGTTTTCGCGCATCGGGTTCCCGGCACCGTAATCTACACGCACCCTGGCGATCATCTTCACATTAAGGTGGTGAATGGCGACACCATGCCGCACAGCTTTCATGTTCACGGGCTGAGCTACGGCATTGACTCAGATGGCTCATGGCCCTTCGGCACCCAGAGCACCGACGGCCGCCGTTCCGACAAGATCTGTCCCGGACAGTACTGGGTCTACCACTTCACCATCACTGATGAGATGAAGGGTGCATGGCCGTTCCATGACCACGCACGCCACATTGCCGAGAGCATAAACCGTGGTTTGTTCGGCGGCATCGTCGTGCTCCCAAGAGCGCATCGTCCACCGCATCGCATGGTGCTTCCGCCGATGGTGGCAAGCTACCTCAAATCCAAGTTCGAAGACTTGAAACTCGATCATGATGACCATGAACGAGACGATCGAGACACTGAACCGGTTGCGCACGATGCGCCAGCCCCCGCTGCTGTCCTTTTGGGTAGCCACGGTGGGCATGAGCATGGCGTTGGTCATGTCTTGACCGGCCCGATAGACTTTGACCTGCGTGCCCGACGCGACTTCCTCGAAGAATGGTCGCAGCTACACTATGCGCATCACCGACCACCGCATACCGAAATCTTGCACGTACCCATGTTCATTCACCAGATGAGCAAGGTCAAAGGCGCAGCCGCGTTCAACAAGAGTCCTTTCTCCCCCGGTGATGCACCATTCGAGGTGGTGTTCGGAGCAGCGGGAACCTTTGGTTACCACTGTGAGATCCATACATCGATGCAGGGTACCGTAGTGGTCGAGCCCGGCGGATTGGCCGAAGCCGTGGTCGCCATCATCGACGCCGACCCGATGAATATGAGGTTTGATCCGCTCGAAGTTCACATCCAGCCAGGCGGCAAAGTGCGCTGGACCGCGGGCACCGTGCACACTCACACTGTGACCGAAAACGGCGCAGGGTTGCCGAGCCTCTGCCTGAACGGACGCTCCTTTATCGGTAATACCCCCACCATCGTTGCGCATGCCGGTCAAACCATCCACTGGTACGTGTTTAATCTTGATCTTGGCGTGGGCTGGCACAATTTCCATGTGCATGGACAGCGCTGGAAATTCGCCAACGAAACGATCGATTCACGCAGCATCGGACCTGCGGAATCATTCGTGGTTGAAACGACAGCGCCACCAGTCATCCTACTGCCGGCCGATATCGCGGCTACACAGGACCCGAAGCACCGTCCGCGTGACGCACGTGCCTATCACCTACGCGGCGACTTCCTGTTTCATTGCCATGTCGAGATGCACATGATGCAGGGTCTGGCTGGCCTCGTGCGCTCGAAGCAGACGGTATGGCTGACGGCCGACCAAGCTCGGCGGTTGAGAGCCGAGAGCGGCCTGGCGCTGGACGATGGTAGCAATACATGCCCGACGGTTGACGACCACCGCTGTGAGGAGTTCAACTGCGGTAAGTGGGAACTCGTCCCGGGCGCGACGGACGTCTGCATGATGCATGCGATATTGCTGCCCAATACGCAGCGCGTGCTGCTCTTCGGCTATGGGGATACAAGAGACGACCTGAGCCGGGTATGGGACTACAGCACGGCAGCCGGTAGTTTGGTGACACCGCCCAACCAACCATTCGACGTTACCATACCCTTGCATAGCCGACCCATGGCCAATATCTGGTCGGCCGAACACGCATTCATCAACGACGTGGCAGGAACCGTACTGGTGCATGGTGGATTCACGCCGCGCGAGAGTTTTTCCTTCGACCCGGCCACGTTACAGTGGTCACGCGTGGTACCCACCACCGACGAACGCTTCTACTCAACCACGCTAACGCTGGCCGACGGCAAGTTGATGACCTTGTTCGGCTCGGCATCCAAGTCAATTGAGATCTTCGACCCTTCCACAGGGACTTGGGCTCCCCCCGTTGCCACACCCGGCACCATGGCACATCACCAGTACTACCCGTGGACCTATCAACTTCCTAGCGGAAAGCTGTTCATTGCCGGCCCGCACGAGCCCACGCAACGCTTCGACTGGACTACCGGGGTGATGAATGTGGAATCGTTCCCCACAATCGCCGGCAACCGCAGCACTGGCGGTGAACGCGGTACATCCGTGCTATTACCGCTTCGACCACCAAGCTATACCCCGCAGGTACTCATTGCCGGCGGGGATCCGGCACCGGCGCAGCAAACGGCCGAGATCATCGACCTCTCAGTCGCAACCCCGGCATGGACCGCACTCCCCAACCTAAACCGGCCGCGCATGCACCAAGTCAACACGGTCCTGTTACCTGACGGCCGGATCTTCCTCGCTGGCGGCATCGACGGCATGGACGGCGGCCCGGCCGAAATCTTCGACCCACGCAATCCAGGAGCCGGCTGGGAGTTGTGTGCAACCATGTCGATCCCTCGCGGCTATCACTCTGCGGCAATCCTGCTGGCAGACGGCAGTGTGCTGATGGGTGGCGACAGGCCTGGGGCCTGGAAGTCCGGGGAAACGACCGCGCACGAGCGCTACTTCCCCTGGTATTATCCGCTGGCGCGTCCCGAGATTTCAGCGGCTCCGACCAGTGTAGGCTACGGAACTTCCTTCGATATCCAGACGCCCACCCCGGCTGGCATTACCGAGGTGGTGCTGCTACGCCCTGGAGCGGTGACACATGGTTGGAACCAATCCCAGCGGCTTGTTGAATGTGTTCGCCTTGGCAATACCGCCACGGCGGTGCAGGTACAGGCGCCACCTAACGGGAACATTGCACCTCCAGGCTATTATCTTCTCTTTATCCTCACAGGGGCACGTATACCTTCGAGTGGACGATGGATTAGGGTGATCTAAATGCTACGGCCTGCAGCTCCGATTATCGAGTTGCAGGCCGATAGACAAAGGGATCGTCGGGATGGTGGTTTTAGTAGCCCATGGCTCCCTTGAGACTTCCTTTCATCGCATCCTTGCCGGCCTTCATCTCGTCTTTCATCGCATCCTTCGACGCTTTCATAGAATCTGTTTTGGCCTTCATGTCCCCTTTCATCTCATCCTTCATCGCACCAGGCTTTCCTTTCATCGCATCTGTGCCGGCCTTCATCTCTCCTTTCATGGCATCCATATCGTGCTTCATTTCACCTTTCATCTCATTCGCCATCGAACTCATCTCACCGGCGAAGGACACCGTCCCGGCGCACATCAGACCGGCCACTGCTGCCACTGTGATCATCTTCTTCATTGAGAACCTCCTCATTGTGAATGGTGGATTCACCTTGTGAACACACAACATCCGACTCGTCCCACACTCTTGTCTGTGTCTGAACCTCCGGCCAGTCGGCATCGGCCTGTTGGATATACCCCGGAACATCCGCAGCCATCTCGTCCGAACAGCCTCACTATAATTGAGATACAGTGTACCATGGACCACGCTAAAGGCCGCTGGATCGATCCTGGCCTTATACCCGTTGGGGGCCATGCCATAAGCACAGTAGCCGCCGTACCAATGTGTGACGTCAATCTCAGCGAGAGATCACACAATGCACAGAGACACAGCATGCATCTTACAATCGGGGATATTCAGCTACCGGATCGTAGGCGGCTTGCCCGAGCAACAAAGGCCTCTCGCAATCGATGATGGTCTACCGGTTCATCTTCTGCCTGAGGTAGCGCCCGGACCATATGCCGGACCGTGGCGATCTGTCTCACATAAGTTTCGCAGCCAGCACAAATGGCTAAGTGCAGCACAATTTGTCGCTTTCGCTCATCACCAACATGGTCATCCAGGTAGGCCGATACCCACGCCACCAACTCTTGGCAGGTGATCTCTGGGTCGATCTGTCCCCGCTCTTCCTGTGCCATTACCACCTCCCCTTCACTGCCTAATCCTGAGTCGGCTTTAACGGCATTTTCTTACACGGCAGTTTTTCGCCCCCCAAGTAGGTCTCTACCGCCTGCCGTACCCGCTCTCTTGCCCGGTGGAGACGAACATAGAGGTTCGTTTCGGTAATCTTTAATATTTCGCAGGCTTCCTTGGCCTCAGCCCCTTCGACGTCGCGTAGGATGAGTACTTCTTTCAGCGTCTGTGGCAACGATTCAATGGCTCGATTCATCGCGTTGACGGCCTGTTGCGACGCCAAAAGCTTCTCCGGTGTCTGATCGTCCCATGGTTGCGGCGGAACGGCCCAGTGGCCGATCCATTCGCCGGACTGGTGAAAGCAAGAGGGATCGATCATGTCGTCGCCCTCATCGGCAACAGATTCAAAGGCGGAGAAAGTGACATGCCGTTTCTCCCGCCCCCCGCGATCCTTGGCCTTGTGAATCATGATGCCGAAGATCCAGGTGCGCAACGACGATCGTCCTTCGAAACGATCCAACCCCTCGATGACCGCCATCCATGTGTCTTGGACGACCTCTTCCGCCACTTCCCGGTCGGCCACATACCCCATGGCCGTTCTGATCAATGCACCGTGGTGTTGTCTCACAAGCTCATCGAACGCCCCTTCCTCACCCGTTCTCAGTCGTGAGAGAAGGACAGCCTCTCTGTTCACCACTATCGTGGGTTGACCCAACGCCGGCTCTTGCCCTGCCTGCATACGACAGCTCATTGATTTCGTACCCATACTGGTGTGCACGTTCATGAC
>JAHBWQ010000089.1 GCA_019636915.1 Nitrospira sp. | reverse complement strand
ATTGTGCTCACGCAGGTACTGGATGGCGCGGTCCAGTTCACCTTTCTTGAGAAACCCCGGTTTCCCAACCAGTCGCTTTCTGGTGCAGAACCGACAGTAGATCGGACATTGGTTGGTGACCATGAGCAGCACGCGATCCGGGTAGCGATGCACGAGGTGGGGAACCGGGCTCATGAGGTCTTCCTCGAGCGGATCGTCGTCCGCTGCGATGTCATCTAATTCGGCCGCATCGGGGACCACCTGTTTCCAGATCGCATCATCCTTTGACCGGATCGTCTCAAGGACAGTCGGGGTAATGCGCATGGGGTAGGGGCCGACAATGGCTTCGACCTCTTGTTCATCGAGGCCGAACCGCTTGGCGAGATCTTTGGGCTTCACGATACTTTTGGCGAGGACTTGCTGCCAGTCTTCCATAGGTTGACCTTCGTCGATTACTTAAGCCGACAAGAAGGATGTTCGTCGTCTTGGTGTGGTGCCTCTGGTGTGGTACGGGCTTGCGACTGAAACTGGGTGGTTGTCGGAGCGCCCGCGTTGCCCGCTTGGGCACGCTCGTCCAGATAGGCCAGAATATCTTCAGTTTCCGTTAGAACCAGATCGCCGTCCTTGAGGACTGGTACATAATACTGACCGGAGACGTCATATACTTGTGTGCGCATGCGCCGGCTGTCCGGCACAATGACGGGGTCATAGGGTAGTCCCAAGTCGGCCAACTTGCGCAGAACCACAATGCAGTCCGGGCACCAGTCGACATGATAGAGGGTCATGGCCATCGTCGTCTAAGGCTACCAGGAAAAGTGAGAAAGTGAAACGCCCAATTTGGCAGGATGTTGAAAAAGTCCTCCAGCTTCGTTCTCGCTTCGCCTCAGAGGCTCAACGTACGAAAAAATACGCCTCGCCTCTTCGTTCGCTGCGGTCTTGCTGGAATGACATGTTGACCATCCTGCCGACTCCTCATTGTTGTATGGATAGGGGTCTTTGAGAAGAGCCGGCGGATCGCACGGCACAGGGAACCATGATGGCGTCCTTCATTCCGTGAAGAATCTTCTTGTCCGCCGGACAGACGGTGGCCAGAATTCCGGCGAGCTCGACGGTTCCCTCGGATACGAAGTAATAGGGAGACAGGCGTGCGCGACCGGACATGCGAATCAGAGTCTGGCGGTCGTCGTCCATAAAATCCATCTCAAACAATCGTCCCTTATGGAACTCCTGCAGGATGTAGGGCGTCGTCGGGAAGGCGGCGAGTGCGTTGCGAAGCGCCTGGCTCCATTCGGCCTGAGACAGATCATGTCCGATCGAGACCCCTCGGCTTCCCCACGCGAGTTCGGAAAATCCGGACGGCTTGATGACGAACTGGCGTTCCTTTTGGGTTGCCCCTTCGAGAGCCGTCCATTGTGCCACGGCGTGCCCTCCCACGTGCAGGTTGGGGATCGTGGCAATGGCCGGAAGCGGAGTGGGGTCGAGCAGCCAGGTCTTGGGCATGATCGTTTGCAGATGCCGCAAGCAGTCGGACCCCAGTGATTGTTCCCAGAATCGGCTCAGGATGGGATGATGGAGGAGCGCAAAGGCGGATTTCTCCTCAAGCGCCGGCTTATAGGGAGGGGTGATGGCGACCCGATCTTTTTTCCCGGCGTACTGGACAAGCTCGGCCTTGGGAATATTCAACAGGTCGAACAGTTCATAAAACCGATAGACGACAGCGATGGGGTATTCCTTCCCGTCGGTACGCAATCGAAGGCCTTCTTCCGTGAAGATCACCTCACGCGGTTCGATGCACCAAGCGGCGATGCCTTCCTTTCGGAGCTGAGCGGCCAGCCACGACATTTCTGGACGATAGTCCTTAGACTCTTCCGAAACGAGGATGGCAATGCATCCTTCGCGCTGCTGTTGAATGGCTCGCAGCATACGAGCAAACCCACGGACCATCCCCTCTCGTCCTCCGACAAGACCGGCATGGGTATCTTCAAGATCATCATAGATCTGAGTCAGGCAAGCAGTGAGCCCAATCCCACCAGGAACGGAGTCCAGCTCGGTGATCACCATGCCGTCTTCTGTGGGGATGACATCGGGACGGATGACGGCGGGCAGTTCGTCACGCAACCGTTTCATCCGACTGTACTGTACCAGGGCTTCTGGCTTTCCTTGATCGAGCGAGGCCGCCACCCAGGCCGGTTGTCTCCCTTTGACGCTCTCGCTATAGAGTTGGTTCAGGGCCCGATAGAAGGAGAGCAGCTGTGGTCCCAATGCGGTGAAGAATTGCAGCTGATCAGCAGACAAATAAAACGGACAGGGGCTCACCCGCCACGTCGTGGTGGCCTGCTGCGTCGTCGCCTTGTGCGATCCGGGGTCAGCGGATGGAGATCCAAAGAGGTTGGCTTGCGACAACTGCGTGCGAATGGCGACACAGCGATCACGTGCTGCTTCGGTTGTGAGCTCGGCGCAGGGAGAGGCAGTCGGTAGCAATTGAACGAGTCCTACTGGGTGCCCTTCGATCAAGAGCGCAGGAGAGATCTTCCTCGCTCCAACGGGCCAGATGCTACCATGCACAACGCAGGTCGACAAGTGGCCGGCCTGTCCGGGGTCTGATGCGATGAGAAAAGGCAGCTCACTGGTCGGATGGGAACCGTTCTTGCTACCTTTCAGCATGCGTCGTATGATTGGGACCCGATGGATCTTATTGCAGCGGATTCCAAACAAATGGTAAGGGCTCTGCCGCAAGTCGTGCCGGGGGCGGCCTGTTTCCGCTGCGACGTCTGTTGCCGCTTCCCGGAGGTCGACAGTTTTCTTCGCCCTTACTTTACGGACCACGAAATCACTCAAGCGGTCGCGCATGGCCTCCCGCCTGCAAGCTTCCCAAACAAGTCCGGTTCGCAGATCAATCTCGTCAAAAGCTCAGACGGCGAAGGATATCTCTGCCCCGCGTTTGATGCGCAGTCAGGTCGATGCGGCATTTATGAGCAACGGCCACTGGATTGTCAGCTGTACCCATTGGCCTTGATGTGGGACGAATCCGGCCAGGACGTGCTTCTTGGGTGGGATACGAAATGTCCCTTCATGAGAGACGAGCCGTCTCGTTCGGTTCGGATTTGTGCCGAGCAAGTCGAGCAGTGGTTGAGGAGCGAAGCGATCATCGAACAACTTGTCGCACATCCGCGGCTGATCGGTCGTTTCCAAGATGATGTGATTGTTCTCAGCAAGCTTCCCCATCTGACGACTCGATTAACGCAGCAGCGAACCGATCCTCGACTCCGTCCGCTCACCCCGGCGGATGCGCCGGCATTTGCCGCTGCCGTGGAACGTGCTCACGTGCTTGCTGCGGACAGGCCGGCAGCATTTGCTTTCCCCTACCACTACATGTGGACCTCGGTTCTCTCCTATTGGTGGATGGAATTGAACGGCACCTGGTTCCTGTTTGCTCAGTCGCCGGATGGATGGTTCATGCCCCTTCCACCGCTTGGCCCAGGTTCGTTGGATCAGGCGGTGGACCAGGCCTTTACGCTGATGCAGCGATGGAACGGCTCCTCACCGGTGAGCCGCATCGAACATGTGATGGATTCACAAAAATCGAACATACGTGTTGAGGGGATCCAATTCCGTTCGAAAGAAGGGGACTACCTGTATTCCGCTGCGGCGCTGGCAACCTTGACCGGGGATTCGTACAAGTCTCATCGGGCGCTCTGTAATCGTGCAGCAAGGGAGCAGGCGATCCTGATCGAACCCTATCGTGCATCGGATCAGGTTGACTGTGAGGGGCTCTATCGACGATGGGCGGCGCAGAAACGTCAGGATAATCTGGATCAGCTGGGAACACTGTTGCTGGAGGATGCCGAACCGGCCCATCGATTGGTGTTTCAGGAGCATGATCGGATTGCGGTGTCCGGTACGGTGTTCAGAGTGAACAATGAGCTCGTTGCCTATACCTTTGGGTACGCGCTGACTCCCCGGACGTGGTGTGTTCTCTTGGAGGTTGCGGATCGATCCATTCCAGGTCTCGCCCAATGGGTCTTCCGAGAAACCTGTCGCACGGCGTCGGCGCATGGAGCGGTTTCGATCAATACCATGGATGATGCCGGGCTTCCAGGCTTGCGTGCGGCGAAGTTGGCCTATCACCCGACCACAGTCTTGACGACCTGGATCGCAACAAGGACGACCACATGACGCATTCGGAAGAGCGAACAACCTCGACGGCTCGACGGTATGAGTGGATCACCTTTGTGATGGTCCTTCTCACGTTGGCCACGCTTGGAGTGGGAACCTTCATGCTCGCCCGTGTGGAACGGAGCATCGTCGCTGCCGTGTGGCTTCCTCTCTTGCTGCTGTTGCTCTGGTCGACCAGTCGATTGCGGGCAGAATATCGGCAAGCTCAGCAGGAAAGCGCATGGGCGCGTGCCGCTGAAGCGGCGTTGCTGCAGAGCCAGGAACGGAATCGGGCGATCGTCGACACGGCTCTTGATGGGGTGATTACGATCGATGCGGCCGGCATCGTGACGGAGTGGAATGCGCAGGCCACGGCCATCTTCGGATGGGCGAGGGCAGAGGCGATGGGGAGGCCGCTCTCTGAGACCATTATTCCGGAACGTGACCGGGAGGCCCACGCGAGCGGGGTTCGCGAATATCTGAAGACCGGAGTCGGTCCGGTGTTGAATCGGCGGATCGAAATTGCAGCACGGCATCGTGATGGTCATGAGTTTCCGGTGGAGCTTGCCGTCTCACCGGCGCGGATCGGGGAAACCTACATCTTCAGCGCGTTCGTGCGCGATATCACGGATCGTCGTCGAGCCGAGCGGCGTCTGGCTTCCCAATATGCCGTGACGCGGGTGCTCTCCGAATCGATCACCCTGGAGCAAGCGGTTCCCAAAATTATTCAGGCAGTCGGTGAGAGTCTCGAATGGGATCTCGGGGTATTTTGGAGACTGGAGAAACAGTCAGGCACGTTGCGCTGCCTCAACTATTGGCAGGTGGCAACGGGTACGACCGATGAATTCATCACCGAGGTGCAGTCCCAGGTCTTTAAGCCAGGGATCGGATTACCAGGCAAGATTTTAGAAAGCGGAAGTCCGGTTTGGATCAGGGATGTGTCGGTGGATCCCACCTTTGTTCGTGCCGATTTGGCTGCCAAGACGGGGGTTCGGAGCGCCTTTGGGTTTCCGATCCGGATCGGTGGGGACATCGAGGGGGTGATCGAGTTTTTCAGTCATCAGGTTCGTGAGTCGGATCCTGAGTTGATCAGTATGATCGCCGATGTCGGGTTGAAGATCGGGCAATTTGGGGAGCGGACGAGAGCCGAGGAGGCATTACGCCAGACAGAGGCGCAACTCCGGCAGTCCCAAAAAATGGAGGCGGTCGGACGGCTTGCCGGCGGCGTGGCCCATGATTTTAACAATTTGCTGACGGTCATTCGCGGCTATAGCGAATTGATTCTGAGTCGCTTGGCGCTCGGGGATCCTGCGCGGCGGGAGATGGACGAAGTGAAGAAGGCCGCCGATCGGGCGGCAGGTTTAACCAGCCAACTCTTGGCGTTCAGCCGGCGACAATTTGTGGCGGCCAAGGTCCTGGATCTAAATGCGCTTGTCATGAATATGGATGGGATGCTGCGGCGGCTCCTGGGCGAGGACGTCGTGGAGCTCTCCGCGGATCTCGATCAGAAGCTCTGGGCCATCAAGGCGGATCCCGGACAGATCGAGCAGGTGATCATGAATCTGGCCGTGAATGCACGGGATGCCATGCCGACGGGCGGGAAGCTGACGATTCAGACTCGAAACGTCACCATCGGGAAAGGATCCCGACGTCAGACGGTGATGCTTGAGCCGGGTGCCTACGTGTTGCTCGAGGTGAAGGATACCGGGCATGGTATGAGTGAAGAAACGCAAGCCCATCTATTTGAGCCGTTTTTTACCACGAAAGAAAAGGGAAAAGGGACGGGGCTTGGGTTGTCGACGGTCTACGGGATCGTCAAGCAAAGCGGCGGAACGATCGCGATTGAGAGCAAGATGGGTCAGGGAACCGTCTGCAAGATCTATTTCCCGAAAGTGAACGAGGCCGTCCACGCGGCTCCGAGCGTCAGTGGATTGATCAGCCGAGCGATCGGTCGGGAGACCATTCTGGTCGTCGAGGACGACCCCTCGGTTCGCGGTCTTGTGCAAGAGACCCTCCGCCTCAGCGGCTATGAGGTGTTGGTTGCTCGTCACGGTATCGAGGCGCTTCTGACAGGTGCCAAATATTTGGGGCCGATCCATCTTCTCTTGACTGACGTGGCGATGCCACAGATGAGTGGGCCGGAGGTGGCGGAGAAGTTGACGGTGGTGCGGCCGGAGCTCAAGGTGTTGTACATGTCCGGATACCCCGACCATCCGGTGTTTGACCAGGGAGGGGGCAAGCGGGACACGGCCTTTCTCCATAAACCGTTTACGCCGAATGCCCTCACCCAAAAAGTCCGAGACGTGCTCGACGGGAAAAAGGTCGCGTAGCGAGTCGACCCTGGCGCCTCATCGCTTGATATCGGCACTTTGTTCCGTTTATGGTGATGGGCGATTGACCACCTGTAATCGGGTGATTCCCGGTTGTCATCCCAAATCGAAGGTCGTGAAGTGATGCAACAGGTACGCGAAATTGATGTGGCGCAGTATCGGATTGTGCAGGAGCCGTTTTATGCCGAGGTCTGCGGGGAGGTCGGTCTGTTTTCCATCGCAGCTGAGCAAAATCTGCCGGTGATGCTCAAGGGGCCGACCGGCTGCGGGAAGACCCGGTTTGTGCAGTACATGGCCTATAAGCTCGGTCGACCGCTGATCACGGTAGCCTGTCATGAAGATCTGACGGCGTCAGATTTGGTCGGTCGGTATCTCCTCAAGGGACAAGAGACGGTCTGGATGGACGGGCCATTGACCGTCGGGGTGAAGCATGGGGCTATCGTTTACCTCGACGAAGTGGTCGAAGCCAGGAAGGATACGACCGTCATCATCCACCCCCTCAGTGATGACCGACGCGTGCTCCCGATCGAAAAGAAGGGCCAGATCGTGGAGGCTGCCGACGACTTCATGCTGGTGATTTCCTACAATCCTGGGTATCAAAGCGTGCTGAAAGATTTGAAACAAAGCACGAAGCAGCGATTCATGGCGATCGAATTCGATTATCCCGCTCCGGACATTGAATCACGGGTGATTCAGCGTGAAGCCGGAGTGGAGCCGACGATTGCGGGACATCTCGTCAAGTTCGGTCAAAAAGTCCGCAATCTCAGAAATCACGGGCTCGAGGAAGGAGTCAGTACCAGACTCTTGATCTATGCCGGGACATTGATCAAGCAGGGGGTTTCACCGGCGAGAGCCTGTGATGTTGCCGTTGCCCGTCCGATTACCGATGATGCGGATATGCAGCGGGCGATCCTCGAACTTGTCAAAGCCATCTTCTGAAGTCGTCATGTCATGCGGATGTCCTGCCTGTGATTGCACGAGACAGTGAGCGCGGCGTGCTCCTGACCGTGCATGTTCAACCCAACGCGTCACGAACAGAATGTGTCGGAATACACGGAGATGCGATCAAGATCCGTGTCGCGGCTCGCCCGATTCAGGGTGCCGCCAATGAAGAGCTGATCCGCTTCATCGCCGACCGGTGCTCTCTTGCTCGAACGCAGATTCAGATTCACGGCGGAGCGGAGACTCGACGGAAGCGATTGTGCGTCCAGGGAGTCACAGCAGAGGTGTTGGTGGCTCGATTGCTGCCACATGACTCGAAAGGAACGGTGAAGAAATGAAGGGGGTAACGCTGAGTGCCGTCTTCGTCGTGCTGACGCTTTCGGCTTGTTCCGGTACACGTCCGGTGTTGTATCCAAACGCACATTTGCAATCGGTAGGAAAAGAAGCTGCCGAGCAGGATATCGAAGCGTGCAAGGCCATGGCAGAGTCGGCTGGTGCGGAGGAAAGCAGCGGCAAGGCTGGGCGCGTGGCGACGAATACGGCCGTCGGTGCCGGCGCCGGTGCTGCGAGCGGGGCATTGGGCGCGGTGATTTCCGGCGCATCCGCCGGTTTGGGGTCGATGGTCGGGGCAGCCAGCGGCGCGGTCTGGGGTCTCTTAACCGGACTTTTTTATGCGGTTGCCGGTCCTTCTCAGCCCAATCAGGCGTATACGAGCTTCGTCGACCGCTGTTTGCAAGAGAAGGGATATGACGTGACGGGATGGCAGTGAAGGGGGGGAGTGTGGAAGCATCTCGGCGGATGCTCCTTGCTCGCTGCCCGCCCACGCAAAGTACTATTTAGAAGGGCGATTATGGGCGGTGGTCGGTCAATGCGCGCAGTGGATCATCCACCGAGGCGCTTCCGTGTGATGACGAGCGGAGTGAGGATTCGATGATGCGCGCAATGGAAACCACCTCGATGCTCGATCCGGTAGAGAGAAGAGTAGAAGAAAACGTGTGCTCGGACAATGCGCGCAGTTGAGTGTCCGGTCATCCGGTCTCTGCGGACGGGAACAAGAATGGGAGGAGTCACACCTGCATGCCGGACCGTGGTGGACGCATGGTTCCGGGATTCTGAAAAGATTTCCCGGGCTGTGCACAATTGAAAAATTCTCGACATTTTTCTTGAAGGGTGAGAAGTGAGGAGCTGGCTGGAACACCCTCGGAGGATTTGTCGTGATCAATCGGGCCTGGAAATGGCTGATGGTGTGTATGCTCCTCATCAGCCTTATCGCCTGTACCGGGCCGCAGCCTATCTTACGATCCAATAAGCAACTGCACATGTACGGCAGGCAGGTGGCTCAACAGGAGATCGACTCCTGTCAGCAGCGCGCTGCACAAGCTGGATTGCGGCACGGAACCAACCAAAGCACCAATGCAGCAACCGGGGCGGTGCTGGGGCTCACGTTGGGTGGTGCGGTCGGTGCATCGGCTGGGGTGGTCGGAGGATTCGCCGGAATCGCGATCGGAGCTGCCGCCGGCAGTGCAATCGGATTCACCGTTGGACTCCTCGGCGGAACGTTCAAACCGCTAGAGCCGGATCCTACCTATGCCGACGCCGTGACGAAGTGTTTGAGAGATAAAGGCTACGAAGTCAGCGGGTGGGAGTAGGTACACAAACCGTTGAGATCCTAACCTCACTCATCATCCTAGATCGCATTCTCGCCAGGCAGCTTCCGATACCTAGAGTTCATATGAGCATGGCATGTCTCAGGCCTAACGGGTAGGTATTCCCATATTGGTCTGGCAAGAGGTCTTTACCACTGAGAGAACAAACTGACAGTTCTAGCGTGGCTGGACATGTGGAGGCGATTGAGTTGACTACTCCTGTGGGCACAAGTAGACTAATGTTAGTCCGCATGGGGGAGTTGATGAAATCTACGACGAAGACCGTCAATATTCATGAGGCCAAGACCCATTTTTCAAAACTCTTGGCTGCTGTAGCGAAAGGTCAGCGGATCACGATTTGCAAAGACGGAACGCCCGTCGCCCAGCTTGGACCGCTTGATCCGCCTGTTCCTGTCCGTCGTCCCGGTCTCTTAAAAGGGCGTGTCACTATTGCGGACGATTTTGATGAGCCGTTATCAGCGGAGGTGCTGGCTGCCTTCGAGCATGGGGTATGAATCTCCTGTTAGATACCCATGTCTACTTGTGGTTTGTGGTGCAGTCCCCACGACTTCCGAAAGGCATCTATCACCAGATCGAAACCACGCCGATCGTCTATGTCAGTGCCGCCTCACTCTGGGAGATGGTCATTAAGATTCAAGTGAAGAAGCTTGTTGCCGATCCAGACGAACTCGCCGCCAAAATCACGGCGAGTGGTTTTCAAGAATTGCCGGTGTCAGTGCCGCACACGCTGGCTCTTGAGCGGTTGCCGCTCCATCATCGTGACCCCTTCGACCGCATCCTGTTGGCACAAGCCCATGCCGAACACCTGCGTTTACTCACGGCAGATTCAGGGCTAAAGCCGTATGGCCCGGTGTGTCAGGTGATCGCAGAGATCAATGAACCGTTCAACTCTTCTTAGGATGGCCTGAGCCATTCCCTGTCGACCCCATTCTGCCGGAAGGGCATCTCATATTTGAGAGTGTGAGTCAAAACTCCTCTTCATCCCGCTTTGCATCCGACCAGTACAAATGGTACGTTTGCTGCCCTACGTAACGTCCTGGGAGGGGTGGCGTGCCGGACGGGTCTGCACAGCCCTACGATGTCTTCGTCAGCTATGCCCATGCGGATAACGAGAAACCGCTCGGCTCCGTTACACAGTACGGCTGGGTGACGACGCTCGCCCACAACCTGAACACCGGACCAGGCCATTTACGCAAGAACCTCTTCATCGATCATCAACTCAAGCCGGGTGCTGTCTTCAGCGACGACCTCGTTGCGAAGGTCAAGGGTAGTACCCTCCTTCTGCTGCTCCTCTCCCAGAACTACATAGAGTCTGAGTGGTGCGGGAAGGAGCTGGACTATTTCATCCGCACCCATGCGAACGATCCCGAGAGACCGGCCGATGTCTTCGTCGTTGAGCTCTTCCCATTCGAGACATTTACTAAGGTCCCGACGAACATCCAGCACCTCCGTAAGCGCCTCATCCACGCACAGTTTTGGCACAAGCCGGCCGATGCCTTGGCCCCGTTGCTGGCCGGTGAGCCTTCTCCGCAAGAGAGTGGGCCTGAGAGCGAGCGGCATTACTGGCGAAAGCTCCACGAGCTGAGGAACGCGATCGACTCGCGGCTCCGTATGTTGAAGGGGGACCAGCTTTCGGTATCCGTTGCCGTGCAGCCGGCAGCTTCACAACCAGTCGCTCTGCTGAAAAGTGCAAAGCCGGTCTTGGGCACGATCCTCTTGGCTGATACGACAGAGGATCTGGTCCCGACGCGCAGTGCCGTCAAGGCAGCATTGGAGCCGGAAGGGGTGGTGGTCTTGCCGGAGGGGGATTATGTCGGTTTGTCTCCGGAGGAGTTCAAGACCGAGTTTGCACGCGATCTCGCCCGGTCTCATCTCTTTGTCCAAATGCTCTCGCCTACCATCGGACGCACCGGCAAAGGTTTCGCTGCGCCGTTGCCTCAGCTGCAGTTCGAGGGGGCTGATTCGGCCAAGCTGCCGATGCTCCAGTGGTGCGAGCGTCTGCTGGACCCACGTCACATCACCGATCCCGGCCATGCCAAGTTGTTCAATACACCCCATTTGCGTGTGACCAATCGCACATCGTTCGAGAGAGAAATCCTTGAGCGGCTGAGAGCGATCAAGCAGGCTCAGGAGCGAGACCGCAAGGCGGCACAGCCTGAGCAGGCATCCGTGGTAGACAAGAAACTCATCTTCATTGATGACATCGCCGGAGAAACTGATCTCAACCAGAGGTTGCGAACCCTTTTGCAACATGCGAATTGCCGCGTCCGTAGCCTGTCGCAGGATGTTGCGTTACTAGGCAGCAACGGCCTCGATATCGCCCAAGTCCTCAAGCCATGCCACGCAGGTATCACGGTCTTTGCCGATCGCAGCAAGCGAGATGTTGTGCTCAAGCGGCTACTCTTGTTCTTAAATAAAATCGCGGAATCGCGATTGGCGGTTGGGCGCTGGGGCATCTATCTGACGCCGGGGACGGCGGGATGTGACATCGGTCTTGTGTCGGATGAGGTGATCGCGATTGATGAGCAACGGCTGGCGGATTTCGTGAGGAATCTAGGGTCATGAAACGTATCACCCTCAGCCTGCAATCTCCCTACGTTGGCCTTCGTCCGTTCGGGGAGCAGGATGCGGTCCTGCTTTACGGGCGCGATCAGCATGTCCGGGAGTTGTTGACCAAGCTCGACGGCAAACAACGATTCATCGCCGTCCTCGGAGCCTCGGGCACCGGCAAATCATCCCTCGTGCGGGCCGGGCTCATCCCGGCGTTGCATTGTGGCCCGCTCACGTCTCCCGGCTACGATTGGACTGTCTGTACTTTCACACCAGGCGATGCCCCCTTGACCAACCTGGCGAAGGAGCTCGTGAAGCAACCGGGCTGGATGGACAGTGAACAGCCTGGCGATGCGGTTGCCTCACTGAGCGCCGCGCTGGCCGGGAGTCCGCTGGCATTGACTGAACTGTACCGGCAAAAGACATCGGCGTCCGGCGGCCAGGCATTGCTGCTGGTCGTGGACCAGTTCGAAGAGATCTTCCGCTACCGGCAGAGGAACGTCGACGAAGCCGAATCGTTCATCAATCTACTGCTTCGCTCGGCATCAGAAGACGTGCCCGTCTATGTCGTGATGACGATGCGGTCGGATTTTCTCGGCAAATGTGTGACATTTTTCGGGCTGCCCGAGGCGATCAATCGGGGCATCTATCTCACGCCGCGGCTGGGACCGGACCAGCTCAAGTCAATCATCGCCTCACCGCTCTCGCTTGTTGGTGGAGAGATCGATCCGGTGCTGGTGAGCAAGCTGGTCAATACGCTGGGGGGTGAGGACGAGCTGCCGATCATGGAGCATGCATTGCTGCGCATGTGGAACAGAGCTCGCGAGGCGGGACGTACCGACATTGTAACAGAAGATTTCGAACCAGTCTGTGCCTCGCACAACGAACAGGTCGACCAGGCGAGGCTGGCCTATGCAATCGACAACCACGCCTCCCAAATCTACAACACGCTTTCATCACAGCAACGGCTCATCTCGCGCCAGCTGTTCCTCGCGCTGGTCGATCGACGTGATGGTCAAGAGGTGCGTCGGCCGCAGACGGTGAAGCAGCTGGTCGAGTTGGTCGGTAAACAGGAACGAGAGAATCTGCTGTCTGTGATCGAAGCCTTTCGCGCGGAGGAGGTGGGCTTTCTCCTGCCATCCGTGAGCACACTGCTCGATGACGAGAGGATGATCGACATCAGCCACGAGAGCCTCTTCCGCCAGTGGCGCCTCTTCCGGCAATGGTTGGGCGAGGAAGAGGTGGATGTCGCCGAGCTGAGGGAATGGCAGCATCGTGCTGCTAGACAGAAGGAAGGGGGAGGCTGGTTGGATGAATACGACAGCGAGCGAGCTAAGCGTTGGCGTGCACGGGTCAAGGCATGCGGGAATCCAGAGGTTTGGGCGAAACGCTACCGAGAGCCTGTCCATTATAGGGAAGTGAATCAGTACATCGAGGAGAGCCTTGCGCGTGTGCAGCAGTCCAAAGCAGAGAAAGAACGGTTAGAGCGCGAAGCGGAGGAGGCAAACACCCAACGCCTGCGACTCGAGGCGCAGATGCAGCGAGAGGCCGCTGAACGTGCCGAAGCTGAGCTGGTGCGAGCCGAGAAAGAGAAGCGGCAGGCGCAAGAATACGCAGTGGCCAGTCGTCGGAAAACGCGTATTACCATGGTTGTTAGTGCGATAGCAGTTCTGTGCATTCTCCTCGCTGCTTCGATGTACTACCTCACAATGGAAGCTCGGATTCGGGCTCAAGCGGCCCTTGAAATCATCGAAAGGCAGAGGGCTCTGGAAGAGAGGATGGGGGAATTGAGGGAGAGGTTGAGACCGGAAGACGAACGAGTGACCGCCGAGGAAGTCAAGCGGCGTGCAGAAGACGAGAAGGCGAGGACTGAACGCCCAGCGAAGACTCGCCGATGACGAAAAGTAGGCAGCCATTGTGGAGAAGTGGATAGCTGAGTAGCGACGAGCCTTCGCGACTAAACAAACAGCGCGCTGAAGGATGGCACGCGATGCGATCTCTGCTGAACTTGCTGTAAAGGCAGAAAGCCTTTCCGGCGATTCTCCTGTGCAGAGTGGATTACTGGCACTGACTGCATGGAAGATCAGTCCCATCGATAAAACCCAGGCACTTATCCGTGCTGCGATCGGCGGCCACTCTACCCAAACTGTTCTGCGGGGGCATGAGGGCGTGGTCTGGAGCGCGCAGTTTGGGGCAGACGGCAAGCACGGATAACACGGCGCGGCTGTGGGACGTGGCGAGTGGTAAAGAGCTGCACGTGCTGTGGCATGAGGAAGGGGTGAACAGTGCGGAGTTTGCACCGGATGGGAAGACGGTGGTGACGGCGAGTGACGATAGGACGGCGCGGCTATGGCCCTGTGAGGTGTGCCGACCAATTGATGAGATTGCTACTAGATTGCACAAGGCCATTGGTCGAGACTTGACCGACGAAGAGCGGCGTCAGTACGGAGTTCCGGATTGGGTCCAGGCTGCGAAGGAGTAGGCTCAGTTCGGCAGTTTCGTCTATCGAGTAATGGGGTCGGATCTTGTATTGTGCATGGCCAAAAGAGTAAGTCCGATTTAGCCCCATCCCACCGGCCCTTCGCATGGCGTCCTGCCAACCGTGAGACTGTTGCGCTCGCGATGACCCACCTGAAAGACGTCTCTGAATCAGGACGTCTCATGCCGTTATGCCATCGTGTTTGACAGCATAATTGATGGCTGCCATCCGGTTGTTGAAATATTCAACAACCGGGGGTTCTGCGATGGCCACCGTGAACTTTAGTGTCCCGTCAGATGTGAAAGATGCGTTTGACAAGGCCTTTCGGCGACAGAGTAAGAGTGCGGTACTGACGGGTCTCATGCGGCAGGCTGTGGAAGAGCGCCGGAGACTTCAGCGTCGAGCCAAGGTGGTTGATCAGCTCTTGTCGTTACGAAAGCAGACGCGGCGGGTGACTGAGAAGGCTATTCAAGCTGCGAGGAGGCGCGGGCGACCGTGACGACGGTCGTGCTTGATGTCAGTGTGATCGTGAAGTGGGTCTTTGCCGATCGCGCTGAAGAGTCCCATTCGTTTCAGGCTCTCCAGATTCTCCAGTTGATCAAAGAGGCTCGGCTTGCTGTCGTGCAACCACCGCACTGGCTGGCTGAGGTGGCTGCGGTCATTGCACGTTTGGATCCTAGTCGGGCACGCCGAGCCGTTTCCCTTCTGGACGCGCTTGAGTTGCCGGTCATAACGGACAGTGAGGTCTATCAGAAGGCCTGTGATCTCTCTGCCTCACTCGCACAGCCTGTCTTCGATACGCTGTATCACGCCGTGGCATTGTACAAACCTGGGACGGTGCTGATCACCGCCGATGAACGGTATTATCGACAAGCTCATACAATCGGTCGGATTGTGAGATCGCACGACTTCGTTCCGTCGGCAAGGTAAATAGGTTCTCACTGAGGCGTGCGCGACACAACGCTTACTCCCGCGCCGGGGCGATAAAGCGGATCGTGGCCTCTACGGGTAAGCCAAGCGTGCTCAGGGCGGTTGGGATATTGATCAGCACCAACAGATCGATCTGTTGACCGGCCTGCAGCATCGGTGCTTTCAGCTGCCCCATGTTCTGGCCGCACGCTCCCCGCTCGACCAATTCAATCTGTCCACTGTCATCTTCGACGGTCAACGTCGTGCGTTCGTGTGCGAAACCGCAGACCATCCGATTCGTGATGACCTCGGTCTGAACGGCTGTCACCGTGCCTCTCAACCGAATCTCTCTCATCTGATATCGATCAGGGTGGGCGAGGAGCGTTCCGATCGGAATCCGTTCGTAAGATGTGAGGAGGCCCCGGAATGGTCCGATATGAGAGGATCGGGGGAGATCGTCTGCTGCCATTACAGGTTGTAGGAAAGGCGACCATGTTATGGCTACAGTGCTCAACAGGCAGATCAGAAAACGAATAGTTGCCATGACTCCAATCGTAGCAGAGGGTCGATAGGTCGGCGCCGATCATTCGGCACTGTGCCGCTTGGTCGACACCAGACTAAAAGGGTTTGCTTTCCAACCGGCGACATGAATTCATCGAATCTCCACATATTCCAACAACATAGCGCGCATCACGTCGGAGAGATCCAGTTGGAACGCAAGTTGCGGGAGTGAGAGTGACGCGGCGTGTCGGGACGCAGAGTACAAGTGATGACACCGTCGCTATCATGTAGCAGTGAATGCTGGGTATAGCGAGTTTCAATAAGCAAAGGAGGATCATCATGTTTGTAGTCATCGGGGCGACAGGGAATACGGGATCTGCGGTTGTGGACACCTTGCTGAGTAAGAAACAGCCGGTGCGGGTCGTTGTCCGCTCGGCTGACAAAGGAGCCGCGTGGAAGGCGAAAGGCGCGGAAGTCGCGGTCGCGTCGTTGGATGATGGCTCCGCTTTGATCAAGGCCTTCGAAGGAGCGAAAGGCGTCTATTTGTTGGTGCCACCGAATTATGGTGCCGAGGCCTGGTTGGCGGATCAACGAGCGCGGATGGATCGTGCGGCAGAAGCTGTTAAGAAGAGCG
>JAHBWQ010000088.1 GCA_019636915.1 Nitrospira sp. | reverse complement strand
CTCAACCCTTCGTTCACTGCGGCCTCGCTGCACGGCCTTTTTGAACATCCCCGCATGCGATGAACAACCGGGGAGCCGGATTATCCTGAATTCTCCTCACCCACGTCAAGCAAGCGGTAAGGGGGCAGTTTCCGAAGCGGTCCGGGTGCCTGCCTGAGGCATCACCCATTGCCCGGCTGCAGCGATATCCCGTGGATCGCCGCTGACAATAATGCGTTCACGGACAAGTCCGGCCGCAGCCAGCAGTGACTGCACGGCGATCTGCGGAGCCTCATCGACCATGAGCACATCGAACCGCACACGGCTGAACAACGGGTCAGTCGCGACTCGCGTGGGTGTTGCGGCAACCAGCCGTCGATTCTGGACAAAGGCCTGGCGATTCGGATTCTCCTCAGCCGCGAGGAGTTCTCGAACTTTCTTGGTACCACCGAGTTTCGCGAGATGCTCCTTGAGTTCCTCACACTCCGCACGCTGCCCTCGAGGCACCGCCGCTTCCGGAACAAGTTGCTGAATCCTGCCTTTGGCCACATCGATCTCGCGGTCCAGACGATCCATCTGACTCTGATACAGGGCACGGTACTGCTTGAGCGACTCCACATTTTTTCCAACGGTCTGCATCGCAAGACGTTGAAACAGCGGAAGGGTCTCAAACTCTTTGAGCGTGGTGTCGACGCCAGCCAGCTTGACTTGAAGCTCTCGGAACTGCGTCACCAGACGCCACTCCAGGAGCCGGACTTCGTCCAAATCCTTTTGTTTCGCATCCTTTTGGGCCAGAAACGGGGTCAACTCTCGGAACCGGTCGTACTTCCGTTTCAACGTAGCTTTATCGCCCTGTGATTTAGCGTAGAATTGGTGCATCTGAGCTTCAAAGCTCAGCTCATGAAGATCAAGACCGGCGGCTTGCGATACCAGGGGGAGCTCATATCGCGTCACCCACGTTCTGGGGTTCAATCCGCCCGCCTTCATGGTCCGCCCCACCATCCCGACCAGCTCATCACTGTCGTCATGGCCGGGACTCAGCAACAGGATACGCTTGTTGGCGCGAACCAGGTCCATCGCCAGGCTCCCAAGCCTTTGTCGACGGAGTGCTCGGTCATCGGACCACAGTGTTGTGAAGACGGAGGAATTGGCGGAGAACGTTTCTACTTCCACAATTGGCATCTGGAGAAGCGCCGCCAACCGCTCGGTCGGCCCAAGGTGGTACAGATCAGGCTTTGCCAGAATCTCTTTCAGGCGGGCCGCTGCCGTCCCAACGAGGCCGGCATGGTCGGGAACTAGGGTGCTAGAAGGGACTTCCCTTCCGAGGTGATCGACCAGTTGCACCAGAAGCGACTGCCCTGTTTGCCGCAGTATGATTCCCTCCGTCGTATCCGTATCATCGGCAGGGACAAGGGAAACCGGAAGGTCGATCGGCAGCCTGACCTCACCGGGCACGATAAATTCATACAGATGCAGCCCGCCGGTCGTCCTGACGAGTCGGCCCTGTGATGCCATGGCCGGAGCATCCTGTCCTGTTTCAATCAGACGTGCTTGCTCGGCTTCAAGGCGAGCGATCCAGAATTCGATGAGTTCTGTTGCTGTCATGACAAGTGATTTCTTGCGCCTATTTCTTAACGTAGGAGAACGTCATGATAAATGCCCGTCGCCGGTACTGTCCACCGCGATAACCCTTCATAAGCCCTTGTCTTCACAACTCGACCTTGTCTAGAATGGAACCCTTTGTGGAGCTTGTAAGGAGGAGCCTGTGAAGGGGTTGAGATTCGAGCGGATAGCGACAGGACGCCACTACAACGTGGTCTTCCATATCGGCAGCACGTACGTCCCCGTCAGTGATGAGACCATCGACGAACTCAAGGAACAGAGTCTGTTGCCGACCGAGCGCTTCCTCGACTTCCTCATCGACCGCGTCGGCTATTCCTCCTACCTCAAGGACCAGATCCGCAACGAATTGCAAGCGACGGGCGATCCCACGACGCAGATTACCGTGCTGCAGGGCGCGATTCGGGAACTGTAGATCTCGTCCCTCGTCGGTCGTGAGGCGTATCTCGTCTAAAACCACTGGCTAGAAGCTTTTCTCCTGTTCCTCTTCGGAGATCATCCGGCATCATTCCCTTCAACTTTCCATCGCGCTCAGCCTAAAAAGGTCCGCGGTGAGACTGCAAGGCTGGGGAATGCCTTCAAGACCTGCTGGTCGGTCGTCACCAACGATACCCCGAGATCCTGAGCAAGAGCCACGAATTCACAGTCATACGCTGAACAGCCAGAATGCTCCGCAAGGGTGAGTACATGGCGGGAGATCACGCTATATTCCCGTCCAGCCAACCATCGCTCTGCTTCGTCGACTATGGCTATGGCTTTTTCCAGTAGCACAAATTCTTTACGAACGAGGCCGATCAACGCATTCCTAAATTCAGACCGCCATAGCAACGGAACCGCCCATGTGGTATCGCGTCTGAGTACAGCCTCACTATCCTCAGTTCTATCTCCCTGGACATACAGATAGATCAACAAATTCGTATCCGCCACGATCATGACCGACCGACCACCTTCAACTCATTGAGAAGGCGATCCGTCAATTTCATCCCTTTCGGGGTTTGGCGAATTGCTCGTGCCCGTGCCAGCAACGTGTCGGCATCGACCGGCACACTCTGTGTCATCTGTTCTAGATAAGAGATGACTTGAAAATTCAAGCTCCGGTGCTGAGCGGCCGCTTGCTGTTTCAGTCGTCTCACCAACGGCTCTGGAATATTTTTGATGGTCAAGGTCGCCATAGTCCCCCCTGAAGGTTCCATTTCGAATCCGTTATGGATGCTACCTTGGGTAGGAGGATCTCGTCAAGAACGGCTTGTATTTCGCGTTGTGCGGATCAGGCGAGCACGGTAGCAGAACCCGGTTCAATCCCCTACCTGCCCTTCTTGAAATAGCTGATTCATGATCTGATTTCTTTTTTCAGGATCACGATAGTACTTCAGCGCTTTGGTGTAGTTTTCCATCGCGCTTTGGCGTTTGCCTCGGATCGCGTAGATCTCGGCAATGCCGTGATAGGCGCTGGCGTCTTCCTCATTGCACTTGAGTGCCCGGCTGAAGATGTCCGCCGCTTCTTGAAGCCGCTGTTTCCCTAACGCGAGCCACCCGAGGGCAGAGTGGGCTGCACCAAAGTCCGGATTGGCATTGAGCGCATCTAGATAGCTCCGTTGCGCTAAGTCCAGGCGCCCGCGCGTTTCGTAGAGGCCGCCCAGGGCAAAGTGCACTTCGGCATCCTGGGGGTTCAGCTTCAACGCCGCCTTGTATGATTGCACCGCCGGTTCCATTTTCCCTTGTTCAGCCAGGGCACAACCGAGATTGGAATGCGCGGCTGAATCGTTCGGGGTAAGCTTGATCACCTCACGGTACTCCTTGATGGCCATCTCCAGCCGCCCCTGGTCTTGGTAGGCCACACCCAGATTCATCCGTGCCGGTGCATAGTCCGGAGCCAGTCGGACCGCTTCACGATACTCTTTGATCGCCATTTCTAGATGGCCGGCCCGTTCGTGGATCTGTGCCAAAAAGTAGTGCGGATAGGCAGATTGTGGAAGCAGTCTTGCGGCTTCCGCGTATGGTCCCATCGATTGTTCGGATTGACCCGACTGGGCGAGAAACAAGCCCTTGACGAGATGGGCATAGCCGCTGTCCCCATGCCGCTTGAGCAGGTCGTTCACCCAGTTCCCCACGGCTGCGATGTGTTCCTGGGCTTCAAGACAGAGGGCATGGGTTTTCCAGGCCTCGGCAAACCGTCCTTGCACGAGGTACACCACATTTCGCGCAAAGAGCGGGCGCGGGTCCTTCGCTCCGTCCGGATCTCGGCTCCAAGCTAGAGACTCGGCAAAGAGGGTGTCCCATGCGCCGGCCATAATGGCGGCTTCGCATTGTTCCTGATGGGTGTGCATGAGCGGTACGAGGATCTTATCGAGTCAGCGCGTCTTCGACATCAGGTGGTGTCGCCTGGATTTGTTCGCCGAGGAAGGGAAATTTCTTGGCCAGCTGTTGCTTCATCTGCCAGGCCACCGTTCGGTACGACCAATGGCCTTTTACGCCGGACCGTAGTTTGCTGATATATTCCGCTTCCGCATAGTCCATCTTAAACAAGCACCGGACTTTGAAGCCAAACGGAATGGCGTAGAGTGAAGCTTCTTGGTCCTTCTTCCTCAGCGAGTCGATATCCTGGCGCACGGCATCCATGGCCTGCCGGTACTCCTGATCCAAACCGGCGTCGATCAACGACTGCGGGACATCGTACCCATGAACTGTCGTGAAGTTCTGTTGCACCTGCTGGCACCGGCGATGGCGGTGCATATCTCGCCAAGCACCAATGTCCATCAAGATATCGAATATGAATGCATAGCCGCTGCGGAACTCTTTGATGAGTTCATCATATGGACCACGCTGTCTGGTGGCCACTTCAATGGTCGCCTGTTTTTCCTTCTCGGTCCATTCTCTCACCACCTCGAGGATCTTGCGATAGGGAGCCTGTGAGACACGATAGAGCAGCGTCGTGACAATTTCATCGAGGGGATATTGGGGGTCAATCAGCTCGACGGGCTCCATGGCTCCCCACGTCCCAGGCTGATCCAACCCCGTGCCGCGTAAGACTTCTTTCGCATAACGAGCGAGATCGGCATACACCGTCTCTTGGTAGACATTCGCCTTTGCATGCCGAGCCAGGGTCGGCGCCAGAGGGTCGCTCAGGCCTCCGCCTGTTTGGCCACAGAGTTCGCTCCATAGATGTACCGGCGGACGCTGGCACGCGTCCTTCAAATCCTCCCCGATCGCCCGTAACTCCGGGAGTTGTGACGACAGGAGGCGAGTGATCTGTTTCTCCAAGGTCCGGATACTGACGACCTGTCCGACATTGGTCTTTGCCGCAAGGGGAAGCAAGTACCGAGTGACATCGAACGCCCGTGCCGCGATGGTCCGGTCATAGTCGGCCTGCTTCATCGACTCAGGCCGTGGCTCGCGTGTAGCGAGGAATTGTTTCAGAGGCTCGTGGAGGAGTCGGTACACATCCCCAAGGCTTCGGAGAATCCCTTCATACAAAGCCTCGGTTTCACTTCCACGAATTTGGCCTGGGACGAACCATCGGCTCGAGGCAAAATTCTGATAGCGGCTGGATTTCGCCTGACCATCCCACAGCGGCTCATCTTCCAGTCGAATCGCCGCAAGTTCAGAAATCTCCTCGAAGCAGATGATGACGTGTCCTAGATCGGCGATCGACGCATGTCCGTAATCAAAATAAAACTGCTCCCAGAATTTTTCCGACGAATGTCCGTGCACCCATCGAATACTCTCCTCAATGGAGTCGGGAGATCGGCTGTACCGTGCCAGCGCATAGGCGGACTTTTCAGGGGGCATAGGGGCCAGGGCCAGAACCCGACGGCCTGATTGATCTTGGCTCATAGAAGATTGAGTGACAGGGACCGTATCATAAGCTGGGCACTATACCTCTCGAGGTAGGACGGCGCAAGCACCACGCCGTTGACTTGCCGCCGAGGCCGCCGCTATAGTCCGCGCGAACTCTGCTGTAGGACAGACACATACGTAAGGAGATAATTCCGTGTCCGTGATCAAAGGTGTCAAAGGTGTCAAGGACCTGTTGCCGGAAGAGACCCCCCGCTGGCGGTTCATCGAAGAGTCTGCGAGGCGATGGGCGACCCGGTATGGATTTCACGAAATCCGTATTCCAATCTTTGAGGTGACCACCTTATTTGCACGGAGTATCGGTGCATCCACGGATATCGTCGAAAAAGAGATGTACACGTTCCCGGATCGGGATGGTACCTCGTTAACCCTTCGACCGGAGGGAACTGCCGGTACCGTCAGGGCCTATATCGAACACAATCGTGCCGCGATTCCGGTGCCTCAAAAATATTTCTATACCGGTCCGATGTTTCGTCACGAGCGCCCTCAGGCCGGCAGGCTGAGACAGTTCCATCAATTTGGTGTTGAATCATATGGAATAGCAGATCCGCGTGCCGATGTTGAGGTAATTGCCCTCCTCTGGCACATACTCCATGAGCTAGGCCTTCCGAGCCTCACCCTCGAAATCAATAACCTTGGCCAGGCTGCTGACCGAGATATCTACCGCCCTGTCCTTGTCGGCTACCTCAAACACCATGAGGCCGGTTTGTGCGGTAATTGCAAACACCGCATCGAGGCGAACCCCCTTCGCGTCCTGGATTGCAAGGTTCCTGAGTGCCGAATCATTACAGAACAGGCTCCTCGTCTCTCCGAATCTCTCTCGGAGACCGCCCGTTCCTACTTCGCTCAAGTACTGGCCGGCCTCGATCTCATCCACATACCCTATTCCTTAAACCACCGGCTGGTGCGAGGCCTCGACTACTACAATCTCACAACGTTTGAAGTGACCGCGACAAACCTCGGAGCTCAGAACGCGGTTGGCGCAGGAGGGCGATACGATGGGCTCGTGGAAACACTTGGAGGTGCTTCGACTCCAGCCGTCGGTTTTGCTGTTGGGTTGGAGCGTATAGCCATGTTGTTACCAGACTCTCAGAATTCTCTTATTCCTGCAGATAAGACTGTCTATGTTGCCGGTTTCGGAAATAAAGGTTCAGTGGCCGGACTTACCGCTCTTGAAGAACTTCGCACCTTTGGCATACCTGCTGTCTCTGATTTTCGGGCGACAACGTTGAAAGCGCACCTTCGCCAAGCCGATCGGCTTGGCTGTCAATTTACGCTCTTACTCGGCGACGATGAGGCTATAAAGGGAGCGGCGGTGCTCCGAAACATGGAATCCAAGAGTCAGCACGATGTTCTGTTATCATCTCTTCCCAGCCAGGTACAGTCTCTTCTCAGGCCTTCTTGACCACTGCTTTTAGGCATTGACTTTCCCCTCAAAACCACTTAGTCTCCTATCGGTGAGTAACTTATCGAATCCACTGAATATTCACATAAATTCCTGTGAATTAACCTGTGAAACAAAAAATTGGGTTCCTTCTAGCCCTTCCCCCTGCACATCCAAGCTCCGGGGTAGTTATTGGACTCGCTCAGGCAGCACTGGATGCCAATCATGAGGTGTATCTCTACCTCATTGATGAGGGGGTTAAAAATATGACGTCTCAGTCATATCGCGATCTTGCCCGTGGAGGGGTCCGCATGTTTGTGTGCGCATATGGTTGTCAGCAGCATCATGTTTCAACTGCAGACGTTGAGAAAGAATTTACCCTTTGTGGGTTGGTTGTTCTGTCTGGACTGATTGATGCCTGTAAGCCGTTCATTTCTTTTACATAAGGCATTATAAATCTCGCGTGTCAAAGAACATCGCCGTTGTTATTCAAGAAGATCCACGAAGCACACATCGACCGGTTGAGGCGTTACGGATTGCCCTTGGACTGGTTGCCGGATCTCATAACACCACGGTTATTTTGATTGGTGAAGCTGTTCGCCTACTGATGGACGATACGGATGACATTGTCGATCTCGATATTCTTGAGAAGTACCTACCCTCTATTGAGCAACTAGGTGTCCCTTTTATCCTCCCTAAAGTAGTTGATCTTTCATTATTGAGTGGTGAGTTTTGTGTTCGATGTGAATCGGAGGATGCGGTTGCTGCTGTGATTCAATCAATGGACTGCACGCTCGTGTTTTAATGGGGAATTTCTGATGGGGGCGACGGTGTATCTAGTTCGGTCCTCCGTAGATGAGGTCTCACCCTCTCTGTATTCAGAGTCGGAAAACGCAATTATTGTTATTCTTGAAAAGTCTTCCTCGGCAGGAAAGATATTAAAGAGTGCTGCTGGTTGTTCTTGGGAAAAGGGGGCACGGTTGTCGTATAGGGACTTACTGGAGTTATTATTAAGAAGTCAGCAGGTTATTACTCTGTAACTCCGATATTTTCTAATAAAGAAAATTCGTCGTCGTCGGATTAGGAGTAGTGAAGTGTATGGAGTGGATATCGTGCAGGTATTTGATAATATTGAGCGAATTTAGAACTTTTAATATGGATAACCTTGGGGAAACTCTCTGTGTAGAGATGTGAGTATAGATGAGTAGCTTGTTGATAGATTACATAGATGGGAGATCGACTCGATAGACTGCGGCGGAACATGGTATTGAGTGGGTCTGTTTTACACTAGAAATCGTGCAAGGATAATAGTTATCCACAAGTGTGAGTAATCCTGTGAATAGAGAGTGAATGCGGCTTATGAGTATAGAGATTGAGTGGGATGAAGCGCTTGAATATATTCAACAAAAGGTACCAAAACAGGTCTTTGACACCTGGTTCCTACCAGTGCAATTCGATAGGGTTGAAAATTCTACTGTGTACATTGGGGTACCCAATAAATTCTTTGGGGAGTGGTTAGATACGCACTATGGAGCCCTCCTGGCTGAAGCTGTGGCGACTGCTGGTGCGGGTGAACCGCTGACCGTTGCATTTATCGTACGTGAGAAAACAGCTCCAGCTCAGGAAGAGCTGCCGCTCGCGACACAAGGGGGAAGGGCTCAAGCGCAAGTAAAACCACGGCGTGGAATTCTCCTCAACCCGAAATATACGTTCCGAAACTTTGTTGTCGGGGCTGGAAATCAGTTTGCCCATGCGGCCTGCATGGCGGTAGCAGAACAGCCGGGTCAAACCTACAATCCCTTATTTATTTACGGAGGGGTTGGGCTCGGAAAGACACATCTCTTGAACGCGATAGGGAATCATGTCGCCGAACAGAGAGATCTTCGAATTGCATACCTGACGACCGAACAATTCACGAACGAGGTGATTAACTCCATCCGCTACGACAAGATGATGGATCTCCGAAAGCGCTACCGACATATCGACATGCTCATGATTGATGATATCCAATTTCTTGTCGGGAAGGAACGGACGCAAGAAGAGTTTTTTCATACGTTCAATGCTCTCTATGAGGGCCATAAACAGATTGTTCTGTCGAGCGATCGGTTTCCGAAGGACATGCCTGATATCGAGGAACGGTTACGGTCTCGGTTTGAGTGGGGGCTGATTGCAGACTTGCAACCCCCGGACGTCGAGACACGGATCGCCATCCTGAGGAAAAAATCCGAGGATGAAGGAGTCAAATTACCGGAGGATGTGATCCAGTTTCTGTCGACCACCATGAAGAGCAATATTCGAGAGTTGGAGGGAAGTCTCGTTCGACTGGGGGCCTATGCGTCGCTCACCGGGCAAGTCATTAGCCTCGATCTTGCGAAAAATGTCCTGAGGGATATCATCGGAGATAAGAAAAAGGTTGTCGCAATGGACGACATCCAGGAAGCCGTCTGTGCCCAATTTCATGTCAAGCTCGCGGAACTGAAATCCCGCCGCCGAAGCAAGACTCTCGTGCATCCTCGACAGATTGCGATGTATCTCTGTCGGGAGCTGACAGATGCCTCGTATCCAGAGATTGGCCGCCAATTCGGTGGGAAAGACCATACGACCATCATTCACGCGTGCCGCCAAGTGGCGAAAGCCAAGGAGGCCGATACAGGATTGCAGACGACGATCGAATCACTAAAGGAACAGATTCTTCGCAGTTAGCGACGTCGATGGGGGAGCATTCCATGAAAGTACGGATCGGACGAGACGAGTTGTTGACGGGGCTTCAGCGTGTGCAAGGCGTCGTGGAAAAACGCAACACCATGCCCATTCTGTCGAATATCCTGTTGGAAGCCAAGCAGGACGGAGTCGAGATCGTCGCGACAGACCTTGAGCTGGGGATGAGAGGTTTGTATAAGGCAACGGTCCTGTCCACAGGAGGGGTCACTATCTCCGCCAGAAAGCTCTTTGAAATTGTGAAAGAGTTGCCGGCCGGTGACATCGAGTTGACGGCGACGGACAATAACTGGACGACGATTCAGGCCGGGAGGGGCCAATTTAAAGTCGTGGGTCTCCCCAGTTCCGATTATCCGGCGTTGCCCGCGATCGAACGAGAGGGGCTCATGCCGTTAGCTGGGGACGGGCTTCTCGAATTGATTCGGAAGACCCTCTTTGCCGCCGGAGACAATGATGCTCGGTACATTCTGAACGGACTCTTGGTCACCTTGATTGTGACGGAAAAGAAGACGACCCTCCGATTAGTCGGCACAGACGGCCATCGTCTGGCGGTTGCGGAACAGGAGGTCGGCAAAGCTGGGGCCAAGTCGACGGGCATTCCTCAGGAAATGAAAGCGATCATTCCCAAAAAAGCCGCTCACGAGATTCGGCATCTCTTAGAGGAAGGAGGAGATGGCGAACCGCTCATCGGGTTTTCGAAGAATCTCATGATCTTTCGGAAGAGCGGCCTCCTTCTGACGTCAAGGCTGATGGAGGGGAGCTATCCGAACTACCAACAAGTCATCCCAAAAGACGGGGGCAAGAACATCAATGTCAATCGGACGGAGTTGGAAAGTGCCCTGCGACGTGTGTCCGTACTGTCGAAAGACAAGGCCAGCGCAGTCAAGCTTTCCTTTGGGCCCGGCAAGATGACGCTATTTTCTGCCAGCCCGGATTTCGGCGAAGCAACAGAAGAATTGCCGGCTCGCTACGAGGGAGAAAGCCTGACAACCGGCTTCAATGCCCGGTACCTTCTGGATGTCTTCAGTGTGATGGAGGGTGAAACGATCTCTCTCCAGATGGAGACCCCGCTGAGTCCATGTCTGATCCAGGAGCCGGAGAGCCCTGGTTTTAAGTGTGTTGTCATGCCGGTGAAGATTTAGCAGGATGCGGCACGCAGTTACGGGCATAGCTCGTCCATTTCTAGGTGGCTCTTCCTATCGAATAGGGACTGCCTCATGGACGAACGCTTTGCCCCAAACAGAAATAAGTCCTCTGACCACGAGGCTGGAATAGGGAGCGGATGGCCACAGAAGAACAGTCTCCGACCAAGTCTGATAGTTACAGTGCCGATCAAATTAAAGTCCTTGAAGGGCTTGATGCCGTCCGGAAACGACCCGCAATGTACATTGGGAGTACCGGAGTCGACGGGTTGCATCATCTCGTCTATGAGGTCGTCGACAACAGTGTTGACGAACATATGGCGGGCTTCGGTGAAGCCATCGAGGTCACGATCCATATCGACGGAAGCGTGACGGTCACCGACAATGGGCGAGGCATTCCTACAGGGATGCATCCGACCCAAAAAAAGTCTGCGGCAGAAGTTGCGCTCACCGTGCTCCATGCGGGGGGCAAGTTCGAACAGGGTGCCTACACCGTCTCCGGCGGATTGCACGGAGTCGGTATCTCCGTGGTCAATGCCTTGTCGGAGTGGCTGGAACTGGAAATCTGGCAAGATGCCCAAGTGTTCGAACAGCGATACGAACGAGGGAAACCCGGTGCACCGCTCAATGCAACAGGCAAGACCAAACGCCGAGGGACCAAGGTTCGGTTTAAGCCGGATGGCCAAGTCTTTGAAACGCTGGAGTTCAGCTTCGACGTATTAGCCCAACGGTTGCGGGAACTGGCCTTTTTGAACAAGGGTCTCGCCATTACCCTTCGAGATGAGCGGAAAGAGCCGGCGAAAGAACAGGTGTTCTTATACAAGGGCGGCATCGTGTCCTTTGTCGAACATCTCAATGAAGCCAAAACACCGCTGCACAAACCGATCTACGTCAAAGTCGAGAAGCCGGAAATGATCCTGGAGGTAGCGCTCCAGTACAACGACAGCTACGCGGAGAACCTCTTTTCCTTCGCGAACAACATCAACACCAAAGAAGGCGGCACGCACTTAGTCGGGTTCAAAGCCGCTCTCACTCGGACGATCAACAATTACGCCAATGCCAACGACCTGCTGAAGAAAGAAACTGAATCGCTGACCGGTGACGATGTACGGGAGGGACTGACCTCGGTCGTCAGTGTCAAGGTGCGCAATCCGCAGTTTGAAGGGCAGACGAAAGCCAAGTTAGGAAACAGCGAGGTGAAGGGCGTGGTCGAGGCCGCGGTCAATGAGGCCTTGGGCAATTATTTTGAGGAGAATCCTCCAGTCGCCCGAAAGATCATCGGCAAAGCGGTGGATGCAGCGCGCGCGCGTGAAGCGGCGCGGAAAGCCAAGGATCTGATCCGGCGCAAGAGCGCTCTCGATGGTGGTTCGCTGCCTGGGAAATTGGCGGATTGCTCTGAGAAAGATCCCGCGTTGAGCGAACTCTACATTGTGGAGGGAGATTCAGCAGGTGGATCTGCGAAACAGGGACGAGACCGCAAGTTTCAGGCGATCTTGCCGCTCAAAGGCAAGATCTTGAACGTGGAGAAAGCACGGTTCGACAAGATGCTTTCCAGCGATGAGATCAGAACGCTCATCATGGCGTTGGGCACCGGGATCGGTCGCAAACGGGAAGAAGGGGACAAGTCGGAGAAGGATGCCTTCGATATCGCAAAGGCCCGCTATCACAAGATCATTCTCATGACCGACGCCGATGTGGACGGCAGCCATATCCGGACGCTGCTGTTGACGTTCTTCTTCCGGCAGATGCCCGAGCTCATCGAACGAGGGTATATCTATATCGCGCAACCCCCGCTGTTCAAAGTCAAGAAAGGCAAGACGGAGCGATACCTCAAGGACGAAGGGTTGTTGAACGAGTACCTCGCCGATTTGGCAGTCGAGGATGTTGAACTCTATATGGAGGGAGCTCAGACCTACGTGACTGGGCGCCGACTCTTGCCCATTCTGAAGAAAATGATTGCCTTCGAAACCTTGCTCGGTCGCCTGAATAAGAAATCACACGAGGCTGCAATACTTCGCGTCTTTGTCGATGAACCTGGGCTGGACCGCGAGCGGCTCAAGGATCGCGCAGCACTTCAACGATCAGTCGAGAACATTACGCAATCGCTGGCTGTGGTGTTCCCGAATGTGACCCCGACCTTTGACATTCTCGTGGACGAGGAGCACCAGTCCAACAAGGTCGTCTGCCGGCTGCACATGAGTGGGGTCACTCATGAGCTGGAAGTGACACATGACTTGGTTGGGTCCGCCGACTTCCGGGAGCTCCAGAAACTGACGCCCTCTGCGATCGGATTAGGTCGAGCTCCGTACAAGCTGAAGGCCAAGGGTCACGAAAAGCCGTACCAATCCACCGATGAGTTAGTCAAGGCCATTCTGGATATGGGAAAGCAAGGCCTTAGCATTCAGCGCTACAAAGGCCTCGGCGAAATGAACCCGGGGCAGCTCTGGGAAACGACCATGAACCCTGAAATACGAACGCTCCTGAGGGTGACCCTGGAAGACCTCACCGGCGTTGATGAGATCTTTACCATCTTGATGGGCGATGAGGTTGAACCACGGCGCAACTTCATTCAGACCCATGCGCTCGAAGTTGCGCAATCTAGACGTAGCGAAGCAGTTGTCAGTTTCCAGCGATCAGCGTTCCGGAGCTGAGATGGCTGCGCAGTGAGGAGAAGACATGCCGTCTGGATGAGAGATTAGGTCATATCGTTGAATAAAGACGAGATGAAGTCGTCCTACCCTTGATTAGCGCCGCGAGCGTGATCAGCGAGCATTGCCGGACGTCCGCATGAAGCCGAAGCCAGTCCACCGCCGATTCTTTGGTACATGAATGGGCTTGGCCTAATCGAGCCTACACTGAAAACTGCCAATAAGATCTGGCCGGCGAAATCATAAAAACCATTATCCCATGGCGATCTTGGCGATTCATTATCAATCCGTACGGATGAAGCAGGATTTCACCATGCGGTATCCCCGGACGGCCAGCAACTACGGGTCGATGGACGGGACTCACTGGCGCTACAGTATACACCGCGCCCGTATGACAGCCGCTTGAGGAAACAAGGCTGATATCACAAGCGAGACCGTTGATTTGGTCCTAACTTATGACGAGTCACGACAAGAACCAGGCTTCCACCAGAGTGCCGGAATCTCCTGGGTCAATGGAGCGTAAGGCTGCTGTCGGCTACGCAATCCACATTCCCACGCACAATGTTTGGAAATCATCGATGGATTGCTCCTCTTGCTGGAGAATCCCGATGTGACGATCGCTCAGCTGATGCAGAAGATCCCTGGGCCAGACTTTCCCACGGCCGGCTTCATCTATGGCATGGGCGGGATTAAAGAAGCCTATGAGACCGGACGCGGTCTCCTGACACTGCGAGCAAAAGTCGTGGTCGAGACCGATGAACGCACCGAGCGGGAACGGCTCATCGTCACAGAGATTCCCTATCAGGTTAACAAGGCCAAACTGATCGAAAAAATAGCGGAGTTGATCCAAGATGATCGCATCAAGGGCATCTCAGATCTGAGAGACGAATCGTCGGATCGAGAAGGCGTGCGGGTGGTCATTGAGCTCAAACGGAACGAAATTCCCCTGGTGGTATTGAATAATCTCTACAAGCACACCCAGCTTGAGACCACTTTCGGCGTCATCATGTTGGCGCTGGTCAATAATCGTCCCGAGATCCTCAACCTCAAGCAGATCCTTCATCATTTCCTCGAGCATCGACGTGAAGTCGTGGTGCGGCGAACCGCTTTTGAGCTCAGAAAAGCAGAGGAGCGGGCGCATATTCTGGAAGGACTCAAGATCGCACTCGATCACCTGGATGCCGTCATCGCCCTCATCAGACGGTCGCAATCGCCTGACGAAGCCCGGACGGGGTTAATGAGGGAATTTGGCCTGACGGAGATCCAAGCCAATGCTATTCTCGACATGAGGCTCCAGCGCTTGACGCAGCTGGAACGGACCAAACTCATCGAAGAATATCAGGACGTGCTCAAGCAGATTGAATATCTGAAGTCCGTGCTGGCCAGCGAGTCATTGGTGCGCTCCATCATCAAGAACGAGCTGACTGAGATCCGTGAGACGTATAAAGATGACCGCCGAACCCAGATCGTCAAGGAAGAAGCCGAGATCAGCCTGGAAGACCTGATTGCAGCGGAAGAAGTGATCGTGACGATCTCTCATTTTGGCTACATTAAGCGGAATGCCGTGTCTCTCTACCGGGCTCAACGACGTGGTGGGAAGGGCAAGATCGGCATGGGCATCAAGGACGAGGATTTCGTCGAGACACTCTTTGCCGCCTCTACCCACGATTCGTTGCTGTTCTTTACCGACGCGGGGAAGGTCTATTGGCTGAAGGTCCATGAGATTCCCGAGGCCAGCCGGTCAGCGAAAGGAAAGGCACTCGTCAATCTCCTTGCGTTAGCCGGGAGCGAAAAGGTGACCGCAACCTTGCCGGTCAAAGAGTTTCGTGGTGACCGCTATATCGTGATGGCAACCAAAAAAGGAATCATCAAGAAGACGGAATTATCCGCGTTCAGCAATCCCAGACAGGGTGGGATCATTGCGTTAGGACTCGAAGGTGGTGATAAGCTGATCGGGGTCCAGTTGACCGACGGACAGCGCGAAATTTTATTGGGGACGCGACAAGGCATCACAATTCGATTCAAAGAAGAGGAAGTGAGGCCGATGGGTCGGATGGCCCATGGTGTGAAGGGAATCACGCTCGAGGAGGGCAACGAAGTCATCGGGATGGAAACCATTACGCCGGACTCAACCACCTCGATCTTGACCGTGACGGAAGGCGGTTACGGTAAGCGCACACCCGTGGGCGAATATCGGGTGCAAGGTCGTGGCGGAAAGGGCATTATCAGTGTCAAGACGACGGAACGGAATGGGTTGGCCGTGGGATTCCTTCAAGTACGAGATGACGATCAGATCATGCTGATGGCTGCGCAGGGAAAAGTGCTGCGTTGCAAAGTCGACGACATCCGTGAAATCGGCCGGAATACCCAGGGTGTTCGGATTCTCGATCTCGATGGCGAGGGAGACCGAGTTGTCGCAGTTGCCAGATTGGCGGAGGCCGCCGAGCGAGAGGATGCCATCTCAGAGGACGCCCCGGAGAGCCGATCGGATTAAGCCCGCCGATTATTCCATGCCTTAATCCAAACCGCTCTTTTCTGCTATGCCTCCGAGTGACCCGAAGACCAAGAAGCCCCTCGACATCGTCGTCAAGTTTGCGCTCAGCGTCTTTGTTGGGTCATTCGCCTTAATCTGGGGAGGCATGTATCTGAGCCGTCCTGATCGATCGATTCCTCCCTATACCGTCGGTGCCCAATCGGGACGTCTTGTCGTGACGGACGTTCCTCGAGGTACCACCGATGAAGAGGTTGAGTCGCTGGTCAAACGCTTTCGAAAGGTGGGTCACCAAACGCATGATTTCGCTCGGA
>JAHBWQ010000087.1 GCA_019636915.1 Nitrospira sp. | reverse complement strand
AATAAAACAGAGGTCTCTTTGCGCAGCAGGTTCCATGCCAGTAGGTGCGGCATACCAGTCAGGATTTGCGGCCATCGGCATCCAATGAATATCCTGACAAAATGGCTTGAGGTGCTCCGTATTGGCCATTTGCGCTACAGCCAGCACATCAAAATATGGAGCGGTGCGAATGACGCGGTACCACTGAAAGGCCATGTCAACATGGTAATTGACCATGGGGACATTCAAGTCGCGAAGTCGCTTAGCAGTTTCAACAGTGAGGAAATCGTCATAGACGACAAAAAACATGATATCGAGACGGCGAGACGCTTTCAGGCTTCGCGCAAGGGCAACGAGTTGCTCGTTGAGTTCATTACGATCATCTCGCCAGGGTCTCGATCCCAAACGACCCATCCCACCAGGATACGTGAATACCTCCAAGCGATCGCAATAGTGCTGGCGCAAAGTGCCGAGGAGATTGATCTCAATCCATCGCTCAGGTGGGAGTACGGCAAGTACGTTCATGTCCAGAGGGCCTGGGGGGCTCCTTAGAAATCACGACGCTCGAAGATTCGGCAGGCTCCAAGCAAAAGTAATGCAGCATAAAGTATTCCATAAAAAGTAGCCGCTAGCTGGTAATCCACGCTCACGACGCTGCCGCTGGCGGCCTGTCCTTTGATGTTCAATAACTCCAGGTTAGGACAGACGTAGTACAATGCTGTCATAACGCTTTCGGCGATGGGATCCTTGCTCTTCTCTGCGATACCCTTCAGGTCACCAGTCAGATGGCCGATGATATAGAATCCTAGGGTCATGATTGCGCTAAGCGTAGGAGAGCTGAAGGTGGAGAAGAACATGGCCAAAGCGGTTGTCACCAGCACCTCAACCAACATGAGTTCAACTGCCTGAAACAGCGATCCGTGAATCGCATTTCCGCTTAGCCACACCGTTGCAAGGAACATTGTGAACATGATGCCAATATTGAGGCCGCCGATAAATATCAGACCGCAATACTTTCCCAAGACAAACTGAGTCCGCGTGATCGGTCGGGCTAATATTGTGTAGATGGTTCGACGATCTATTTCCTTAGTGACAAGCCCGATTCCAACGAATATCGCAATAATCACCCCAACTAAATTGATTGATGCCAGACCGACGTCATTGATAATTCTGGCCTGTTCCCCGATCGTCAGCGTGCCCAGTAGGACGGAAGCACCGATTAGGAGCAAGGCGAAGAACACAAGATTGTAAAGAATCTTATCTCGAAGAGTTTCCCGGAACGTATTCTGGGCGACGACCATGAGACTGTGCATGTCACATCCGTTGACTTGTTTGTTCCAAGAAGATTTCTTCGAGTGAGCCTTTGTGAGGAATCACAGACACGAGTTTGCCTCCTGCATGTCGAATGGCGGCCAGCACATCCTCTAACCGCTGTTGTCCGGGAATGGCCATCCAACACCGAGTGCCTCTCTGTAACACACGCATTGCCACTTCCTTAACCAAAGGGATGCTTTCTCCATTAATTCCTTCACATACGACCTCCACTGATTGGGCAACGTTCCGGTTGACGAGCTCGTCGATGGAGCCCACTGCCAGCATCTTGCCTTTGGCAAGAATCCCAACCCGGTCGCATATCATCTCTACATCGGTAATGATGTGCGTGCTGAAAAATATGGTCTTGCCCTGATCTCGAAGCCCCAAAATGATGTCTCGAACATCTTTTCTCCCAACGGGATCCAGACCGGACATCGGCTCATCCAGCATGACTAGTTGTGGATCATGGATCAGTGCTTGCGCCAAACCAACTCGTTGCAGCATCCCTTTCGAAAATTTTCTCAGTGGACGGCAGCGTGCCTCAGTCAAACCCACCCGTTCCAACAATGCCGGTATGCGTTGCTGTAGATCGGAGGTATTCACTCGCCCTAGCTGGCCGTAGAACCATAGAAACTCCTCGGCTGTGAGGTAATCGTAGAAATATGGAGACTCCGGCAAATAACCGATGTTCTTGTGCATCTCGACATCGAGTGCCGGCCGCCCCATTAATTCGACGGTTCCGCTCGTCGCCCGCATCAAGCCAAGCACGATTTTCATCGTGGTCGTTTTGCCTGCTCCATTCGGACCCAGAAACCCAAAGATCTCTCCTTGCCCAACGGAGAGAGTGACATCATGAAGAGCCGTGACAGCCGGTTGCCATGGCCAGGTAGGTCGATGAGTCTTACTGAGCTTGTCTATGACAATTGCATCCATCTGCTATCCCATCCGCTAGGGGGGAACTTTTTTGCACCTACATACTAATCAGAGGAGAAACAAACAGTCCATTTTTCGCGGCCCCTTGCAGATCCTCACTGAATCATAGCAGGACATCGAAAATCATCAAGCATTCAGGCAATTTGCACGCGTGTCATCACGAGAACTGATCTATGGTAGGAGCAATCAGAGGGATGGAGATATCGAATACTTAAGAGTGGGAATGCGGCTCGCCGAAATCTGGTTTCCTATTTCCCCCTTCTTCTTCCAGTAAGCGTCAACCGTTCAGCCATCGTGCTGCTGGAGACGGTTCCAGTACGTACATCGTAGATATACCGTCCCCCTGACGGTTCTTCCGGTAACGTTTTGAGCACATGTGATTGCACGAGGGCATCGAGGCTGCCTGGGAAGTGCCCCATCTGCTTCTGGTATTCAACGATCGCGTGCTCGAGCAGTTGCAAATCCCGTTCGGTCAACACAAGCCTGAGCCGTACCTCCAGCAGCTTCTTTGCACTCTCATCCGTCGTATGTCTATACATGGCTGCTAGAATGTCGACTGCTTGCTGCGGCGAACGAGCCGATACAAACAGATTAGCTGCCAAAGTTCCCAGCATCGCCGGTGCGCCCCTGACTTGAGAGGCTTGCATCATGTATCGAGCGGCAGTAGCATCATCGTATAACTCGTAATAGTAATTGATGCCAAGGAGAAATGGGAGTTTCCACTCAGTTGGGTTATTCAGAATGCCTTTCTTTAGGAGCTGATTGCTCTCCTCCGGAAGTACGACAAGGGTAGTGAGTGCAAGTCCGCCCGCCTCATACGCTCGCACAAATTGTGGGTCTATGGTAGTAATGCTGTCTAGCACCTGATACAACCATTGTCCATTCGAGTCCGAAACATTTTTCTCGCCCATCACCTGTATTGCCTGGATCCAGAGCATATCTGCAAGCAGTTCACGATAGCCTAACGAGGCGATTCTCAAATACTCTCCGTTTGGAAGGTATCTCATCTGTTCCAGCTTCTTCTCTGCTTCTTGCCAAGGCTTGAGATAAAGTTGAAGTCCCAGCAACGTGACCATGACCGTAAGGCTCAATGGCCAGAAAACCCCATGCTCTCGTAGTGATCTCATTGAGTTAACTCCAATGCTAACGCTCTCTCCAGCAGAGTGAGATCAACGGACATGAATTGCCGTTCGGTCTCATTCAGCGCTCCACTCCCATACGTAGAAAGAACGGTTCGTATTGCGACCAATTCTGCGCCATAGTCGCCTGGAATCCCCGTTTGTACTGATAACTCAGCAAGTAGGGCGCGGCCTGGTAGAAAGTTCGGCTCGTGATTTTTGGCAATCTTGAGCAAAGCAATCGCGTCTCCCAATCGTCCAGCGGTACGATACATTTGGGCCAGGTCAAAATAACTGAAAGGAGAAAAAGGGTCTAAGCGCATAGCTTCCCGGTAAGAGCTGGCAGCCTGCTCCAGGAGCTCTTCACGTTTCTGTATTGAGATGTGTTGACCTGCCATCAGGCGGTAGATTGCTCCTAAACGATATGCAAATCGCCCGTCTCGCCCATTCAACTTCAAGGCAATACTTTCTTCGCTTGCCGCCTGTACCAGCCATTCAGGACTGCCAGATTCGTAAAAGAGTTGGATGGCAGTCCGAGCCGCCGCATCGTGATAGCCCGTGGTCCCAGGATCGATCGTCGTGGCACGAACATACCAATCGATAGCTTGCTCAAGTCTTCCCAGACGGGCTTCTTGCTTTCCTTGTTCATAGAGATACCATCCAGCGGTGGATTGCACACACACAACCGCCAAGATCAGACCTCCGAGAACAATACCTACGGCTCGACTTGGATGGTAGAGAAACGACACCTGCTTCCACGTTAATGTTTCAGGCTTTGTTATGTAGCGCAAGGTGTAGACGCATCCGGCACAGAGGATGAGCAAGATGACTAGGGCAGGTTCGTGAAAAGTCGAATCGACTAGAGCGTGCAACAAGAGATTACATGTCGCTGCTGTGAGGCCGATGACGAGTCCTCTATCCCCTTCTTCTTGCTGCTCAAACCAAAGCTGCCGCGCGTTCCATGCCCAGATACCAATACCGAGCAGGAAAAGGACAAGTCCCGGTATTCCAAGCTCTACTCCGATCTGCAGATACTCGTTGTGTGCCGACTCAGGTCGTTTCCAATACCGTACGATGCTGTCCTTGATAGGGAACCGATCCTGAAAGGATCCGTGTTTGTACATGCCTACCCCAATTCCTAACGGTGTATCGGCCAGGCGACTGAGGGAACTCTTCCAGATGTCCAGCCTTGTGTAGGCATACGGATCTTCTGCCCCAACATTGATGACTCGATGTGAAAGAGGATTCGGCACGATGATTCCAACGGCAAGGCATACTGTGGCAATTGCCAAGAATTGTTTTCCAAAACGACTGAACCCGAGGATGGAGATTCCCCCGATGAGAGCCAGTAAAGCTCCTCGAGATTGTGCCAGGACGAATGCCACCGATGTAATGGCAATGGTCGTTCCAATGAACACTCGTTCGGGAGCTGATTTTTCATTCTGTCTCAGAAACAATACCAATCCAAGGGCTACAAGTAGGACAGCGGCTTCATACGTTGCAAAAAAGTTAGGATTGAAAAATGTGCCTCTTGCTCTTTCCTCTCCGAGCCACATGTATTGGGCAATTCCCACTATTCCTTGGAAAATGCCCATGCCTAAGATCAATCGAAGATATATTAGAACCTGCGTCTTGGTAGTGAGGCGTTGCACGAGGATCATGAATAGTAATGCATACAATAGAATATTCATGACCCACTGCACGGCAGCATTCTTGTACGGCGCCCATGCCAGGGATAGTGTGGCCAAACTGCTGAAGAGAAAAACAGCAAGCGCGAGATGATCCCACGGTAACCGAAGCGTTCCGCTCTTCATCCCATCGAGAAACCACAGGACTATACTTGCAAGTAGAGTGAGTCGAATGACGAGAACGGGAAGCTGTGTGGTGCCCCCGTCAATCAAAGGCGAAAATAGGATGAGAAATCCGATAGCGCTACATGACCCAGCGATTTCCCACCTTGTCATGTGTCGCACCACCCAGCCTAGTACGTGTCTTGAGCATTGTTTAGGTGTGACGGTTTGAAAATTCTCGACTTGAGTTATTGAAGGAGGTGGATTGACCTGCGTCCGATCATTGACCACAGAATCACCCATCTGAAACAACAAGGGAGGGAGGCGATGGAGCCTCCCTCCCTCTTGACCTACAGTCTCAGTCCGGAAGAATTACGTGCCCTGCGATACGTCGTTGTAGGTATTCTGTAGATTGCGCTGGTCATTGATAAACCAGTGGTCGCAAGCTACGTCGCCGTCTACATTGCCATTCGCACCTGCCGTGAATCCTGTTGGCGTAGCCAACACGTTAAACCCTCCGCTCGACGGAGCGGTCGTGACGTTACAAGGAGTAGTTGCGGAAGAACTGCCGGGGAACCGAGTAACCGTGGTGCCGTTGCCGTTACCAGTATTTACGCCGTCTTGATACCAGTACGAGTAGCGTGGTGTGCCGGATGGCTGCCAGCCGATATTCGAAATTGACGGTGGCGAATAGCTCTGGGGATTTTGAGATTCAGCTTGGTATGCCACCGCTGACGTGAAAATAGCTCCCAAGCTCACTTTGGCTTCCGATTGCTTCGACTTGGCCTGATAGGCGACGAAGTTGGGAATGGCGATCGCCGCCAGGATCCCGATGATCGCTACGACGATCATCAACTCAATGAGGGTAAAACCCTCTTGTTTACGGAGCGACGTCAACATTGTACTGCCTCCTTGTTGATGGTTCACTGACGGCTCGGTTCATAACCTGCGGCGCCTGTGTTGCCGCCTACCGGTTCTCATAGCAGGTTCAATGCCGCCCAGTGACAAGGCTGAGCGTATCACTTATCCCTGATGTTGCAATCAGTTATAAAAAAACTGCCAGATAAGCAACCCGTATGGGGCGGTCGTGTGACCGTAATGTGTTCAGAAGGGCCGAGAATTGGCACTTGTGGGGTTAGGACGCAGGCTATACCAGACCAGAGGAAACCTGCCGATCACTCGTCTGGTTAGACGCAATAGCTAAGGGCTTGTTTGATAGGAAGGAGGATTAGGGGATGGCTTGTTGGCTCTGCGTCTTCTCGGCAACACGACGCTTTGCCTGCTGGATCCGCTCTTCAGAGGCAGGATTAGTTAGGCCCTGCTCCCGGAACCGTTGGAGCAGTTTATCGTTGGAAGGGTCGAGCTCAAGGGAATGAAGCCACGCGTCACGCGCGTCCGTCGACTTCTGTTGCTTCATATAGACGTCCCCTAAATGCTCATAGATCACAGGATCATCGCCGACGAGGGTGACGGCTTTTTTGATTTCGTGGAGGGCCTCGGTGAGCATCCCGGACTTATAGAACGCCCATCCCAGACTATCCACGTAGTAGCCATTCTCCGGTTTGAGGGCGACCGCTCGTTTTGTCAGGGACAAAGCCTGTTCAATCTTAATTCCACGGTCGGCATAACTGTACCCGAGATAGTTCAGCGCATCCGAATGATGAGGATCCAGGGAGAGTGCTGTTTCCATTGCACGTTCCACGTCCTCGAAGCGATTCAACTTGTCGTATGCCGTGCCAAGGTTGAAATGGAGGTCAGCGTTTTTGGGATGATGCTGAATCCCTTCCTCAAATGCTTGCGTGGCCTTTTCAAACTGATCACTCTGCAAGTGTGCCAAACCTAGGACAATGTACGGTTCTGGTTGCTTCGGTACCAGATGGACGGCCTCACTGAGATGCGTGACAGCTTCGGGAAATTGTTTAAGCCGATAGAGAAGCACACCCAGGTGCATGTGGCTATCTGAAAATTTCGAATCCAAGTGAATGTTGTATCGATAGGTTTCGATTGCCTTGGGAAAATCTTTCGTCTCTTCGTATAGGTATCCGAGGTAGTCGCGCACCTTGAGCTCGGCCGGCTTGGCTTGCAAAATGTCGGTTAAGAGATTGATGGCCTTGGAGAACTCTTTTCTCTCTCCATAGATCAATGCCATCCGCAATTGGGCATCGAGATCTCCTGGATTGTCTTGCAATATCGTTTCAAGTTCTGCAAGCCCTCCGGCATAGTCTTTCGTCGCAATATATAACTGAACCAAATGCTGGCGAATATCTCGATTGCGTGGATTCACCTGCTCCAGGTACCGCTTCAGAACGGCGATGGCGTTGCCCTTCTCTTGGCGTGACTCAAACACCGATGCTTGTGCAAGATAGGCCGGTTCAAACGCGGGATTCACGGTAATGGCACGCTCAAAATTTGCTACGGCTTGCTCGGTGTTTCCAGCCTCTAATGAGACCCTCCCCAGGTAGTAATGACCAATTGGGGAATCCTGGCTGTACTGTAGCCCCTTTTTTATGGCTTGTTCCGCCTCGGTGATTCGCTTCTGGTTTAACAGGATCAACCCTTTTGGGGAAATAGGACTCTCCCCTCTCTGGGGCACTGTCGATCGCCTTGTCCAACAACTCAAGCGCACGTTCCGGTTTTCCGGCACTGGCGAGGATGCCGGCCATCTGCGTAAGCATCTGGGGTTCTTGTCCCGTCCCTTGTCCCACTTCTTCAGCATACTGAACGGCCTGTGGGAGATCTCCCAACGCAAAATAGATGGCGGCCAAACGCGATTGGACTTCTCGCGACTTCGGATCGATCTTTAAGGCTGCGTGATACTCCTTGAGAGCCGTGTCGATATCTTGGGAGAGCTCAGCCTGGTGTCCCATCATGAAATGATACGTCGCATCGGAATCCGGTGCGGTCGGTGAAGGCTGCTGCGACGCAATCGGCGGTTGAGCGGTCTTTTGGGGATGAGGGGCCGCTGCACAGGCTACCAGGACACAAGGGATAAGCCAACTCATCCCTGGAGCAATAATCCCTCTTCTTATAGACAATCGGCTACCAGGCGTCATGATTAGATCCTGCTTATGGCTTTATTGGGGTTGGTTGGGCATGGGTACAGAGAGATTATACCGAGTGGTGGAAGGATGCGCAAATCGCTCGCATGCCAGTGGATGCCGAAGAATTCCTCTCAGCTCTTGCTTGCCTCGTGCCGAGACTCAATGCGCGGCAACGAGAAGGGATCCCCCTCGGTCATTAGGCTTCACGAAGGTCAAGGCTTTCAAATTTGGCGTAGCGATCCTGGAAAAACAGTTCTTTTTTCCCAATGGGGCCGTTTCGATGTTTACTCACAATGATGTCCGCAATCCCCTTTCTTTCCGAATTCTGATCGTACACGTCTTCACGGTAAATAAACATGACCACATCGGCATCCTGCTCGATCGCGCCACTTTCCCGAAGGTCAGCCAGCATAGGAATCGGTGGTTTGCGTGCCTCCACGGCACGGCTCAGCTGAGAGAGTGCGACGACTGGGACATTGAGCTCTTTGGCTAAGGCTTTCAAGGAACGAGAGATATCGGAGATCTCCTGTTGGCGAGATTCAGAATCGCTTCGGCCCTGCATCAGTTGCAGGTAGTCAACGATGAGCAGATCCAGCCCCTTCTCGGCTTTGAGACGACGCGCTTTACCGCGCATCTGCTGCACGGTAATTCCTCCGGTGTCGTCGATATAGATCGGGGCTTGCTCCAATCGACCGGCTGCCTCCGCCAGTCTCCACCAGTCTTCTTTCTGCAGTTTTCCCGTACGGAGCGCGTGTGAATCGACCCGTGCTTCGGAGCTAAGCATGCGTAGGACGATTTGGGGTTTGGACATTTCCAGGCTGAAAATGCCGACGACTGTACTAGCATGAATCGCGGCATGTGTCGCGAACCCCAAGGCCAGACTTGTTTTCCCCATGCTCGGCCGCCCTGCCACCACGACCAAATCCGAAGCCTGTAGCCCAGCGGTAATATCATCAAGGTCATAGTAGCCGGTTGGCACACCGGTGACATGCTCTTTACGTTTCGACAGCTTGTCGATGACATCGAGACTTTCCTTTATGACTTGACTGATCGGACTAAATGCTCGCTCCAGCTTGCCCTGGGCGATGCTGAACACCGACCGCTCAGCGAAATCGAGGAGGTCATCGATGGAGGCTGTTCCCTCATATCCCCTGGTCAGCACCTCTGTCGACGTGCTAATCAACTGACGGGCAACGGCCTTGTCTCGAACAATTTTGCAGTGATAGCGAATATTGGCCGAACTCGGCACAATCTGGACCAATTCCGCGAGGTACGCTGCCCCTCCAATCGCCTCGAGTTCCTTACGGGCCTTGAGTCGTTCGGTCAACGTGATGTGGTCAATGACCTCGCCGGTGTCCGCCAATTCAAGCATCGATTGAAAGACTTTCTTGTGAGCCGTTCGGTAGAAGTCGTCCTCGACCAATAGTTCCATTGCCTTCGGCATGGCGGCGTTATCAAGCAGGATCGCACCAAGCACCGACTGCTCTGCCTCTAAGTTTTGCGGCGGAAGCTTTGGTTGGGAGAGATCAACGGAACTGCCAGCCATCATGACGTCCTTCTATGGCTGACAGCCAGTGTGTGAACGAGGTCTCGTTTCAGCACTGTTCGCCTCTGAAGTTGGGGTGTTCTCGTCGTGATTCCGGTTTGGTGTGCATCGGCCTGTTGCAACAGCAGGACATGGTCCTCGTGAGATTGATCCGTGCCGAGGATGACCGTCGAGGAGATGTCTGATTGACGACCCACCTCAGCAGCGATGCGGATTAGGTCCTGACCAGAGGCTGCAACTGATCGTTGAAAGACTCTCAACCCGGCCTGGCGAAGCTCTCTGCAGATGGAACTCGCTTCCAGGGAGGTGTTCGGGGAACCTATCACAAGAATCGTGGGCTCAAGGGGCCTGATGATACCGGAAAGATTGAGGCTTCGGAAGAGGCGATCGACATTGAGCCCGAATCCTGTGGATGGCAGGTCGCGACCAAACCGTCCGATAAGGTGGTTGTACCGTCCTCCCCCGCCTAGTTCCACCTCGATGCCGTCCGAGAATACGTCAAAGACCACTCCATCATAGTAATCGAACCCGCGAAATTCACCCAGATCCAACAAGAGAAGGTCCTGAAAGCCTGAGGCGCATAGTGTTTCATAGACACCTGCCAATCGATCTAACGCTTGTAGGAGCGGCTTCTCACCTTTGGCGAGAGTACGTCCTTTCACCAAGACTTCAGCGGTTCCGCAGAGCTCAAGAGCATCCAGGATTCGATGTGCGGCGCGTTTACCCACGAATTCTTGCAAGAGAATTTCTTCCAGCCGTGGCAAATCCTTTCGGGCGGCGGCCTCCTCTGCCCGTTTCCTTCCCTCGGCGGAGAGCCCAGTACATACCAGGAGGCCTTTGAAAAACCCGACATGCCCCAGAGACACCTTGAATGACTGAAGCCCAATCTCACGAAGCGATTCGATCATGAGGGTGATCATCTCGCAGTCGGCAGCCGGATCATCCGTGCCGATCAGTTCAGCGCCGACTTGAAAAAGCTCGCGGTCTCGGCCAACATGTTCTGGTTCATAGCGAAACACCGTGGCGCGGTAGGACAACCGCAAAGGAAGACGGGCGCCCACCATACCCATCGCGACCGTTCGAGCGATTTGTGCGGTGACGTCAGGCCTCAAGAGCAAGATACGACCGGTCGTCCTGTCGATGATTTTATAGGAATTCTCTGCCAGTTTTGGTTCCAACCCTGGCGCCAGCACATCGAGATATTCAAAGGTTGGTAGGATAATCTCGTCGTATCCAGATACGTAAAACCACCTGAGCAGCTCTGATTCCAGATGACGTACATGCCGAGCTGCTTCTGGAAGGATGGTGGCCATCCCCACTGGAACGAGTGAGCGCTCTCGCACGAGAGACACCTTCTCCGAAGAAATCGTACGTGTCGGAGGGACAGCAGCCATAATAGTCTAGCGATACAGGCAACTAGGGTAGGTTTGCGACCTTGACAGAAAGAATATTTGAGCTCGCACGAATCTCGTTCAGTGCTTCAGCAGGAAACTCCGTGTCGGACCCGATGATCAGGAGGGCATCACCTCCACGTTTTTCCAACGCACACTGCATGCGAAGAATATTGATCGCCCGATCGCCGAGGACTTTCCCTACCATTCCAATGACCCCCGGACGGTCGACATTGTGAATGAGCAGCATATGCCCTTCGGGGACCACCTCGACTTTGAACTGGTCGATCTCGGTAATGCGGGCTTCTTTTTTGTGGTACAACGTACCGGCAACTTGGTGCGACGTTTTTCCAGCCTCGACTCGAACCCGAATCAAGCTGGTGAAGTCTCCTGCATCGGTACTCTTGATTTCCTTCACTTCGATGCCACGCTCTTTCGCCACGATCGGTGCGTTGACGTAATTCACCGGGTGCTCCATGATCGGGTTGAGCAGACCTTTCAACACAGCTATGGTCAACGATGCGACGGAGAGTGCGGCCACTTCACCGCTGTATTCCACCGTCACACGTTCGATGCCGCTATGCACCAACTGCGTTTGAAGAGAGCCCAGTTTTTCAGCCAGGGTCAGGAATGGTTGTAGCCGTGGGAGAAGTTCCGGAGCGATTGAGGGGATATTGACGGCTCCTTTGGCTATTCCCTTTGTGAAGTAATCAACTACCTGCTCCGCGATCCCGATGGCGACATTCTCCTGAGCTTCTGTCGTCTGCGCCCCGATATGGGGGGTGCAAATAAAGTTATCCAATGCCAGGAGTGGATGGTCGGGTTTCACAGGCTCTTCTTCGAATACATCGAAGGCGGCGGCGGCCACTCGCTTGGTTTTCAGCGCTTCGCATAAATCCTGCTCGTTGATGATCCCACCACGCGCGCAGTTGACGATGAGGACTCCGGGCTTCATCTTCGCGATGGCTTGCGCGTTAATGATGCCTCGCGTTTCGGGCGTGAGTGGCGTGTGAACAGAAATAATGTCCGCGCGACGAAGGACTTCGTCGAGCTCCAACATCGTGATCCCCATTCGCTCGGCTCGCTCAGGAGCTAAGTACGGATCAAAGGCCACAACGCTCATGCCGATCCCCTGTGCCATCTTGCTCAAATGACTGCCGATCTGTCCGGCACCAACGATGCCGAGCACTTTATTGTAGAGCTCGACACCCATGAATTTATCCTTCTCCCACTTGCCGGACTTCACCGATGCTGTCGCCTGGGGAATGCGCCGACTCATGGCGCAGATCATCGACATGGTATGCTCAGCCGTCGTGACGGTATTGCCGCCCGGGGTATTCATCACGACGATGCCGCGACGCGTTGCCGCAGGCGTGTCAACATTATCGAGTCCGGATCCGGCCCGTCCGACTACCTTGAGCTTTTCAGCTGCAGCGAGCAGTTCTTCCGTCACCTTGGTGCCGGATCGCACGATCAATCCATCGGCATCCTTGATTTCTTTGAACAGCTCATCCTTCGGCATCTTGGACTTCACCACTACGGTGAATCCCGCTTTTTCCAGGGCTTCGACCCCTTGCTTCGATAAACTATCACTGATCAGTATTTTCATTCCTGCTACGGCCATGTCGCTCCTCACCATGGTTACTTTGCCATCAAGATTTCTTGCGCTTTTCCGACCCCACTACCTAGTTTGACGGAATGGCCAAGCCCTTTCAGGACCATCTCCGTTGCAGCCAAGGCGGCGATCACATCGAACGTATCGGCATAGCCCATATGTGAGAGGCGGAAGATTTTTCCCTTCAAATGGTCCTGCCCGCCAGCGGCTGTCATACCGTACTTCACGCGGAGATTCTTGTAGATGGCCTGGCCATCAATGCCGTCCGGAGCACACACTGCCGTGAGGGCATCGCTTGGAGATTCCTTTGGAAACAGCGCCATGCCGGCCGACTTCACACCTTCCCTCATCGCGTGAGCCAATCGTCCTTGCCGAGCAAACATCTGCTCCAACCCTTCCGCCCGCATGATCTTGAGGGCTTCCTGAAGACCAATGATGAGTGAGACGGTTGGGGTAAACAACGTTTGATTCTTGACTTGATTCTCCCGCTCTTTCTTGAAATTGAAGTAAAAGGCGGCATTCGTTGCTTTGTCTGCCAAGGCCCAGGCCTTGGGGCTCACACTCACAAACGCCATCCCTGGAGGTAACATCAAGGCCTTCTGAGAACCGGTGATGACGACATCCAGTCCCCATGCGTCTGTCTTAATATCAAAGACTCCGAGAGCTGTGATCGCATCGACGACCAAAATGGTGTTTGCGTGCCCTTTGACAATTTCGCCCAAAGCCTTGACGTCATGCGACACTCCGGTTGACGTCTCGCTTGCCTGTACATAGACAGCCTTGATTGAAGGATCCTTTTTCAGAGCATCGGCGATCTGTTGGGGGTCGACCGCACGGCCCCACTCGACCTTGATTTCCGTCGACTGGACGCCGAATGTTTTGCACAGCTTACCCCACCGCTCACCGAATTTTCCGGCATTCACATACAAGGCTTTATCACCGGGCGATAAAAAGTTCGACACAGAGCCTTCCATCCCGCCGGTGCCGGATGCAGCCAGCATCAGCACATCATTCTGTGTTTGAAACAGCCATTTCAGCCCCTCGCGCACCTCGGCAAAGATCGGGTCGAACTCGGGGGCGCGATGATGGATCATCGGACGAGCCATCGCCAGCAACACCTCCGGGGGGACGGGCGTCGGGCCAGGAGCCAAGAGATAGCGCTTCAGCATTGATCAATACCTCCCTCACAAAATAACAATGTAAATTCGGTAGGATAGCTATCAGGAGAGCGCGTACGCTACCATTTGCTCTGGGAGCCTGTCAAGGCATCGAACAGCAGAATTGCATACACAACGTGGTGTTCTCTGAGCCTTGGTCGATGCCTTTTCAAGGCATCTATTTATATTGAGATAGGCATTGAGAGTATCGATGAATCTACCTGTGAGCAGGACGACCAAGAACCAGATGTCCCTGTCGATTTCTTGACAAGTTTACGGGGGACCGATAGGCTCTTACTCATGTTGTCTCTTGGGAGGATGGATGTTACACGATGGCGCCGGAGCATTGGGGTCACGGCGACGTGTATCGTCGGCTCTTTTCTTCTCGTGCTTCCCTGTCGAGGGTTGGCGCAAGACGCAGCTGCCGTGAACCAGGCTTCCCCCGCACCATCTTCTGCCGGTCAGGAAACGCTGCTTGAAGGGATCGATGCTGCTCAAGAAAGCGGCGATGACTTGGATCCTAATCTAGTTCCTTTGGAGCCTGAGTTGACCGCGTCACCTCCGGACCTTTCCTCCAGCGATAATCCCGTTGAGGCGCCTTTGTCCGAGGCCGCAGTCAGCGCGGGATCGTCAGGGGCTCAGGAGACGCTCTACAACATTCCAGTGGTGATCGACCCGTCGGTGCAGAGTCATATCCATTTTTTTAACACCTCCATTCGGGATCGGTTTGAACAATGGCTGACGCGACTCAATCGCTACCGTCCGCTCGTCGAAAAGATCTTTGCGGAATTCAACATTCCGAGCGATCTCGTGCATTTGTCCCTGGTTGAAAGTGGGTTCAATCCGTACGCCTACTCGCGGGCCAAAGCGACGGGGCCGTGGCAGTTCATGAAAGGGACTGGAAAACTATACGGGTTACGCATCGATCACTATGTCGATGAACGACGCGACCCTATTAAGTCGACGGTGGCGGCAGCTCGATATCTCAGGGACTTATATGATATTTTTGGAGCCTGGCCTTTAGCAATGGCAGCCTATAATGCCGGGGAAGGAAAGGTGTTACGCGCACTTCACAAGGCTCAAGCCGAATCGTTTTCTGAGATCTCGCGGACGAAGTTGATCCGACTGGAAACGAAGCAATATGTGCCTCGTATTATGGCCGCCACGATCATTGCTCGGAATCCTGACCAGTATGGGTTCACCCAAAACCCAGTTCCTCCCCACGAGTTTGAGGAAGTCGTCGTGACCCGCCCGTTGCATTTTCGAGCCGTCTCAAACGTGACCGGTATTCCGTACAGTGATCTCCGACTCTTGAATCCAGAACTTCGGCGGGACGCGACACCGCCGGACGAGACTGCCTACCACCTGAAGGTTCCCGTTGGGACGAGTTCGAAAGTGCTGGAATTACTTGAACGAGTTCCGACGCACAAGTTCCCTCCTTTGAGAATGATGGCTGATCGAGAGATCTCACGTCCGAAGGTCAGCGTGTCACATTGGTATCGCGTTCGGATGGGCGACACACTTCAGAAAATCTCACGAAAATTCGGAATTCCCATCAAGACCATCAAATCCCGCAATAACATTTCTGGTCCCAGCATTCGAGCTGGGGAGCTCTTGAATCTCGCCCGGTAGTAGCAGGCAGACATACTGGACATATCCCTGCAGCCAGCTGTAGCTCGTCTAACGAAGTGCAGAGAGAAAGACCATCAGCCACGTTCTCGTATGGCTGGATGGCTCCCTTATGTTTCCTGTAGGCTGTTCAGCATTCTCTTCTCTCTCAGTACCGTGACGATCACAGGGAGCAGCGAAGAGTGCTGTGCCAGCCTGGTCGACTGACTAACTTAGGGTTTGGAAGGCTTGGAGGGGGCTGAGGCAGCCGGTGCAGCGGCGGCCGGGGTAGGTTCAGGGGTTTTCTTGGCCTCGATGACCTTCACGCGCACTGCCGCTTCACTCGTGAGTGGGGAGTTGGGGGATGTTTTCATAAGCTCTTGGTAATGCTTCAACGCCTCGTCGGATTTTGACCGATTTTCTTCCAGCCGAGCAACTTCAAAGAGTGCGTAGTCCCGGTTCATCGCACCCGGCATATCGAGTATCGAGGAGTACGCTTTGGCTGCCTGGTCAAGATCTCCTTTGACAAGATACGCATACCCCAACTTTTGATAGACCAGTCCAAGGAGCGCGGTGTTGGATCCATAGGTGGAGGTAAATCGCTTGTACACATCGATTGCTGAGTCCACGTCATTCGATTGAAGATACGCATTTCCCAGGCTGAATTGGACAAGTGGGGCTGTCGGTGTACGTGGATACTCATCAAGGACCCGTTTATACAGTGCAATCGCCTCCGTGAGGTTGGCGGCTGTTTTTTGCGG
>JAHBWQ010000086.1 GCA_019636915.1 Nitrospira sp. | reverse complement strand
ACGTGCATCTGCCGGAATGCGGTCGCCCGCTTCAAGCGCGATCACGTCTCCTCTGACCAGTTCTCGTGCCGGAATGGATTGCAGCGTGCCGTCGCGGATGACTCGGGCCATTGTGACCGACATCTTGCGCAATGCCGCCAGCGATCGCTCAGCTCGGAATTCCTGCACAAACCCGAGCAGGCCATTGAGAAACACGATGGCCAGAATCGCCGCCGCATCGATCCAGTCTTCCAACAAGCCGGAGACAATGGCCGCCCCGATCAGCACCCACACGATGAGGCTGGCGAATTGCGAGAGAAAGAGTTTCAGCAAGGAGGGAGGCGGAGCTTCGGGTAATTCGTTGGAACCATCTTGCGCTCGCCGGCATGCCACATCGTCGATGGACAGGCCGCTGTGAAGATCTGTCCGGAGTTCATCAACCAGGGCTTCAGCCGGCCTGGCATACCAAGCTCTCACGTCGACTATCCCACTTGGTGCCTGCAATGTCGTTCCCATGCGTCTCACCCTCTCAATTCTCAGCAGGGGGCATGCCAAGTGGATCACTAACTATGAGGCATCTTTATACTGTCCGCTGTAGCGTAATGCCACGTGAGCGGAGAACCATGGTGGCCAAATGCAACATGCGAGTATGGGTGGAACTGACGGCACTCAATATCCCTCCCTGCTGATACGCAAGATCGGCAAAGGAAACGCCGCTGGAGTGAAAGCGTTGCTGCCAAAGAGATTCCCAACGGCCAGATCGAAAGCCCCCCATTGAACCGCTGCAATCGAGACGACCAGCTCCGGCAATGATGTCGTAATCGCCACCAATGAGGTTCCGATAAAGGTCGCCGTAATATCGATTTTCTCTGCGATCCGCCCAGCCGATCAGGCGAGGATAGAAGCGGCAACCAACAAGGCAAGGGCACCGATCAATTCGGCGCTTCGATCTCTATAACGTAAGATTCTTGTCCCCAATAGAGACGATGGCCGTAACAGTGACAGCCAAGACGAACCATGGAATGACCAGGGTCATGTCTCCGGATAGAAAGCAAGCGGCAGGACACACTTCACAGTCGGGAACAGGCTACCCGGCAAGGTGTGAAGATCCGATCACAAGGAGGCGTGCAGCTGGGTGCCTACCATTGATCTCGGAAAAAGAGGAAGTAGCCGACCGCAACCGCAATCGCTTGGAGCAAGATAAACCACCGCAAGAGCCCCCAATGGGTTCCTGCGCGGCTCTCCACCATTCTCATGCTCGCCATCATCGAAGGTTGTGAGAGAATGAACGATGCCACCAGTTCCCGAGCATCTTCTCGGCTGAGGTTTCGCTCAAGCTGAACCTGTTCGATTGCTTTGTTGCGGTCACCCTGCAACAGCGCTTCCATTGCCTTCTTGGGAAGATCAACCTCCCATTGAATTTCGTTCGCCATAGTGCTGGGGAGTGTACCAGAAAAGACTTCGTCCCGTCTCCATAGATTTCCGCGCTGTCATTGTAAGCCGAGCGCCAAAGGCCACCGCTCTCGACTCTACCCCGGCCAGTTCTTATATAATAGGTCCGTACCACCCAACCCCCACAGACCTCACCTTCGATGAGGAGTCGAAACGGAGGATCATCATGACGACCGTCACTGCGCCTATCCCTTTGCATGCACAAGTCCAATCGTTCATCCGCACCCCTCGCAAGATGCTGATCGGCGGCCGATGGCTCGGCGCCCTATCTGGGAACACGTTTGCCACCTATAACCCCGCCACCGGCGATACCCTCGTTCAGGTGGCCGAAGGTGATCATGCCGACGTAGACCATGCGGTCAAGGCAGCACGAACCGCCTTTGAGAGTGGACCCTGGCGGAAGCTCACGGCCTCCGAACGTGGCAAACTGATCTGGAAGCTCGCTGACCTACTTGAGTCCCATGCAGAGGAGTTTGCTCAACTCGAATCGTTGGACAATGGGAAACCGGTTGGGGTGGCTCGAGTCGCGGATGTGGCACTCGCGGTAGATCTCTTCCGGTACATGGCAGGCTGGGCGACCAAAATCGAAGGCAACACGATTCCCATTTCCGTACCCTACACCCCAGGCGCCAAGTATCTGGCCTATACCCTCCGTGAACCGGTGGGCGTCGTGGCGCAAATCATCCCTTGGAACTTCCCCCTCCTGATGGCGGCCTGGAAGCTCGGACCAGCGCTCGCCGCAGGCTGCACCGTAGTCTTGAAGCCGGCCGAGCAGACGCCGCTGTCGGCCTTGCGACTGGGTGAACTGATCTGCGAAGCGGGATTCCCGGACGGCGTCGTCAACATCGTACCCGGGTTCGGTGAAACTGCAGGCGCCGCCCTGGCGGCACACCCGGATGTCGACAAGGTGGCCTTCACCGGTTCCACCGAGGTAGGCAAGCTCATCCTTGGCGCAGCGGCCGGTAATCTCAAGAAGGTGTCGCTCGAGCTGGGAGGGAAATCACCCAACATCGTCTGCAAAGACGCTGATGTAGAAGCCTGTATCCCCGGAGTCTCCAGCGCGATTTTCTTCAACCATGGCCAATGTTGCTGCGCCGGTTCTCGTCTCTTCATCGAAAAGGGCATCTTCGACCAAGTGGTCGAAGGAGTCGCAGCCAATGCGAAGAAGATCAAAGTCGGTCCGGGGATGGATCCCACAACTCAAATGGGTCCACTCGTCTCGGATGAACAACAGCGACGCGTCCTCAGCTACCTGGAATCTGGGTTTTCTCAAGGAGCGAAGGCCGTGGTGGGCGGGCACAAACTCGGGGACAAGGGCTACTTCGTGGAACCGACCGTCCTCGTCGACACCAAACAGGACATGAAGGTCATGCAGGAGGAAATCTTCGGGCCGGTCGTCTGTGCAATGCCCTTCACGGATGTGGAGGAAGTCCTTCCGGCGGCGAACAACTCTATCTACGGATTGGCCGCGGCGGTCTGGACCCGTGACATCGGCAAGGCCCATCGTATCGCAGCGGAACTGCGTGCCGGCTCCGTGTGGATCAACTGCTACAACATCTTTGACGCCGCCCTGCCGTTCGGCGGCTACAAACAATCGGGCTGGGGACGAGAAATGGGCCACGACGCGCTGGAACTCTATACCGAGGTGAAGGCCGTCACGGTGCGGCTGTGAAGAACAGTGGTCTTAGTTGTTGGCGCTTCCGGAGTACAAGATCATCACGCTGCAGTGTGGCGCGCAATAGTTCCTTTTGTTCATGATAGGTAGTGAGACTCGCGCAATGACTCTGATCGCAGGCAGGAGGCCCCCAGTCGCAAGATTGCGCACGATTTGGCTGCGCTATACTTGAGATATGCTCACCCTGACGTGGTACGCCGTCTCTGTGCTGATGGTTCTGATGTCCATCGCGACGGCAAGCGTCGGTACCGCACAAATCGTTCCTCGCTCGAAACCGCCCGCCTTGCACTCGTATGACGTGACCTCCATTCACGCGATTCTGTCTGATCCCGGACACTATCAGTTCCGAATCGTACGGATCCGAGGCGTCGTGCAATCCATTATTCAGGTCCCAAACTGGATCAAGTGCGGTTTTGCAGCCGCTTATAAGATACGTGTGGAGGACGAGTCTGGTGGACTGACGGTGATCGATCAGGGACCCTGCGCACGAGATTCGGGGAACAGCGGACCGGTGTTACCGAAAATACTTGCCGGTGGTGAGCAGATTGATGCCCTCATTTTTGTCTCATTCACAAACCATCCGCGAGAGTCTCCCAATCCGCCTGAGGGACTCCTCCAGGAGTTTGAACGAGCCCCATGACAGGACCGCGCTGTTCTTTACCATTCGGAATTCGCGGGACCTGAGCATCACCCTGCAGAGAAGAGATCTGCAGCTAGACTTAAGATAAGAAGAAGAAGAAGAAGAAGAGGGGGCTCATGGCGGTTCACCGCTGGATGATGCGCGGCTTTCTCATTGGCGGCATTTTATTTTCGCCGACCTTGGTTGATGCCGGTGAACCGGAATACGTGTCTATTCAGACGTTGCTCTCGCCACAAGCCGCGTCTTATCAACGGCGCATGGTGACCGTGCAGGGCATCGCGAACAACATCGAGATCATCCCACCAGCTCCTCCGAGACCCAGCAAACAGCCGTGCCTGCTCGTGTACGGTCGAGCGACGTTTACCCTGGAGGATGAAACGGGTTCAATTCCAGTGGAAGTCTTAGGATCGTGTAGCCCAACTGCGATGGATATGTTGCCAAGGGAAGGAGAGACGGTCCGCCTCACCGGAACCGTGCATGTCCTGAAAAGTGACTCTCCGCGCCACGTGATCGTTCAAGCCGCAACGATTCAGATTCTTGATCTTCCATAGAGAGAGGGACATGTGTCGCTAGCGAGATAGCAGCACCTCACCCCGACCGTTGCCCTCCTCAATGACGCGAATCCAGCGCGGGTCCAGGAGATGATGCGACGGCGGCGGTGCGCGGTGACGGAGATCTATGTCAAAGAAGTCCAGCGGTTGATCGCCAGGGCGTTAGACGCCGTGAGGAAGATTTAGTTGGAAGAGATGGGGGGCCGATGCCTTCAACTGCCTGCTGAAACCGCGGATACCAACCGCGGAACGCGGCATCGAGGTCACCATTGAGTACCTGGGTTCAGGTCTGAAAGAGCAAGTGCGCTCCCTCGGGAGCCGACTGCATCTGTTGTTTTTCATGAACCGTTTGCTGACGACTTGATTGATCACCGACTCCTCAAACGCCATACTAATGGTGTCGCCCTTTTATCGCGTGAAAGATGGCTACTGGGGACTGCTGGTGAGAGCGGACAGAGGTGTACTCCCTTAAATCGAGATGAGATAGTACCTAAGACTTATATGAGATACAGAGTATGGGCTGATCTCGCCAGAGAAATTCCAGATTAACAGGACAATTGCCCTGCTCCGGAAGTCTTATTCAGAAAGAGGGGACCACGCTTTGAGACAGTCTCGGATGTGCCGCTGATCTGCTGAGCCTGGAAGCTTTTGCGACGCGACGTTGACCATATAGTCCCGCACGCTGGCATCATCAAACTTGCACAGATTGCGAAGCCCGAAATCGTGTACTGTGGGATTGGACGACTCTGCTGCTGCACGGAAGAAAGGGATGAGGTCGTTCAATTCGTGGCTCAGGGTTCGAGGAGGAAGCCCGACCATATGGAATTCATACAAACTCAACTTACGTTGTTCGCTAGGAGAGACTTTGGCAACCGCACGAGAAAAAGCCTCCCAGTCATTCACGGCCAGTTCTCGGCCGAGCACAGCGAAGGGGTTACTGATTTTTGGAGTAGGGCTGAGGAGCGTCTGTGCCTTGCGTGATCCGTGCTCAAAATCTTCATACCAATATCGCCCCCAGATAACTTGAAATCGGCGGTCGATTCGATTCAAACCTCTCGGTGTAGCAACCCACATGGTCTTCGTGAACGGATCGTCTCGCAGCATCCGAATTTGTCCACTTGTCAATCCAGATTTTTGAGTAATCGCCTTCAACTTGTGTTTCTTGTGGAGTGACTGGACCACCACACCTTCGGCTGGACCACTTCTCCCTTCAGAGGGTTGGATCGTTCCAAACCACACGTTGCCATCTACGGTTTCAACTGCGCTGACGCTCGTACAATGTGCCAGGACGTCGGGAAAGGGGTGCTGCTGAAATTGAAGTGCGTGGCCTATGCTCTCACCTTCGCCACAATACGACGAAGTCTGCTGAAACTCTTGCCCATCGGAGCTTCGTAGAATTTCCCTCCCTTGGAGATCTTCCCAAGGCTTTTGGGGCCAAGGCCGAGGAATTGCTTGTACGACGGCGGCTTCATCGACTTGATGGACGTGTTCTGTTTTTCGATCAATCAGAAAATAGCGTCCGTCTTTCGAGAGAATTCCTACAGTGGACGCTGAGAAGAGAATATTTTCGACGTACGGCAGGGTATCAGTCTCTTCGAATTCGAGCAGGCCAGCCAGTGTGGCACGGGAGCATACGGTCGTCAGTAGGAAGACGACAAGCACACAATTGGCTAGCCTGCGGAGAGTAGAAAGCAAACCTCTTTCCGGAGGAAGCCACAACTCATGCTCACGAGTTTCCCCTACGCTGATTTGTACTCTCTCACCATAACGCATTCGAGCATACGCCTACACGCTTGTACGTCGAATCGTAATTCTGTCCATCGTTGATGGGATTTGATTGTTGGCCTTGATCATGCGGGATCCCCACCCTGACAGATCCCGTACAGGCTCCCGATTTCCCGTCAATAGCCTCATACCAGATGGCGTACACACGGCCGTTGCCCGTGCCAGATCGTTCCTTTCTCAATTGGGCTTGCGAAGTTCCCACTCCAAACCCGTCTGGGGCCGTATCACCATCGCCAAGCCCGTTAACTGGTTCATCTTGGGTAATCGCTTTGACTGTGATCGAGATTGGATCGCCATCAGGATCCGACACTCCCTGAACCGACACGGTGGCCAGTTTGTGGTTCGGTGGCCACAAGGTATCGATGCTCGGTACCGCATTAGTACAGACCGGCGAACTGTTTGGACTCCCGTGAAACGAATACGGAGTCACCACCGACTGGGAGGTATTCAGAATATTGAAGGAACAATTATTTTCCTCCTGCAGCTCATCAATCTGATGGGGAGCATCTGCACAAGCCGCAAGATTGTAGGTGCCCAATGGCAAGCCAGGTGGCAAGGTCAGTGCCGTGGGTGGACTCTTGCTGATTTCACCTGGGGCGAGAGCTGGGACAAACCGCTCCCCTAAGACAAGAGCTGTGTCGGGATCAATTCCCATTGTAGACGATAAATAGTACCGGGTCACGCTGGGCCCCACAGGTACCGTGCCTGTGTTGCGAGTCCAGTCTGTGATCTGCACCGTATTCCCGCTCTTGGACTCGAGTACTGGCGGCACAAAGAGTGGGACAACCAAGTCGGGGCCACCACTCCAGGTCACATATGCATAGGCCCGCTCATCAAAAACCTCGCCACCGGTGCCGGCGGCAACCCGGTCTGTTCCAAGAGTATCGCTCCTGAGATTCACGTGTGCCTTGCCTGAGGCATCGGTGAACTGAGAGAGCTCACGCCCACTATTCGGTCCGTCAGTCATATGAAAGGTCACATCATAGTTCGGCACCGGTGGATGTCCGGCCACGGCAATGTTGACGACCGTAGCTGTGAGCTGATGGACCACGCCAATCGATGATTGAGCCGACCCTGGTGTGAGGGTAATCCGTGGTTCAAACGGCTCTGTAGTGTCGGCTGTATTGTCTCGTAGTGCTTGCGCATTCAAGAACACCAAGGCTTCCACCTCTGCTCGTCGCTGGGTGGGACTCGAAGATGAGATGGTTTGGATGACTGTATTGAGTCGGGTCTTGGCCAGTGTTCCGTCTTGAGCGTCCAGTGCCTGGCGAGCGGATGCTAATTGCGTCACCAATGCGTTCGCTAAGGTCACGTCGGGAACCCACCCCAATTGAATGGCTGTATTAATGTCATCCCGCAACTGTTCCCAATGTCCAAAGCTTCCTGCGGTCACGCCAGATGGTCCGAGAGTCAGCGCGCGAAAGATGATCGACTGACTGACTTGATTCGCGGCTTCCTCAAGGGCAGGCGTCTCTTCCTCTTCAGAATTCGTGACGAGTCGCCAAAATGGGTGGGCCTCCGTTGCCTTAATCGTCGGAAGCCCTCGGCTTCGAAGAACCAGACCAGAAATCGAACTGCCCGGTGCCACATTGGGGGTCCCATTCCGCGACCAAAAGTGGGCAAGGCCAGTCTTACTCAGTCCACCGGACCATCCGGAGGGGACCTGCTGCCCAAAGGCAACGAGATAGCCGGACGCCACTGGGAGCGCCAGCGGGCTTAACGTGGTGACGATATCGTCGAACAGAAGCGTGCTGACGCCGTATGGAATCGTGAGGTCAGTGGAATCAAACGGTGGCACAAAGGCGCGTGGGAATCGTGTCGTGGCATCGATGGCAATTAACCAAATCTCTCCTGTGTTGGAGGAGGGATTGGTCACAGTATAGGTATACGTATAGATTTGCGTAGAAGATTCTATGCTGACAGCCGCTCTGGTTTGGACCCCAGTGAGGGTTGGGGTAGGCAGAAGCCCAACATCTGCGAGAGCCGGAGCCGCTACCAATACGCAACTGGCTACGGCACTGCAAATGGAACGCGCCAGCGACGAAAATCCACGATTACCTGAAACGGACATGATAGGCACCTCCAGGGTGACACGCGTCATAGGCCAGATTGTGCGCTTGCAGAATTTGTTTATAGTCCTTGTCGCTGAAGCAGTTCGTTGATTGCCCCCCAAGATCTAGAGTATTAAAGTCCGCGTCTTTTCCATTCCGATGGGAAATATGATCACCACCCTCGGAATCGTTCGAAGCGATGTCATACTTGCCTCCTCGCGGGAGGCTTAAGTCGTTTACACTGAGCCCTCGCCCTGTCAGCTGAAAGTAAGAGTCGGCAATACTGAGAACGCCCGCAATGGTGTCACTGGTTCCTGCATAACCGATCGGATGGAGCGCGTCAGTACCGGATGTCACCACCACTCTATGGTGCGGTCCTGGGGTTGGCAATGTCGCCAACCCATCCACGCCAACATCTTCGATCCAACTAAAATTGCACGTGGTGATACAAAACCAATTGGGGGGAGGGACGGTCGATCCACTGACTCTTATTCGTCCTGAAAACTGGGGAATCCTATGATTGATGACGATCCCGGCACTATTGGTACGAGTCTGGATGACGAGTGGATCTAGGTTGAAATCGGTACAGAACGCGCAGACAAATCCATTGGCTGGCCCCTGAGCGAGATCCGTGAGCGGAAAGGTGCCTCCATGAGTATGGCCGCCCCTGCTAGCCGGGTCATTGTCGGGGAGATGGAGCTCATCAGTGACCTGACAATCAAGCATATTGCCCGTGAATGCATCGTAACATGAAAAAATATGCAAGTACTCGGTGACTGCGGCGGAAGGTCCCGTGATCCGTGACGGCGGAATGCTTTGTCCGAAAGCGAGATGACCCGTTAGCAACGCGAAACTGACAACGACGAGCGCACCGACTCGTGTCCGCATAGCAGCCTCTCCTCCTCCCTGGTGTCCGTGTGTGGTCCTCGCTTCTCAAACCAAAGACAATAAAATAAACGGCAAGCGTCATGCCGCAGCTTTGTCACCAGAAACGCCGGTTTTTCAGCGTCGACAGCTGCCTCACCACTGGCCGACTGCAACGAAGGAGTCGAAATCGATCCGGTTCGTCCGAAATTGTACGGGGCATAAAAGCGGACATGCATCCCTCATGACTTTTCACAGCAGAATTGACACCATCAATTTGCCTAGGAGAATTGGCATAGGCCACTTTTCTAAGCTTAGGCCTATTGAGTGTCAATAAGTCCGAATACTCGTCCCTAAACTGTGCCAGGGCCGAATGGCCATGGACAAATGAATCAAGATAGCAGGCGAGCCGTGGTCTTTCTTAGGTCCTGAGGGTCTTTGAGGTGAACAAGGAGTCAGCACATATGACCACAAATCCACAATAGGGGACGCCTCACGAAACTGGCTTTACGCAGGCTAAGAGCCGCCGAGTCGGGGAGCAGGAGGTTGGAGCGAGGAAAAGCTTCCTTTCGATACGGACACGCTCAAATTCCGCTGACGACACAAGTTCAAATAGCAACTATGGGCCAACGAGACCATAAATGTTTGAAAATGAAAGTGTCGTGTAATGCGTGCATAATTTTGCAGCATTCGGTGCCGATCTTTGCACTGTTAAATGACGCGCGTCCAGAAGATGATGCGTCATCAGCACGATGCGATGACTAAGATATATGTCGAAGAAGTACAGCGGCTGATCGCGGGGCCAGAAGATATTGTGACGCAGATCTAGGTGGAAGGATAGGAGCCGATGCCTTCAAACACCGACCGGTCCAGAATTCCTGATTGTGGCGTTTCGCTTGGTTGTGCTTACTGCCCCAGTATGGCAATCTCTTTTCCTACGCCTGTGTTAATAGGCTGAGCGTCTTTGTGCCAGACCCAGTATTTCCGCACAAAGGAACCAGCCCTGACGGATCGCATGCCGGCACGACCGAAGCAGGATCCCCCTGGCACGCCGGAGAGGGTTGAAGTCCAAGTTCGAGCCCTTGAGCACGGCATGTCCCTGAGCACCGGAGAAGGCATCGCGACCGACTGATCATGTTGTTCACAGATCAAGCCTCCATACGTGATGTGGTCCTCTTCCCTCAATGCTGGCCGGAGAACTAGTGGCCCTGCCCTATGAAATCTTCGTCGGTCTTCGCTATTTGCGCGCCAAGCGACGCAATCGGACGATTTCGCTGAACACGTTCGTGTCGGTGGCCGGCATCACACTGGGAGTAGCGGCACTGATCGGTGCGGTCGGCATCATGACCGGCTTTCTGGAGGACATTCAGAGCAAGATTCTCGGCACGACGGCCCATATCATCGTCCAAGAGCGGATGAAAGAACACATGAGCGATTATGACCGTCTCACCGAGAGGATCCAGACGGTACCGGAGGTTGTCGCCGCCACACCGTTCGTATTCCGCCAAGTGTTGCTCACCTCACAAAGCGGGGTCCAAGGCATCATCTTGCGTGGGATCGATCCAAAACGAGAAGCCACTGTCACCGACCTTGCCAAGAACATCACGGCGGGACGCTTGCTCGACCTCCTCACTCCGGTGAAAGCGATGCAGGCTCCGAACGATGCCCCTCACGGCGAACCGCGCGCCGTTGAACGGCCAGGCATTATTCTTGGCAAAGAGCTGGCACTTAAATTAGGAGTGGGCGTGGGCGATACGATCACCGTCGTCTCTCCCACCGGACCGATCAGCGCGATGGGCATGGTGCCAAAAATGCGAACCTTCGCCGTGGTGGGCCTGTGTTCTTCGGGAATGTACAACTACGATTCTTCGCTTGCCTACATCGAGATTGGAGAGGCGCAGCGCTTGTTCAACCTGGGTGCGAGCGTCACCGGGATCGAGGTCAAGGTGGCGGATGTGTTCCGTGCCGGAGACATCGCCTCCCAGATCGAACAGGAGCTGGGATTCAGCCACGCGGCCAGAGACTGGATGCAGACAAATCGAAACACTTTCTCGTCCCTGAAGCTGCAGAAGACGATCATGTTTTTGCTCCTTATCCTCATCACGATCGTCGCTTCATTCAACATTGTGAGCACGTTGACGATGATCGTGACGGAGAAACAAAAAGAAATCGCCATTCTCAAGACGATGGGCGCGACCAAGCGCAGCATCCGGCGGATTTTCATGCTGAATGGGCTGATCATCGGCGTCGCGGGGACGGCCGTCGGCATTCCGTTGGGCTATGCCTTTCTGTGGCTGGTGCAAACGTTTTGGACCTTCGACCAGACCGTCTACGAAATCTCGACCATTCCGGTTCATGTGCTGGCGGAAGACGTGCTTCTGGTAGCCGGCTCTGCCATCCTGATCAGCTTCTTGGCGACGATCTATCCGGCCAATCAAGCCGCAAAACTCGAACCAGTCGCCGCTTTGCGGTATGAATAGATTCACGGGATCGAGGATTAGGGACCGAGGGCTGAGTCTTATTCCTCATCACTGAACCTGATCTCCATCAATCATTTCCGATGGGGTCCGAAGAACTGCCCATCTTGAAGGGGATCACTCTGACAATTCAGCACGGCGAGCCGCTGTGTCGCAAATCCGACTCGCACGCATTGTACTGTCAGGCGTCATTGGCTTCCCATTGCTCACGCGTGATGTGATACAAGCAATGCGTGCGCAGCGAACTGCTCACCGGAACTTTCGGGTGTTCAAAGGACTCGCCCGTGTGACGCATACCGATTCGGACCATCACAGCACATGACCTGCTATTGTCCACAGCCGTGAATGCCACGATTTCTGGAAAGTGGAGTTGTGTGAAGCCAACGCGAAGTCCGGCACATGCCGCTTCGGTCGCGTAGCCGTTGCTCCAATGTCGTGCAGCCAATCGCCAGCTGATCTCGATACCGGGCGAAAACGGCAACTCCGGTGCCGTCCGATGCAGACCCACGAAGCCGAGAAACTCCCGTCCATTTTTCGTTTCTACAGCCCACAAACCCCAGCCACGTTCAGCAATCAGACCTTCACAACGAGAGGCCAAGGCATCGCTTTCTGCACGGCTCAGCAGCGCGGGAAAGAACTCCATGACCGTTGGGTCGGCATTTAAGACAGCGAATGGTTCTCGATCAGCTGCGCGCCACTGCCGCAGTCGAAGGCGAGCTGTATCGATCTCGGCAGGCTTTACCACCTGTGCTACGTTCACTCACAAGGCCTAACGCCGACGGTTAGCGGCGAGTGGCCGTATGGCGAACCTGCGCTCACAGGTAAGATGGGCTTCGTCTCACCACACCGGGCCACCGATCTTTTCGGCTTCATAGTAATTATTTTCACCTTCATCGACATGCGTGCGGATCATGCGAAAGCCTAGGTGCTGGAGAGCCCGCGTGTACGCGATTCGACCAAGTGACCAGCATTCGAGACCGGTGGTAACATCCTGCCAGGTTCCGGTTTCGACGGGCGCGGTGAAGAGAAACCGCCCGCGTGGCTCGAGAATCTCCGAGATCCGATGAAGGAGGGCCAACTGCTCGTCCTCCCGAAGAAAGGACACGAGACCGATCGAGAGGGCCGCCTCGAACGTCCGCCCAAAATAGTTACTCTCCAGAGCCGACGCGCATTGCGTGGGAATTGTTGGAAAACGTAATCGAAATTGCCTCAGCAATGTGGGTGAGGTATCGATCGCCCATACCGCGAGGCCAGCCTCCACGAGGACCTGCGTAATGGGATACCCTCCGCCGCAGGCGATTTCGACGACAGGAGTCCCAAACGGGAGCGATCGTGCCCAACGCTCCACGAGCTCGACTCCGACACGGGATTGATCTCGATCGTCAAGATACTTCAAAGCTTGCATTTCGTAGAAACGGCCCACATCGATCATACGGCAACTTCCTCCAATAAGGAATCATGGGTCAAACTGAGAGTCCCCCCGTCTAGCTACCAGTACTCTCATCCACACGATTCGGAAATGAGACTTCCAAGATCAGACATTCCACATCCGTTTGAATGGGCCATGAGGCTCACCAGGAGAGCAACTTGCGTAATGGCCGGTCTCCAGCCGGAGCCACATGCGTCGTCATACAGATGTCCGCTCACAATACAATTTCCTCTGGATAGGGATGTGCTTTCCCTCCAACGCGTGACGTAAACGTCGGCTCCATGAGTGGCAGCTGCCTATATTATGGAGAAGAGACTTATCCCATGGATGATATCCAGATGCTGCACCGGCAACACAAGCTACTCTCTTCGGTGTACACACACAAGTCTAGATCGGAGATCCGAAGCACGACAGGAATAAGATGAGGCCTGCGTCGAATAGCCTCAACTGTATCGAAATGAAACAGTGCTGTGCGTGATCGGCCTATTGATGGCCGATTTGTCTGTGAATAAGGCCGGATTTCAATCCGGCCCATCGGGTGACTCTATTCGGTTGATGCAGTGAGAAAAAAGTGAGCCGAGGCTCTATTCCGTCATGGCCTGGAGCGAGATCCATCGGCTACGTGAGACCTGCGCACCACGCTGCAGCTCGTAGAGCACGGTATGAATTTCATGGTGATAGTCAGCGATTGCGCGGTCCTCAAGAAGTGGTGGGAAGTAGGGAAACAGCTTCAGCATGAAAGCCGGCAACGGGGACACCAGGACTTCTGCTGCAATTCGCAACATCTCAATGAACACAGCACGGCGAAACTCATAGGAGAAATGACCCGAGTACAAGAATAAGAACTGCGAGCACAGGGCGAGCTCGAACTGTGCATCAGGGTTTCATCGTTGACGAGTCCAAACGTACGCAGTAGCCTTATACCTTGAGACCATATGATGCTTCACATCGCTCGTGCAGACACCCATGATGCGGAGGCCATTGCCACAATGGTGGGGGAACTCTTGCATGGCATCATGGCGGCGGTGAACGACAAAGTCTTTGGGTTTGATCATGCCGACACGGTCGATCGCGCTCGTGCGTGGATAAAGAAAGACCTTTATACCGTCCTACTCGCGACACTAGACTCCAAGCCGGTTGGATTCCTGGCTTTGTATGAAAGCTATGCCCTGTATACCGAAGGCGTGTATGGGACGATCCCGGAATTCTATGTCCGGTCAGCGTACCGCTCGCAGGGGATCGGATCAGCATTGCTGGTTGAAGCCAAGGCGATCGGTCATCAACGCAGGTGGAAACGCCTCGAAGTGACTACACCACCTTTACCGCAGTTCGATCGGACGCTGAGCTTCTATGAACGAAACGGGTTCACCATCTCGGGCGGACGGAAGTTGAAACTGATCTTATGACGAAGCCGGTGATTCAGCTGGAAAGGACTGGCTGTGGGATCGCGAGTGTCGCCGCGCTCGCCGGCGTGAGCTACACAGCGGCCCAACAAGTTGCCAATCGGATAGGCATCTCTGCGACGGATAGCCGATTGTGGTCGGAGACAACGTATGTATGTCGACTCCTGATACACTATCGGCTTCGTGCCTCTTCGAAGCCAACGCCGTTTATCTCCTGGGATGCACTGCCGAATCGAGCACTCTTAGCCATCAAGTGGCATCGTGTGAAGGGGAAAGAGTGTTGGCATTGGGTGGTTTTTGTCCGAGATGCATGCGGATTCTATGTACTGGATTCAACGAGGACGTTGAAACACCACCGGCGGACAGATTTCTGGCGCATGAAACCGAGGTGGTTTATTGAAGTGCAGTAATCACATTCTTTGAATGTGATCGGTTTCTGAATCCTTGGTCATCGCATTCACCAGGAAGGTAGAAGGCTAACTGGCCCATGCAGATTCTGCACGCAGCGGTTTTCTACTTTCTCTTGGTGTTCGGAGCAGGGTTCCTGTTGGGAATCGGACGAGTCCTTCTCGTCGTTCCGCTGCTCGGCGAGAGAGTTGCTGAGCTGCTCGAAATGCCGTTGATGCTCGGCGTCATTGTCGCCGCAGCCAGATGGGTAGTCCGTCACAAGCTTGATGCTCGGCAGTTTTCCGCACTGTGCGTCGGCTTCATTGCCCTGGGCTTTGTCTTGGTGGCTGATCTGGCCGTAGGAATATGGCTACGCGGGATGTCGGCAGCCGAGGTGTTCCTGAACCGAGATCCTGTGTCAGGCGCGGCCTACTACGTGATGCTCCTGTTTTTTGCTGTCATGCCCACCATCATCGTTCGTCTGCGACAGACGCAGTCTCTCGCATAGCGGAATGTTTCATGCGGCAACCACGTCGCAAGAACTCAGGATACTCAAAAAGACCTCCGTTCTCACTCGCCCACCCCTGCGCGCCAAGACGCGCATTTCACCGAGCATGGCCGCAGTGAGCGAAGAGGCGAGGAGGTACATACCAAGCTTCGCTTGACCCGCTCGCTTCAATCACATGCGAGCGGAGTTAGGTACTTTGCCTCCAGTGGTCTCTACAGCGTTGAGTCCTCTGAGCCCGCTTCGCCGACGTTGCGAGGCGAGCGATGCGACCTGCCTCGCGAAGCCGTTTCGGCAAGGCGGGGAACGCCGCTGGCGGACTTTTTTAGCATCCCGTTAGAACAGCGGGTGGTGCGGAGCTGATGCGAACGGGGCGGCAGCCGGCACGTCGCCGGCATTGCCAAGAAATCGCCAGTTCTCCCCGTCTTTAACCAAATAGTGGACCTCGCGAAACCAGCTGTCGATGGTCACTCGCTTTCCGCTCTGTTCATCGGTGCCATACAGCCCCCCCGTGCAGGTCACCTCTACTCGTAGTTTCCCATCCACGTTCAGTACCTTGATGTCGGAAAACAAATGGAGCGACTCGAGAGCCTTGTAATGCTCGAACACTTCGCTCCAGATTCGTCGCACATCAGCCAGTTTCAACCCGTGGTAGTCGTAAGCAGGCGCATAAAATTGCATGAGCCGATCGAGTTCTTCTTGTTGTAGCCCTGACTCTGCCCGTTCAAATGCAGTAACAACCCCCTTCACCACCGGATGATGCAGCACGCTGTTGTGCCCACTAACCTTCTTGCCTTCTACGAGCAGCACCGTCTCCGGCAGTACCTGCACCTTCGCCCATACCGTCTCCACCCCCAATAGCGAGCACAAGATCAGACTAAGACCAATCGGTACATTCACCTTACCATATCGGCGCATCGGCACCTCCATCAGCGAACCACATCACCTGCCATGCGATGCTGTAACTCATGTTATTGGCACGTTGTCTTTCCCCATTGTTTGAAGGATTAGGAGCGAAACGGCTGGACATCGCCTGACTTACGCAACATCTTGTTGACCTCGTCAAGGTGCAGCT
>JAHBWQ010000085.1 GCA_019636915.1 Nitrospira sp. | reverse complement strand
GAAGGGTGACCTCCAGAACCTCAGTCCTTCCCACTGGCCGGTGTGAGCAAGCTTCGATTCCTTGACGAACTTCTGATCCTTCTCTAGACTCGCGTAGGCTCCCATTTAGAGTGACTCCTCATGCACAGCTCCTTTTCGCTTCGCATCGTCCTGCTGTTGGTCACCTCAGCATGGCCTTCACTTGCATCGGCAGCGGAATTTGTCATATCAGGTCCTCGCGCCATGGGCATGGGTGGAGCCGGAGTGGCCGTCACAACCAACGCACTCGCCACCTATTGGAATCCCGCTGGCCTTGCCATGACTCAAACCGTGGACGTTCGCCTGCAAGGCGGTGGGCAGGCGACGGACCGTCTCGGCATCGGTGATGCGCTGCATGACCTGGAGAACTTCGATCGTAGCGATCTCTCTCCGGCTAATCAAGCGAAAGCCCGGTCGATCGCCGACCGTATCAATAGACCAGGAGCTACGGTTTCGGTCAACGGATCGGCCGGCCTCTATCTCAAGGGGCACCTGGGTGAACATGCGTTTGGATTCAACGTGTCGGATGTCGCGACAGGCGGTGGGTTCGTTTCAACACCCGTGACGGTCACCCCACCAAGTGGGCCATCGCCGATCACCGTGACTGGGCAAATGGCGCTGCGTGGCCTGGAGGCCAGGCAATTAGCCTTTTCTTACGCCTATGCCTTCTCTGACAAAACGTTTTCAATCGGGATTACGGCAAAAGTCATTCAAGGCGCGTCATACAATGGCTCAACAGCACTCCACGGGGGAAGTGGGATCAGCACAACCGATCACTTCGGTAAGCCGAACATCTCTACAACCTACGGAATTGACATCGGGGCAATCTATCGGCCATCCTCCTGGATTAGAGTGGGAGTCGTCGCGAAGGATATCAACACACCAACGTTCGACGCCGCCGATGGAGGCACTCTGAAGTTAGAACCCCAAGTCCGAGTCGGTCTCGCCGTGAACCCCTACTCCACCCTGACATTAACAGCCGATGTGGATGCAACGTCGAACAAGACCTTTGTCCCAGGTGTGAAGAGCCAGCTCTTGAGTTTTGGGCTCGAACAGACGATTTTGTCGGAATTTCTTTCGTTTAGAGTCGGAACGTTCAAAAATATGCAGGATGCGTCAACCCCATTCGTCCCGACTGCGGGCCTCGGCATCCGGTGGTTCAATTTTCGGGCCGATGCCGGTGGTGGGTATGACTTCCGTGAAAAGGGTGCGCTCGTGTCCGCTTCTGTTTCCATGACATTCTAATGGTATACTAAACCCATGCTGGCTCGATCATCTCTACGCATCATATCCATCGGACTGTTGCTCTCATTACTTGGTGGCTGCGGGGGGCTACAGGAGGTCTGGGAAGGCCCCGGGGCGAGGGTCTTTCGTCCACAGACCATCGCCGTGTTGCCACCAATGGCGAGCCAATACGACAGTGCCCGCGAAGATATTCAGGACGTCCTGGTGGGCGCACTGAACCGGCAGGGGAATATCGAGCGGGTCGTTTCGCCAGAAAATGTCACGGATATTTTTCAGGCCTCGAAGGAGGCGTTTGATTCACTGGTGTTTTATTTTTCCCGGTTGGAGATGACCGGACAATCCGACAAAGACTCCGCTGTCAAGCTGGGAAAAGCTCTGAACGTCGATGCATTCCTTGTAGTCCGAGTCAACTCTTGGGAATACGTCAGGAAGGAAGGCGATAACGTCGGGCGAGTGGGGCTCAGTCTTCGGCTGATCGATGCCGCCACCGGTACGACGGTGTGGAAGGCACGCCACGAACGGTCGGACAGTTATATGTTTATCAAGCCAAGCCTCAAGGACATTGCCAGGGAGCTCGCCAACGAGATGATCAAATACATGCCCCCGCAAACCAAGAAGTAAAACTCTCGTTCCCCAGGCCATCCGTATTGTACACTTCCCTCACATCTCCAGAAGCTTGATTCTTACCCACCTGATTCGTTGAATCCGGTGTTTCCCCCTGTGCTGAGCCCTGTCGAAGCATTGCTGACTCTACCGATGTGAAGAGTCACCGACTGGTCCTGTGCAACACCATACACCGGACTCAAGACCATCGCTCACGATATGACGTGACGAACGACAAGCTGTGACGTGAGCAGACAGATGATGGGCCACCACGTTATAGGGAGGGCACAGCACAGGACTGACTCTCGATCGTCAGATATCCATCAGGTAGATTTTGTGATTGTTTTTGGTTTGAACGAGAACGGCCGGCTTCTTTCGAAGCCGGCCGTTACATGTCTGGTCAGATTTGCTTTCTGAGCAGTCTTGACAAGATTGCTCAGAGCAACATCTGTTCTCTCTCAAAGAAGGAACTCATAGGGGAACGCTGGAGAGAAAAGCCAACGCTCCTCCAGGATTGATAGTATAGATAGAGATATCCCTCGAATTACGATTCACCGCATAAACAAACTTTCCCGTCGGATCTACCGTGATACCTTCTGGGTCATTGCCCGCGCCAATGGTCCGAGGCGATCTCGGAGTCAGCGCACCTGTCCCAGTGTCAATCGTGTACATAGAGATCGTATTCGCCTGGCCATCTGACACATACAGAAAATTCCCTGACGGATCGACTGTCCCCCCCTCCGGGCCAACACCCGTGGTAGTGGAAAAGGGTGAACCAATCAGTGTCAGTTCCCCAGTGGTCGTATTAATGCGAAACGCTGAGACAGTTGCGTTGTCTTCATTCGTGATATAGATGAATGGTTGCGTTGGGTGGATTGCGATCGCATTCGGGCCCTTTAGACCCTGATTATACGTCGCAATGGGCGCCGTCTCGAGCCTTCGTGTTGCCGTATTAAGCTTATAGGCCGAAAGAGTGTCTGACTTAAAATGTGGGACATAGACAATTTTTCCAGTAGTATCGACTGCAATGGCCTCGGGGCCAGCCCCAGGGCCTCCCGTCTGTAGGTCCTGCACCCGTGTCAGCGTCCCGTTTGACTCAATTTCATAGACCGAGACGGAATCTGAGTCAAAGTTCGCGACATACACCAAGTTGCGTGTCCAATCCACACTGATAGAAGCAGGCCCATTCCCGGTCGGAACGGGTGTTCCCAGCGCTGCCAGCGCCCCGTCCGTCCCAATCGTATAGGCCGACACTGTATCCGAACTATTGTTTGTCACATACGCTAGCTTCCGTGTGCTGTGCACTGCAATGGACGTCGGCTGAGATCCCGCGCAGATTTCCCCTTGCGATGTCAAAGCTCCCGAGCTCTCGACCCTATACCACACGACCTTATGCGAAGAAGTCTTCACCGCATAGGCGAAGCCCCCAGTGATGACAGGGGCTCCCTGGGGCGTAACAAAGGCTACCGGGGCAGGACCGCCGCAAGAAAGTCCAGAAGAGTTATTGCTAGAACTATTATTAACGGAACATCCAGCCCCTATTGCCACCAAAAGACAAGCAGACAACCCTGACGCCAGCACACGAGACCGCGGCTGAACCAATGATAAATACATGACGCCTCCTAAATGACCACCAGAATAATTCGAACCTGCGCAACGCATGACACCCTATCTAATGAGCTCACATTCGAACAAGACCCGAAAGAGTAGCCAATCCCCCTACAAAGGATGGGGAGGGCATCGTACTCTATCAACTGGGCAACTGGGTATACGCAGACACTCTTATGGTAAAGGATAGGGCAAGAGCTGCCGATCTCCAAAACACGATACCGCCCAGGTGCGCAGGTGCCGCGCCGGCGGATCCTGAAATACAGGCGCTATTCTAGCGCGACAACGCCAATCAGCGGCGCTAAAATACACCACAGGATTCCGAGTACAGTTGAGCGCCAAGCTCGGTTGCACCATGGGCACCTCCATCACGATCAGCGCGATATACATCCACTCGATGATCCCGGCGCCGCGACGGCCCGTTGATACAGAAGGCCTTCGGTTTTCATGACGAGATAATTGGCCCCATGAAATGCCAGAATCCCCGGTGCTGCTCCAGGCTGAAAATCTGTCCAGAGTGGAACAAAGAAATACCTCCCTCGATTCAAGGGGACCCCGCGAATCAAATTGCCCAATGCCGTACCGAAGGCCATCGCCAGGAGCAGACTTGAAATGATAAAGGCCGCATCCCAGGCTTGCCTCCGCAGGCAAGGGAGAGGAGTCTACCCATCAGTACAACAGGAAACAGTTTGAATCCTAACTTATTGACCCTGCGCGGACTTCGGTTTCTAAGGAAAGGAAGTGATTACAAAAGGCCACTCCCCGTACTGAGGAGTGGCCTTTTGTCTGCCCTCTCACTCTCGCGAGGAGGAGTGGATACACGGCACTGCGGAGCTTCTATTGAGTGATCACGGAATGGTCTTACTCACCTCGTTGGAGGGGGTACTTTCGCCGACATTGTTATACGACGTGACGACAAAATAGTAGGTTCGACCAACGGTCAATCCACTCACGGTCGATGACGTAACGTTACCCACATCAATAGTTTGGGTATATTGGCTGGGCACCTGGCCAACATACACCTTATAGCCGCTGACTGTGGTGCCGGTAACCGCGTTCCACGCAAGGTTCACCGAGGACGTGGTGGATGGCGGGGGCTGCGTGGGCGGTGATACAACCACCTTTACAGGGACCGTTGCTGTGTACCAGGTGCCCACTTTGATCGTGATGGTGGCATTGTAGGTGCCTGCTGTGAGCCCTTGTGTGTTGGCGGCGACCGTGAGCTGGGCGCTTGTGGTCATAGAATTTGTGGCAGGCGACACAGAAAGCCAGGAGGCATTGTCCGAAGCACTCAATGTAGCTTTCCGAGTGGAGGTCCTGGAGACGGTTATGATCTGGTTCGGTGGGTTGCTCGCCCCTTGCACCGCATTATACGTCAGACCTATCTGGGGTGTGATGCTAACAGCTGGGGCCGCCGAACCTTCAGAAGCGAGCCTAAGGCAGACGAACACAGTCATCAGAAGAACCTGCCAGAACGATGGCCTAGTTGAAACATGGTTCGTACGACGAGACTGTGCCATAAAAGAGTGCCTCCTCCGCGTTGTTGCCTTTTCTCGGCAACTTGTGTTCAACCAAATACCTTCTGAATGATGCTGGCTTCTTGATAGGTCCTTGTCTGATCACCAGTCAGATGATGAGAGTTGGCTGCTCCACGAAGGACCGTGACAATCCTGCCATGCGAAACCTTCATCAAGCCCCGCTGAGCTCTCTGATGCTCCTCTTAACTCTAGGATCTCCGTATGCAATTCGGCCGAGGGCGTAACCGTCGGTACGACCACAGACCGACCCAGAATCTCCCGCTAGCTGTTCGGAAAGGCCGTACCGGGCAAAGGGACGAAGTCTACTCGGCTCAGCACATTGAGCCTCTATGCGCAGCAAGACCCCCGCTTTGCAGAACGTTACCAACTACCCGCAGAGGATTTAACCTGAGCAATGATGGTATTTCGTGCACACCCGATGGAGATCACTGTGAGACTGAGAGAATCGCCGTCATTCCCGTCCTATTATGTTGTACGAAGGAAGAGAACAAGCAAAAGTGGTGCCACGAGAAACCTCCCGATAGAATTAACTTCTTATGTATTTTGAGTACGTAGTATAGACGCCAGGTGTACCAGGTGAAGGGTTTGACCTTCAGAAGGATCAAGAAGGAACAAACGAGGAACAATGATGGGGGTCAGATTATGCTTCGTGCGTCAATCACCGCTCAGAGGATTGGTGATGCGACTGATCGCCGCATAGTGCAAGCCCACAGCACGGACGATTTCGGTGAGACGATGCCCATGATCGAGATGGGCTCAGCAAATGGCTTCATTCCGTCAAAGCTCCAGAAGCATCCTTGCAGCACATGGCCGACTCGCTGATGGCGATGATTAAAGACTCGTGTGTAGACCCCATTGAGTTGGCGCATAGCTTTGGCGAGATTCGCCTCTGGGGTCTCCACCAGCAGATGGAAGCGGTTGTCCATTAGCCCGCATTAGGTATTTAGGACGTTTGGGGCCATTTATGGGATCAACGATGGAAATGGCTGTCAAGGGGCGTCCCGACGGTCTTCGATCCGGTCTTCCGAGAAGTCTCAATGGACGACGAGACAGGGTCAAGATCCAGAGTCGGATCTTGTATTGTGCGTCAACTCCCTGATTCTGGCAGTCGGTTAGGCTGGCCCCATCGCAGCTTTGAGCGAGCGGACAAACTCGGCCACATGCCTGACCATGTCGGGGTCTTGTTGATGTACTGCAATCTGTTTGACAATGGCGCTGCCCACGATCACCCCATCCGCCATCTTCGACACGCGCGACGCATCCTCCGGCGTCGCCACGCCAAATCCCACGGCGACAGGAGCCGCAGACACCTTCCTGAGTTTGTCGATATTCTGCTGGATGTCTGCTGCGTTGCTGAGTTTGGCCCCGGTAATGCCCGTCAAGGAAACATAGTAGACAAATCCGTGTGATTCTTTTGCCACCAGTTTCCGCCGATCCGTCGTGCTGGTCGGCGCAAGCAAGAAGATCAGCGAAAGCCCCACCGCATCCGCCGGAGCCTTGAGTGGCCCCGCTTCATCGGGCGGCATATCGGGCACGATCAATCCATCTACTCCAGCAGCCTTTGCTGCGTTGCAGAACTCTTCACAGCCCATGGCATGGATGGAATTGTAATACAGCATGAGGATGATCGGAATCTCCGTCCGTTGCCGGAGTGAGGTGATCGACGCAAGGATCTGACGAAGCGACGTACCGCGCTTCAATGCCCGTTCAGCGGCCTGCTGAATCACCGGCCCATCGGCGATGGGATCAGAAAACGGCACACCCAGCTCGATAATATCGGCACCGGCCTGCTCAAGGGCAACAACGAGTTGCTCTGTTTCTGCCAGTCCAGGGTCCCCGGCCATGAGATAGGCAATCAGGGCTTTCTCTTTCTTCTCACGAAGACGTGCAAAGGTGCTGTCCAACCGTCCACTCATAGCGTGACCCCTCGCATTCTGGCCACTTGTTGAACATCTTTGTCTCCACGACCCGACAGATTCGCAATGATGAGCTGTGACTTTTTCAATGTGGGTGCCAGCTTGACCACATGGGCGATTGCATGAGCGCTTTCCAGCGCCGGGACGATACCTTCTTCACGCGCGAGCAGATCAAACGCCGCCATGGCTTCACTATCCGTCGCGTAGGTGTAGTCGATCCGACCCAGGTCGTGATAGAGGCTGTGTTCCGGCCCAACCGCCGCATAATCCAGACCGGCCGAGACGGAATGGGTCAAATTGATCTGTCCATTCTCGTCCTGCAGCAGATAGGTCATCGTCCCCTGTAAGACGCCCGGCTTCCCACCGGAGAATCGGGCCGCATGTTTTCCGCTGATGATTCCCGTTCCCCCTGCCTCGACCCCGATCATCTTCACCTTAGGGTCTCCCAGAAAGGCGTGGAAGAGCCCGATCGAATTGCTCCCGCCGCCGACACAGGCGACGAGATAGCTCGGCAACTTGCCTTCCGCCGCCAGAATCTGCTTTCGCGCTTCTCGCCCGATGATGGCCTGAAAATCGCGGATCATCATGGGATAGGGATGAGCCCCCAGCACCGAGCCGAGAATGTAATGGGTCGTCCGCACATTCGTCGTCCAATCCCGCATCGCTTCGCTGATGGCGTCCTTCAATGTCCGGCTTCCAGCATCCACACCGGTGACCTTGGCCCCCAACAGGCGCATACGAAAGACGTTCAAAGCCTGCCGTTCCATGTCCTCCGTACCCATGTAGATTTCACACTCGAGCCCGAACATCGCGGCAGCTGTCGCCGTAGCCACACCATGTTGCCCCGCCCCGGTTTCGGCGATCACTCGAGGCTTCTTCATGCGTACCGCGAGCAACGCTTGTCCGATCGCGTTATTGATCTTATGGGCGCCCGTATGGCAGAGGTCCTCCCGCTTGAGATAAATCTTGGCACCGCCCAATTTCTTCGTCAGCCGATCGGCACGATAGAGACTCGTCGGGCGCCCGACATATTGCTTGAGATAATAGGCCAGATCTGCTTGAAAGCGACGATCCTTCTTGACCTTCGCATACTCCCCTTCCAGCTCCAGCAGCGCCGGCATGAGGGTTTCAGGCACATACCGCCCGCCATAGGGTCCAAAACGGCCACGATTATCGGGAAGGGTCGGCATGAGATTACATCCTCCTGGCTGAATAATGCTTCAGACGGTGAAGTATAGAGGCGCAGATCAGGCCGGCACAAGTCTGGCGGCGTCAATAAACGCTTTGACCTTCGCGTGGTCCTTTTTCCCTGGGCTCAGCTCCACCCCACTACTCACATCAACTCCATAGGGCCGCACACGGGCGATGGCCTCGGCCACATTCACAGGAGTCAGCCCCCCAGCCAGGACAATCGGTGTGGATCGAGCCGCTTCCTGTGCCAACGTCCAATCCACGGTTTGGCCGGTTCCGCCATAGGCCTGATCGGAAAAGGCATCGATAAGAAACCCGCGCACATTGGCGCGTCCTTGGAGTTCTGCCAGCGTCAGAAAGGTCCCTCGATCTTTCAGTCGGAGCGCCTTCATCACGGGACGCCCAAGGTCCTGACAATAGGATACTGGTTCATCTCCATGTAGCTGCGCCAATGCCAAGCCACACCCATCCATCAATGCCCTTACCCGATCCGGCTCTTCATTGACGAAGACTCCAACGGGCAACACGAACGGCGGCAGCCCAGCCACAATCGCCCTCACCACTGCTGACTCCACAAAACGCGGGCTCTTGCGGTACATGACAAAGCCCAAAGCATCCGCGCCAGCTGCCACCGCCACCTTCGCGTCGTCCACATTGGTGATACCGCAAATCTTAACCTTCACCATAACGACATCATCAGCTATGCCGATTGACCACTATGCGCCGTGGTTCCGAGCAATTCACGAACCTTGTCTCCCGTGTTGTCCGCACGAATGAGCGACTCTCCGATCAACATGGCATGGATACCGGCCTCTGACAGCTTGGTGACGTCCTCACGCTTGTGAATCCCGCTCTCGCTGATGATCAGTTTGTCCGACGGAATCCGCTTTGCCAGCCGAAACGTCACATTGAGATCGGTCGTGAACGTCTTCAAGTCCCGGTTGTTGATCCCAATCATCCTTGCATTGGGAATCCACTCCAACACCGTGTCCAACTCTCTCTCGTGATGGGTCTCGAACAAACTATCCATTCCAAGTTCGGTAGCCAGGGCATGGAAATCAATGAGCTGCCGACGTTCCAGAGCCGCCACGATCAACAAGATCGCATCAGCGCCATGAGCCCGAGCCTCATAAAACTGGATATCCCCGACCATGAACTCTTTATTGAGTGCCGGGATTGGGAATGCTTGTTTAATCTCTTTCAAATACCGAAGGTCACCTTGGAAAAAGTCCTTGTCGGTCAAGACCGATACGGCTGAAGCGCCTTGTTCTCGATAGATCCGTGCCAATCCCAAATGATCAAACTTCTCGGCAAACTCTTCCCGCAAGAGCCCCAGGCTCGGTGAGGCCTTCTTGACCTCGGCGATGAGCGAGGGACTGACCGGAGGCTTTGTCGCATCGAGCGTGACGGCAAACCCCAGCGTCGGCGGCGCATCACGGATGGCGGCTTTCAGATCGGCAAGATAAGCACGGCTTTGTTTATGCCGCAGTTCTGCTTTTTTATGTTCCAGAATGCGATCGAGAATCATTGAAGACTCATACCCTCGTCGTATAGGCGATCAGCCTCTCCAGCTTTTCTGCTGCAGCCCCCGAATCAATAGTCTGCTGTGCCAGACGGAATCCCTCTTGAAGGGTTTTTGCTTTCTGACCTACTACCATAGCAGGCGCTGCGTTTAAACAGACGATGTCACGCTTGGAGCCTTTCCGGCCTTGCAAGATCTCTTTTACGATCCGGGCATTATCCTCAGGCGAACCGCCGGCATATTCTTTCCTAGGCACACGTGACAGACCAAATTCCTCCGGCGCAAGAAAGTAGCTCGAGACGACTCCGCCTTTCCCCTCGGAGACTTTCGTTCGTTCGGACAGCGTGATCTCATCCAGTCCGTCCATGCCATGAATCACGAAGCAATGTTGCGATCCCAGTTCCATCAGGACCCGTCCCAGGATTTCGGTTTTTTGTGCCTCATAGACCCCAAGCACTTGATGCGTCGCTCCGGCCGGATTCGTCAACGGCCCCAACAGATTCAAGATGGTCCGGATACCGATTTCCTGTCTCGGCCCGGCGCAATATTTCATCGCGCTATGGTAGTGCGGAGCAAACAAGAACCCGATCCCAAGGTCATCGATGCAGTCCACCATGCGACTCGGTTCCAGATCGATCTTGACCCCGAGAGCACTCAACACATCGGCACTTCCGCTTCTGGACGACACGGAACGATTGCCGTGCTTCGCGACGGTGATACCGGCCCCCGCTACCACGAAGGCTGCGGCCGTCGAGATATTAAATGTATTGGCTCCATCACCACCAGTCCCACAGGTATCGACGACGATGGAAGCTCCGACTCTGATACGCGCAGCCCGCGCTCGCATCGCGCTCGCCGATCCGACGATTTCATCAACCGTTTCACCTTTCTGCCTGAGACCCATCAAGTAGGCGGCAATCTGCGCCGGAGTCGCCACGCCATCCATGACCTCGCACATGACGGTTTCGGCTTCCTGCGCGGAAAGAGCGATTCGGTCCGCCAATTTGGCGAGTGCATCTTTGATCATGGCAATACAAATTAGGTGGGGCTAGAGTTTCAAGAAGTTCCTCAGCAGATCCTTGCCTGCCGTCGTCAGAATGGATTCCGGGTGAAACTGGACCCCTTCGACGCCAAGTGTTTTATGCCGGAGTCCCATGATTTCACCCTCGGCAGTCTCCGCTGAGATCTCAAAACAGTCCGGAAGATTCGCCCGGTTCACAATCAGCGAATGGTACCGCGTCGCCTCAAACGGATTGGGTAACGATTGAAAGATGGTCTTCCCGTTGTGTTTGATCTGGGATGTCTTCCCATGCATCAGCCGAACCGCGCGGATCACTTCCCCTCCGTAGGCCACGGCCATCGACTGATGCCCCAAACAGACGCCGAGGATGGGAATCTTCCCTCCAAATCGTCTGATGGCATCGACTGAGATTCCCGCTTCCTTCGGCGTGCAGGGCCCCGGAGAAATCACCAGACGGTCTGGATGTAACTCCTCGATCTGATCCAGAGTGATCTTGTCGTTGCGAATGACCTGGACATCCTCGCCTAACTCACCCAGATACTGCACGAGGTTGTAGGTGAAGGAATCGTAGTTATCGATGACAAGTAGCATGATAAAGCCCGTCATTCGTCATCGGTCATTTGTCAATGGAGAGCTGGTTTCCGTTGAGGAACAATCTACCAAATGACAGATGACCAATGACTATTCCCTATTCCAGCCCCTGCTCTGCCAGTTCTATGGCTTTCATCATCGCACGGGCCTTGTTACACGTTTCCTCATACTCATGGACCGGATTCGAATCAGCCACAATGCCGGCTCCGGCCTGGATGAAGGCCCGATGGCGCGAAACCACGACCGTACGAATATTAATACACATGTCCATGTTCCCTGAAAAGCTGATGTAGCCCACTGCACCGGCGTAGGGGCCACGCCTTGTGGGTTCTAACTCTTCGATAATTTCCATCGCCCGAATCTTCGGTGCTCCGGACACCGTGCCGGCAGGAAAGCAGGCTTTGAGCACATCGTAGACGGTCTTGTCCTTGCTCAGTTTTCCCGTGACATTCGACACGATATGCATGACATGGGAATACCGCTCGACATTCATCAACGATTCGACTTTGACCGACCCCCGTTCAACGACACGGCCGATATCGTTGCGTCCCAGATCCACCAGCATGATGTGTTCGGCCCGCTCTTTGGCGTCGGCCAACAGGCGTCGCTCGAGTTCCGCATCTTCTTCCGCTGTCGCTCCACGTCGCCTGGTCCCGGCAATCGGACGCACCGACGCGAGACCATCTTCACAACGCACCAGAATTTCCGGGGATGAACCCACCAGTTCGACCCCCGCGATACGCAGGTAATACATGTACGGCGAAGGATTCACCACGCGAAGCGCTCGATAGAGCTGAAAGGGCGGCGCCTGCAAATTCGTCTCCCAACGCTGTGAAAGCACACACTGAAAGATATCGCCCGCCTTGATGTAGTCCTGCGCGCGTGAGACCATTTTCTCAAAATCCGCCTGGTTCATATTGGAGGTAAAGCGGAGCGGAGACCTCCGGCGCGTTGGTTTGACACGGCGGAGCGGCCGACGAATTCTGGCGATCATCTTTTCAATGCGGGCTGTCGCGTCTCGATAGGCCGCACGAATGTCTCGGTCCGACCCGGACTTCACGTGCGCATTGGCCACAACTTTGATTTTCTGCGATACATTGTCGAAGATCAGCAGCGTCTCGGTCAGGAGAAAGGCGAACTGCGGAAGGTGGAGGTCGTCTTTTCGTCGGGAGGGAAGATTCTCAAACGTCTTGACGATGTCATAGCCGAGATACCCCACCGCTCCACCGACAAAGCGAGGCAACTCCGGCACCGTCACAGGGCGATAGGTTTCAAGGATCTCCCGCAGACGATCCATGGGGGCCCCTCGACTTGGGATCCGACGTACGCGGCCCCCCTTCTTGACGCATAAATCCCCGCGGTCTTCGTAGATGACGATTGGAGATCCACTACCGAGAAACGAATACCTCGCCCATTTCTCCCCACCTTGGATGCTTTCCAATAAATAGGCAGAGGGACCATGGTCGATCTTGGCAAAAGCCGAGACCGGAGTATCGTGGTCCGCGAGGATTTCGCGAAACAAGGGAATGAGATTGCCCTGCTCGGCATAGGAACGAAACTCATCCAGGCTGAGCGAATAGGTCACAGACTGCATCTCGTTCCGCTTATTCGCTTCCCACCATGAGTTTTTGGCCGACCTCAATGATGTCATCAGGCAGCTTGTTCATCTTCTTTACCTTCTCGATGTCAAGGCCATACCGACGGCTGATACCAAACAGCGTCTCACCCGGCTTCACGACATGGACCACCTGGCCGGATTTCGGAGTGACATTCGTTGCACTTTGAGAAGAAGAGCTTTTGGGGTCGCTTCCGCTCGATTCCGTCGTGACGACTTTTACCGGTTCTTTGAACGGCTCAAGTTTCTTCGGCTTTCCCGTAGTGGAAGGGCTTTTCCGCTGCATATCTTCGAGGGCTTTGCGTTCAAGCACCGTGGCTTCTCTGATCGCTTCAGTTTCCTCTTGGAGACGAGCCATCTGTTCACGCGCCATCTGTACCTGTGCCGACAGTTCTCGGTTTCTCGCCTCAAACTCGGCCAGCTCCGTCTTCGTCCTTTTCACTTCACTATCCAGTTCAGCGGTGCGTTTTTCTTCCTGGGCCAAGAGGCGCTGAAAATTGAGACTTCGTGCCTTTTCAGCGTTGAACTTTTCCTCCAAGACCACACACCCGCTCACGACCATCCCCCCACACAATAGGATTCCGAAGAGAACGGTCTTCCTCACTCGCGCACAGATTGGCTGCTCATCCCTCCGCATACACCCTCCTTTGCCCGGCCGTCACCGATTCCCGAGGACGAAGAGACGCTTAGAATAGTGGGCACTGGTGCGAAAGTCAAAGCAAGCAGACCAATCCGTTTGACCGTTTCCCCGGCCTGTGCTACGGTCAGGCCGGGCTTCGAGCATGCACCGCTTTCATGTTGAGTCACGGCTGTCATAACATCCTCGCGTCGATCACCGCAGCCCCACATCGTTGAGTACAACGATGCGACAGGATTCCCTCTTTAGCGACGTGCCGCCCCCTTCCAAGATTCGTCAGGCCGATGAAAATCGCCTGGCAGCACTCAAGAATCAAATCCGACACCACGACTATCTGTACTATGTGAAGGACCGCCCTGAGATTTCCGATGGGGAGTATGATCGCTTGTTCCGGGAACTGCTCGAGCTCGAGCTGAAATACCCAGACCTGGTCACTTCCGATTCCCCGACCCAACGTGTCGGGGCCCCTCCTTTGGACGAACTTGGGAAGGTCCCACACGAACGACCCATGTTGAGTCTCGACTCCTTGATGGATCCCGTGGAAGTCTTGGCCTTCGACCAGCGGATGAAACGAGAACTTGAGGCAGAACAGATCGACTACACGGTCGAGCCGAAATTCGACGGTCTTTCAGTCGAACTTGTCTATGACCATGGAACCTTTGTTCGTGGGGCAACCCGTGGGGATGGTACGATAGGCGAGGACGTCACGATTAACCTCCGCACGATTCGCGCCCTGCCGCTCCAGCTACAGACCGACCGCTACCCGGAGCATCTCGTCCTCCGAGGCGAGGTGTACATGCGACTCTCGGACTTTCATGCCCTCAATCGTCGCATGACGGAACGGGGGGACGATGCCTTTGCCAACCCGCGGAATGCCGCGGCCGGTTCTCTCCGCCAACTCGATTCGCGCATGACGGCTTCTCGACCGTTGGTCGTGACCTGTTATGAAGTGATGGCGATGTCCGGTCCTCTTCCTTCAACTCATTGGGACGAACTGGAACGGTTGGCCGAGTGGGGACTTCCCGTCCCCATGCTCCGCCGACGATGCGACACCATCGACCAGGTCTTGGCCTTTCACCGGGAAACCCAAGAACAGCGCGACAATCTCCCCTATGAAATTGATGGCGTCGTGGTGAAGATCAACCGCGTAGATTGGCAGAGTCGGCTGGGCATGAAATCCAGAAGCCCTCGCTGGGCCATAGCATTCAAGTTTCCTCCACGAAAAGAAATCACGGAGATACAGGATATCGCTATCTCCGTGGGACGTACCGGAACGTTAACCCCGCTTGCTCTTTTGAAACCCGTGGAAGTAGGTGGAGTTACCATCAGTCGCGCAACCCTGCACAACGCCGATGAGGTGGCCCGAAAAGATATCCGCGTCGGGGACACCGTGCGGGTTGAGCGGGCCGGGGACGTCATTCCAGCCATCGCCGAACGAATTCCCATCTCCGGTCAAATCAGGCCAGAACCCTTTCTGATGCCACAACACTGTCCGATATGCGAGTCCGCCGTGGCAAGAGAAGGGGCTTATTACTACTGCACGGGACAGGCGGTCTGCCCCGCGCAGCTCAAAGGGGCCATTGAACACTTCGCGTCGAAAATGGCCTTCAACATTGACGGACTTGGCAAAAAGACCGTCGCACAGCTTATCGATCAAGGACTGGTGAAGGACCTTTCCGATCTTTACCGGCTAAACCAGGAACAACTCCTGAAACTTGAAGGCTTTGCAGAACGATCATCGACACTTCTTCTTGAAGCCATTGCCCGAAGCAAGACTGTGCCACTTGAGCGGTTCTTGATGGGGCTGGGAATCCGCCAGGTCGGTCAGCATATCGCCAAAGTACTGGCCCGTGAATTCGGCTCACTCGATGCCATCATGGCAGCGGATCGCGACCGGTTTCAGGCCATCCGGGAGATCGGGCCTGAAATTTCTGAAAGCCTGGTGTCCTACTTCCAGGAACAGTCCAACCGTCGGGTCATCGACCAATTGAAACAACTGGGCGTCTCGATCATGGAACAACGCTCTCCGCAGAGCCATGGTCCACTCCTCCTTTCAGGGAAGAGCTTCGTATTCACCGGAGGACTGGCGAGTTGCTCGAGAGAGGAAGCCAAGGTGCTGGTTGAACAACTGGGTGCGATGGTCTCCTCCAGCGTCAGCAAGAAAACGACCTATGTCGTGACGGGCTCCGAAGCGGGCGCCAAACTTGAACAGGCTCGGAAATTGGGCGTACAGATCCTTGACGAGGAAGAATTCAGGAAGTTAATCGATGCGTCCGAACAACGGTAGGCTCACACTGATGCTTCGACCGGTACCGCGACCTTCTCGTCCTTGAAAATAGTGACACTCCGTATCGAGCGAGGATCAGCCTCGTGGACGACCAAACGGCAATTCTCGATGCGGAGTTCTTCTCCTGCCTTGGGGATTCGACCGAGATTTTCTTGGATCAATCCTCCGATCGTCAGGGCTTCATCTCCACCGAGTTCGACCTTGAGAAAATCATTCACTTTCCGTACCTCAGTCCGCCCATGGACCAAGATCTGGCTCTTGCCGATACGTTTGATGAGTTCTTCCGTGATATCCGTTTCGTCGACAATCTCACCGACCACCTCTTCAAGCAAATCCTCCAGGGTCACGAGCCCCATGACCCCGCCGAATTCGTTCACGACCACTCCCATATGTCGTTTTTCTTGTTGAAACTGTTTCATCAAATCGTCCGCCGTCTTCCCTGCCGGGACAAAGAGTGGAGGATGGGCAATATCCCGCAGGCGTAACTCAGTTCGTCCTTTGGCCAACTCCGTCAACGCCTTGGTCTTATAGAGGATGCCCGTGATGTTATCGAGTGTGCCGTCATAGAGCGGGATGCGGGAATATTTCGAATTGTAGAGTTGTTCCTGTGCCTCCTTGAGACGAAGATTTCCGTCCAATGAAAACACATATATACGTGGCGTCATCGCATCTTCGGCCGTAATATCCTTCAGCTGGAACACGTTCTTGATCAT
>JAHBWQ010000084.1 GCA_019636915.1 Nitrospira sp. | reverse complement strand
AGCTGTATCAAGACTTGAAAGAACAGGAAGTCGCCATTGCTTTTCTTTCGCTTCATGGGCCTGGAGGGGAAGATGGGTTGGTCCAGGGGTTTCTTGAGACTTTGGGGATTCCATACACGGGGTCCGGTGTTCGGGCTAGTGCTGTGGGTATGCACAAGGTGATGACGAAGACACTATTGGCTGCGCATGGCGTCCCGGTTCCTCCAGGAACGGTTATCAGGCGGGGGGATCGGCCATCGCTGGCAAAGGTTCTGAGAGAGTGCAAGCTCCAGTTGCCGATTGTTGTCAAGCCGGTCTCGCAGGGTTCTACGATCGGGGTCACGGTTGTGCGCCGCGCTGTCCAGTGGAAGGAGGCACTGGCGTTGGCTCATCGCTATGATCCGGAAGCGATGGTGGAGGGGTATATTCCCGGGCACGAAGCGACCGTCTCGATCCTTGGGACGGCTATGAATGGGGCGAAGGTCCTTCCGGCCATAGAAATTGTGGCTCCGGAAGGGTTCTATGATTTCTCGGCGAAATACCAGAAGGGGAAGACACAATATCTCTGTCCGGCTCCTTTTCCGACTAAAGTACTGCAGAAAATAGGGGACTTGGCCTACCGTAGCTACGATGTACTTGGTTGTGAGGGGGCCGTACGCGTGGACTTTCGCATCACACCACGAGGGCAACCCTATGTGTTGGAAATCAATACGGTCCCTGGCATGACCGCCACGAGCCTGCTGCCCATGGCTGCGGCACAGGTCGGTATCGGGTACGATGACTTGGTCGAGCGGATCTTGCAGTCGGCTTTGGATCGTGCAGCCCGCTGTGCTCAGCACGCCAAGGTGGAGTCTGTGTGATGCGATTCTCGTTCAGGACACGTCGAGCTGAGCCTGCTGCCCCACGCATGAACCGATGGAAAGATCCACAAGGGGAACGGGCGGTGAAGCAAGCTGGGCGGACGCGGACAACCAGGCGAAAGATCGTGGGTCGCCTCGCTGTAGTCTTAACCGCCGTGACGATTTTAGGATGGCTGATCACGATGACCGTGACGTACTCCAGTCGCATGGTTCGTGAGTTGCTGGAGATCCATACGATCACGGTTGAAGGTATCCATCATCTTGATAAGCAGAAAGTGATTGAGCTGGCGCAGGTCAAACAAGGGATGCCGCTCCATCAGGTCGTTCCCGCTACCGTCGAAGAGCAGATTGAATCTCACCCATGGATCAAGGAGGCTCAAGTCTCGCGAGTTCCCTTCCATGAGTTGAGGATAGCTGTGGTCGAACGAAAGCCTGCCGCTATCGTCCGGGCGGCGTCGCAGAACTTTCTGAGTGATGAAGAAGGACATGTCCTGAGTAAGCTTGGGCAGGCTGATGATGACGCATTTCCGCTTGTAACCGGCATTGACCTCGATGGATTGCTGAAGGGGACTGATGTGGTACGCCGGTCAATCATGTCTGGCATCGAACTCGCAAGAGTCATTGGGCAAACCTTCGAGGGGCGGTTACGAGTGCAGGCTGAAAACCAGACAAATCTTGTGGCGTTCATCCAGGGCGTTCGATTTCGATTTGGGGAGGAGTCGGTTGAGGAACAGTGGGAGCGGTTCCAACGCGTCAAACCGACATTGAAATCACTGAATTTTGACGGAGCAGGGCGCGGTGTCAGTGAAGTAGATCTCCGGTACGATAATCGAATCATCGTACGGGAAGGGGGAGGGTGATTGCGGTGCCGAAGCGAGATCAAATCCTAGTCGGGCTCGACATCGGGACCACGAAGATCTGCGCGATCGTTGCAGAGATGACCGATGCAGGCGGTCTCAACATCATTGGCGTCGGCATGAGTCCCTCCCGTGGTTTGCGTAAAGGGGTTGTGGTGGATATTGAGAGCACCGTTGAATCCATCAAAAAGGCGGTCGAAGAAGCAGAGCTGATGGCGGCGGTCCAGATCAATTCCGTCTACACTGGCATTGCCGGGAGCCATATCGCGGCCGAAAACTGCAAAGGTGTCGTGGCGCTGAAACGAGCGGAGGTCACTCGAGAGGATATCCACCGAGCCATTGAAAGTGCGCGCACGCTCGCAGTAATCCCCCAAGAGCGGAGGATCCTCCACGTATTACCTCGGGAATTCATGGTGGATGGTCAGGAGGGAGTGCGGGAACCGTTGGGTCTGTCCGGGAATCGGTTGGAAGTCAATGTGCACGTCATTACTGGAGCCGTGACGTCGGCGCAGAATATCGTGAAGAGTGTGAATCGGGCTGGACTGGATGTGGTCGACATCATTCTTCAACCGCTTGCATCCAGTGAAGCAGTATTGAGCCAAGAAGAGCGTGAACTCGGTGTCGTGATGGTGGATTTGGGGGGGGGGACCACCGATCTTGCCATTTTTTTAGATGGGAGCATCCGTCACTCGGCGGTTCTTCCGATCGGGGGACAGAATTTGACCAAGGACCTGGCCATTGGTCTCTTGACGTCGCAAACCGAGGCTGAGAGGATCAAAACCCAACATGGTATTGCGAGAACTGAGTTAGTGATTGGTCATCAAGTGGTCCAAGTGCCTTCGGTGGGGGACCGTCCACCTCGAACCTTTTCCAGGCGGGATATCGCGGAGATCTTGGAGCCGCGCGTCGACGAGATGTTCGAACTGGTTCGGAGAGAAATTACACGTGCCGGATACGAGGGCATGTTGGGGGCCGGTGTCGTGATCACCGGAGGCACCTCGCTGCTGGACGGGATGCCGGATGCGGCTGAGAAGGTCTTGAACCTACCGGCCCGTCGAGGGGTGCCATCAGGGGTGGGCGGGCTTCGAGATATCGTCGGCCATCCCAGTCATTCGACCGGAGTTGGTCTCTTGCTTCATGCCCGGCGACATGTCGATGAATTGGAGACGGCAGGGCTTCGAAACGGCGGAACCTGGGCAAAAAAAATGTTCAGTTGGACGAAACGGGTGTTGGAGGTCTTTTAACCTTTTAAAACCCTTGCGGGCGGCAGGCGCTCGGTGCGCGGGTGATGCGAGGAGGTGCTCTAATGTTTTCATTTCAGGAGGATATGTTGTCACCGGTCCGGATTAAAGTGATCGGCATCGGCGGAGCCGGGTGCAATGCGATCAACACGATGATCTCCTCTGGACTCGCTCGTGTCGACTTTATCGCCAGCAACACCGACCTTCAAGCACTGGATCGATCCCTGGCCCCTTACAAAATCCAACTTGGCCCAGAACGGACTCGTGGCTTAGGTGCCGGCGCGAAGCCAGAAATCGGACGAGATGCCGCGCTTGAAAGCAAAGAGCATATCCGTGAATGCCTGGAAGGAGCGGATATGGTGTTTGTCACGGCCGGTATGGGGGGAGGAACTGGGACCGGAGCCGCTCCCATTGTTGCCAGCATCGCACGAGAAATGGGGATATTGACGGTGGGCGTGGTGACGAAGCCATTTCAGTATGAAGGTCAACGGAGAAACAAGCATGCCGAAGAGGGGATCCGCGATATGCGGCGGCATGTCGATACGTTGCTCGTTATCCCCAATCAGCGGCTCTTGGGAATCGTCGATAAATCAACCCCACTATTAGAGGCCTTCAAGGTAGCCGATGATGTACTGCGGCAGGCCATCCAGGGCATTGCCGATGTGATCACGACGACAGGACATGTGAACGTCGATTTTGCCGACGTCCGCACGGTGATGTCCCATACCGGTCGTGCCGTCATGGGAATGGGTGTCTCACGCGGTCCAAACCGGGCGATTGAAGCTGCTCAGAAAGCGATGTGTAGCCCACTTCTTGAGGAGGGAAGTGTGGAAGGGGCCCGAGGGGTTCTTCTCAATATCACTGGGGGCCCCAGTTTATCACTGCATGAAGTTGAGGAGGCGGCCAGCATTATACAGCAGACGGCGGATTCGGAGGCCAACATCATTGTTGGGCAAGTTATCAATCCTGATATGGGTGAAGATCTCATCATCACGGTGATCGCAACTGGGTTTGAGCGAGAAGAAGATCAGCCGACGGCGTCCCTGGCCGGTGAGCGAGGAGTGAACCGTCCTACGAAGCCGATTCAACCGCTTCTGGCAGGGATGGTTGCCTCCCTTGCCGCGGATCGACCAGCGAAAGATCTGGATCGGCCAACATTTTTGCGGCGTATGACGGACATGCGGGATTCAACGGATCGTGCGGCGATGGCGGCTGAGGACGAATGGGATGTCCCAACTTTTCTTCGCAAGCAAGCGGATTAGCCCGGGATCCTTCAGCGTATGAGATCAGGTAAGCATTGAGATGGCAAAAGTATCGGTGATAACGGTCCCGGCATTTGCGGATACCAGGGGTTCGGTGCATCACTTCTTTGGAACCCGACAACACACGATGGCGCATGATCTGGGAATCGGCATCCCTTCGCGAGGCATTCAAGGGGCCGCACCCTCAGCATGGACGTTGTCTGTCAAGCAAGTCCATGGGACCGAGGCTCTGGTGGTGGATCGTACGCTCTCATCAGCGGACCGCTTTATGGGCGGTTGGGACGCTTTGGTGACCAATCAGCCCGGGGTTATGGTGGCAGTAAGGACCGCCGACTGTGTTCCGATTCTTATGCATGACCCTGTCCAGGGAGTTGTGGCAGCGATCCATGCAGGATGGCGAGGAGCTGTCGGAGCGATCGTGCCAAAGACACTTGCATTGCTGGAAGAGCGGTTTGGTTCTCATCCAAAACAGATACGGTTCAGTATTGGTCCATCTGCCGGTGCTTGCTGTTACGAAGTCGATGAGCCGGTCCTTGAACGTGTTCGTCAGGGGGTGCCAAGTTGGGAGAAGGTCGTTCGAATAGGGAATGGGGGAAAAGCCAAGCTGAACTTGAAGGGGCTCATTAAAGAACAGGCTGTAGCCTATGGAGCGACACCGCAGGCCATCACGATTGTCAACCTGTGTACGATTTGCCAGGAGGATCTATTTTTCTCCTATCGGCGAGAAGGAAAAGTCAACGGGACCATGATCAGTGCCATTGGGTTACCACTAAAGCGACGATAAACCAGTCCCTGCCAATTCTCAGTCTAATCCGATAGAATGTGGGCGGCGTGCCGAATGGTGCGCTATGACTCGTGAGTATGTATATGGAATCGCTCGTCCAAGACACAATTGCAATCCGGGTCCAATCAGTGCTCGCAAAGATTCGATCGGCTGCAGAAAAGACCGGTCGTTCAGTCCACAGTATTCGTCTTGTGGCAGCGACCAAGACGGTTTCAATCCGGCAGATCGAAGAAGGGGTGCAGGCGGGTCTGTCGATCTTGGGAGAAAACCGAGTTCAAGAGGCGCTGACTAAGATTCCAGCCTTCAATCATAGTTCGGTTCACTGGCATTTTATCGGTAATTTGCAGCGAAGGAAGGTGCGATCTGTGATCGGTCTGTTCGATCTGATCCATTCGGTCGATAGCCTGGAGCTAGTGAAAGAGATCGACCGGCGTGCAGGAGAGGCGGGCCGCAAGCAAGATGTCTTGCTGGAGGTCAACATCGGTAACGAGCCAACAAAAGCGGGGTTTCGCCCAGATGACATGCGGCAGATCGTGTCAGACATGGGATGTCTCTCCCATGTCTGTATCAAAGGATTGATGGCTATTCCGCCGCCCACTGTTGATCCTGAGTCGGCCCGGCCCTATTTTAGAAAACTCAACGAGTTAGCGAAGATGATTGATGCCCAACATTTTCCCTCGGTGAGGATGGACGAGCTTTCTATGGGAATGTCGAATGACTATGAAGTTGCCATAGAGGAAGGGGCGACACTCGTTCGCGTTGGCAGTGCCATTTTTGGAGCACGGCATGTTTAAGCCCTCTCCGATAAGCACCATTGGGTTTGTCGGTGGTGGGCGTATGGCCGAAGCCCTGATCAGTGGTGTGCTCGGCGCCAAGCTGTATGGGCCTGACAAGATTCGAGTGGCTGATCCGGATGGCACAAGGCAGGATTACCTGAAACAACAATACGGGATTCAGGTTTGTCCCACGAATGATGAGGTGGTCAGCGCCAGCGAGGTCGTCGTGCTGGCCGTTAAGCCTCAGATCATCGCCGAAGTGCTGAAAGGAGTGAGGGAGGTTATCAGCCATCGGCTTGTCGTTTCAGTGGCGGCAGGATTCCCGATTCGTCGGATCCAGGAACTCCTTGATGGTCCGGCAGCGATTGTGCGTGCGATGCCGAACACACCAGCGATGGTTGGTGCGGGGATGACGGCCTTAGCGATCGGTCCAGGTGTTGGACCTGAGGGGGTTGCCTGCGTGCGGCAGATGTTTGAATCGGTGGGCAAGGTTGTCCAGGTTGACGAGCGTCTCATGGATGCCGTGACCGGCTTGAGCGGAAGCGGCCCCGCGTATATTTTCCTAGCCATTGAGGCGATGGCAGATGGTGGGGTAAAAATGGGCTTACCTCGAGAGACAGCGAATGTATTGTCTGCACAGACCGTTCTGGGCGCGGCCCGGATGGTGCTAGAGTCTGGCCAGCATCCTGCACGGCTTAAGGACCAAGTCGCTTCTCCGGGAGGAACGACGATTGCGGGTTTACATCGGTTGGAGCAAGGTGGCCTGCGGGCTGTCTTGATGGATGCGGTTGAGGCTGCAACAAAACGATCCCAGGAGCTTGGAAATTAATGTTTGTAGTTGAAAACTTCTTCAGTGCATTAGCCTCGGTGGTTTATTATGTTCTGGAATTGTATATTTATGTGGTAATAGCCAGAGCGCTTATTTCTTGGGTCAACCCGGATCCGTGGAATCCGATAGTCCAATTTCTAACTCGCGTAACAGAACCGGCCCTAGTCCCAATTCGAAGACTTGTTGGCTTTAGACTTGGTATCGACCTTTCACCCCTTATCCTAATTCTCATTCTAAGTTTTCTGCAGAAGTTTATCGTGCCGTCGCTTATGCATTTGGCTGGATAGGGGACTAACACAGGGAGAATGCCATGAAGATCACGCCGATCGACATTCAACAGATGGTGTTTCAGGTCAAGCTTCGTGGCTATGATCGGGAAGAGGTCAACCGCTTTTTGGAGGAGATCGCACAGACGGTGGAGTACCTGAATCGAGACAATACCACCCTGCGCGAGCGAATCTACTCCCTTGAACAACAGGTAACGGACTTGAAACGGACCGAGACGACCTTGTCCAACACCCTTGTGTCGGCGCAGTCCTTGGCGGAGGATGTCAAGCGTAGCGCACAGCGGGATGCCGAGCTGATTGTGAAGGAAGCGGAATTGAAGGCCGGCGAACTCTTTCGGCAAGCCAGGGTTGAGTTAGGGAATACCCAGCGAGATTTGTCTGTTCTGAAGAAACAGCGGCTACTGATGGTGGAGCGTATGCGAGCCACACTCAGCACCTTCGAACGAATGCTGGATGTCGAGGCCAGCGAAGTCTATCAAGACCATAGCATTGTGCCGGACGAAAAAATGGAAGGAGAGTCCAGCCCCACGCGGTGAGCGGCTGAATATCCTAGCCTATCCGAAGGCCTATCTGGTACGCGGTTTCCGTTTTTTACCTCAATTTCTCACCATGTCCGAACCCTCTGCTATTCAGGCCGCACTTGATCGAGCAGTTGCGAATGGCGTTTTCCCAGGAGCTGTATTAGCGGTACGGTGCGGGGACAGGCCGATCACTCGCTTTTACGCCGGACAGCTGTCTACGGACCCGCTAGGAGCTTCTGTTCTTGCGTCCACCATCTATGACCTGGCTTCCTTAACGAAACCCCTGGCAACTGTGACGTCTCTCGTCCTGCTGATCCAGAACGGCAAGTGTCGGCTTGAGGCTGACCTAGCTGAGTATCTTGAGGAATATACTGAGAGTCCAATTGGGTCTGCGACCCTTAGAGATTTGTTGACCCATCAATCGGGATTGCCTGGATGGCGAGGCTATTATGAACGGCTCAGTCCGGATGGAGTCATTCCTTCATCGAGGGAAGATCGATTGCGGGCAAAGCAAAAACTGTTGAACCTTATCCGATCAGAAGGCATGGTCTATGAGCGAGGCGCTCGCAGCCTTTATAGTGATCTAGGGTTTATGCTATTAGGACTCGTCGTCGAACGAATCAGCGGGCGACCACTCAATGAGTTTTTCTCTGATTGCATTGTGCGTCGATTGGGGAAACCCCGAATTCAATTTGTCCTCTCTGAGGAGCTCCACACATTTCTTGACAGAGTGCGTGAGGTGAATGGCGGGGTCGCTCCGACTGAGGTTGATCCCTGGCGGGGCCGGTTGCTGTGCGGAGAAGTGCATGATCAAAATGCCGGTGCAATGGGTGGCGAGGCCGGTCATGCTGGGTTATTTGGGAATGTCGATGCCGTCATGGCCATTACAGGCGAGTGGCTGCGGACGTACCATGGACAATCAGAGATGCTTGATCGTGATCTTGTTCGGGAATTTACCAGGCGGCAAGCAAAAGGGGAGATGTCCAGTTGGGCACTAGGATGGGATACCCCCTCGAATCCGTCATCGGCTGGACGGCACTTTTCAGCCCAGTCTTTTGGTCATCTTGGCTATACCGGGACTTCAATTTGGGTAGATCCTGTACCACGGTTGGAAGTCGTGTTGCTTTCCAATCGCGTCCATCCCTCAAGCCGGAATGAAGCCATTCGGGAGTTCCGTCCCACGATCCACGACCTTGTCTATGAGGAATTTCTCATCTGACGTCAAGAACGGTCTGGATAATCGACCCAGGTTTCCTTTTCCGCGAGATAGCGGTTACCCTTAAAATTGGGGCGAGTTCTCAGGCGGGTGAACCCGAAGTCCTGGAGCTTTTCAATCAATTCCTTTACAGCAGCGAGAATGGTCGAGTGTGAGCGGCTCTCAACGATCAACGCTTCATACATTACTTTTGTCGCGTAGCCTGCCGAGGTTCTATTGACAAGGACGGCTCGATTAAAATAGCGGTCGCTCGGATCCACTCCCTCGACTTGATGTTTTTCAACCAATCCTTCTTTCTTGAATAGTAGCGGTAACGTGCTCATACTTGCTATTCCCTTCGCCGTCAGTTGAGATAGAAGACCTCTCTTTTGATTAATTATAGGAGGTGTCCCCCCATGCCTGCAACTCGTTGACAAGCTGACCGTCCGTTACTATGATGCCTCCCCTCGTTCAATCAGAGGCTTATACAAGCTCCATTCCATGAATATCCCCAATAGTCTTACCATTCTTCGTATCCTCTTAATCCCTGTATTCATTGGGTTCATGACCTATGGTTCTTATGGACTTGCCCTGCTGACGCTGCTCCTTGCCGGGCTCACGGATGCGGTTGATGGCCACCTGGCACGCAAACTCAATCAACGGACACGATTGGGGACGTTACTCGATCCGTTGGCAGACAAACTTCTGTTGACATCAAGCTTTATCGCGCTTGCAACGCTCCATCTTGTCCCCTCGTGGCTTGTCATTCTGGTTGTGAGTCGGGATCTGATGCTCTTACTTGGGACTGTGGTCGCCCATGTGACCGGCACGCCGATTGATGTGACACCGACCTTTCTGGGAAAGGGAACCACGTTGTTTCAGTTGAGCTATGTTCTGCTGACGGTGTTTCTGACATGGCGAGGCATCGACCGCTCAGCGATCACCCCGCTTGTTGTCCTCTTGGTTGGTTTTACCCTTGCTTCAGGATTTCACTACCTGTATCGAGGGTATCGGAATGCGAATGCGATCCCCCCACTGACCTAAGGAAAGTCTGACTTATTCTATTTTTCATCATCCAGCTCTCGGAAGCTGGGGATTTGACTGATTCCCGTCCAAAACTGCGAATTAATCAGACCTTTCCGAATCCCTTTATTCGATCTGACGCTCGCCGGACTATTCGGGCAAATAATGTAATTGTTTTTGACAGGGTTTGGAGTCACCAGTAGACTCGCTTCGTAGTCCTTATATTGTCTGCATAACCGGCTGTGAGAGCCGTAACAGATCGAGAATCTATGGCCACATTTGCTTATGTCGGGCGCAGTAAATCCGGAGCAGTGAAAAAGGGCGAGCTCGTTGCCAAGTCGCGAGATGAGGCCGTCGAGCAGTTGCGCCGGCAACACCTTGTCGTCACGAGTCTTGAGGAAAAGTCTGCCAAAGAGGGGTTCAAGTTTAAGTTGGGCAGCGGGGTAAAGGAAAAAGACTTAGTCGTGTTTACGAGACAATTCGGGACGATGATTAATGCGGGATTGCCGTTGATTCAATGTCTCGAAATCTTATCAACCCAGTCGGAAAATGCGGCATTGAGGAAGGCTGTCGGTGAGATCAAGGGACAGGTCGAAGGAGGATCGACGTTTTCGGACGCGCTCCGCAGGCACCACAAAATTTTCGATGATCTGTACGTCAATATGGTCCATGCCGGAGAAGTCGGGGGATTGCTCGATACCATTCTTGGACGGCTATCGAAACATATCGAAAAGGCAATGAAGCTCAAAGGGCAGATCAAGAGCGCCATGGTCTATCCCGCCGCTATTCTTGGCATCGCGGCGATCGTGATTACGGTCTTAATGATTTGGGTCATCCCGGTGTTCGAGAAAATGTTCCAGGAAATGTCTGGTGGGAAAATGGGACTTCCGGCGCCGACCCAGCTCGTGATCGACATGAGTAATTTCGCGCAAGGGAATTGGTATATAATGTTAGGTGCGATCGTCGCGGCTGTTGTAGGTGTCAAAAAATACTATGCAACGACGCAGGGGAGGTTGGCCATCGACAAATTCCTGCTGAAGCTCCCCGTGTTTGGGGACTTGATTCGAAAGGCTTCGGTGGCCAAGTTTACCAGGACATTGGGGACATTGCTGGCCAGTGGTGTGCCATTGCTGGAGGCGTTGACGATTTGTGCGAAGACGGCTGGCAACAAGGTTGTCGAAGGGGCACTGCTTGATGCAAAGGTCAGCATCAGCGGAGGTAAGACGATTTCGGAACCGCTTGCAAAAAGCGGCACGTTCCCGAAGATGGTCACGCACATGATTTCGGTCGGGGAGTCAACAGGCGCATTGGACACCATGCTCGGGAAGATCGCTGATTTCTATGAAGACGAGGTGGACGAGGCCGTCGGGAATCTCACGGCGCTCTTAGAACCGATGATGATGGTGTTCCTGGGCGTCACGGTCGGTTTCATCGTGGTGGCAATGTATCTGCCGATCTTCACCATGGCCTCTGCGATCGGGTAACGAGTACGTTGAGGTGGAGCTTCTTGCATCATACATAGAGAATCAAGCTAGTCGGACGTTCGTCCATCCCTATTGCGGCAAGCGCTAGCGGCATTCTTCTCGCCTACAGGTCTCTCAGCTGATCGGTCCGTAGCAGTCGGTCAGCCCTCCTGACGGAGCGCAATGGCCTGACAATGAGGTGAACACTGAGTGGACGAAATCAAAACCAGAATCTATTGGCTGATGGGGTGGCGGGTTGTTCTCGTCACGTTGCTGTTGGGATTGTCCCTTGCCTTCCAGGTGACGAAAGGCGAGCGTGTCGAAACGTTCTATGCCTTGATCATATTCACCTATGTAGCCACGATTCTCTACGCCATCATCCTTCAACACCTTGATCGTCCCGAAGTACTGGTTCCGTTTGTATGGAGTCAGATCGCTGTCGATTTTGTCGTTGAGTCTGTGCTGATTGCACGAACCGGCGGGATTGAAAGTCCCTTTGCCGTTCTGTACGTCATCAGCGTGACGGTAGCAAGCCTGGTTCCACGTCGCCGGGTCGGCTTATTGACCGCCAGTATCTGCATCATTCTGTTCGGACTTCTGACCAATTTGCAGTTGTATGGTCTTGCGGAGACATGGGGCTGGCTCCCACATACTCGGCTGACTGCCGCGGAAACGCTCCAGGCGTTCGGCGTCTATGCGCTCGCGTTTCTGGTCGTCGGGTTCTTGAGTGGGGCGCTTGCGGATCAATTGCGGACGTCTGATCAATCGCTCCGAGAAAAAGAGCAGGGGCTCCATCGTCTTCAAGCGTTCCATGAAAATATCGTGAACAGCATCAGTAGTGGGGTGTTTACAGCCGACGCGCATGGCCGGATCACATCATTCAACCCTGCAGCTGAGGAAGCGACTGGCTATAGCAGCGCACAGGTCCAAGGGCGCCCTTGGCGAGAAGTATTCAATTGCCGGCCAGGGGAATTGGAGAATGAGGCTGCTGAGAGTGTGTCACATAATCTTCGTTTTGAGGTTGAGTGCAAACGAGCGGACGGGGATCGACTGATTCTTGGGATGACCCTCGGGCCGTTACATGAGCAAGGCGAGACAACCGGCTTGGTGGGTGTCTGCAAGGATCTCACGCAGATCCGGGACTTAGAGGAGGAGATGCGGCGCAAGGAGTGGCTGGCCAGCCTTGGAGAAATGTCGGCGGGGATGGCGCATGAAATCCGAAACCCGCTCGGTGCTCTTGCCGGTGCTATGCAAATGCTTCGGAAAGATTTTCAGGCCGACGAAACGAGCCAACGGCTGGTGGGGATCGCAGTTCGGGAAGCGACTCGGTTGAATGCCATCATTACCGAGTTTTTGCAGTACGCCAGGCCTCCTGCCCTGAATCTCATCGAGTGTGATTTAAACAAAGTCCTTGCTGAGACGTTTGATCTAGTACAACATGAAGCACGAACGAGAACGAATATCACCGTTGTGACCGCTCCCTGTTCCAACACGCTGCCCGCACAAGTGGATCAGGATCAGATGAAGCAAGTATTTTGGAATTTGGCCGTGAACGCGTTTGATGCGATGCCCACAGGTGGTCAGCTGACGGTATCAACAGGATGCCGAAAGGTGGATGTGGTGGGTCGGAAGGCTGAGGTCATTGAGGTGTCGTTCCATGATACGGGAGCAGGCATTCCGAAGAAGAACCTCGACAAGATCTTTCTCCCGTTCTTTACCACCAAGAAGAGTGGATCCGGATTAGGATTGGCGGCGGTCCATCGCATCGTGGATCTTCATGGCGGGTGGATCAAAGTGGAGAGTGAGGAAGGGCTGGGGACGCGATTCGGGGTCTGTTTGCCTCGCACCGCGGATTCAGGGATCAGACTCTGGTATGAGGGAAGAGAACCGTGGAAAAGATCTTAGTCGTCGATGACGAACAAAGCTTGCGCGAGGTCTTAAGCATCATGCTCAAGCGGGCGGGGTACGCTGTGACTGGCGCCACTGACGGTGAGGAGGCGGTTGAACTCCTGCAGAAGGAGATCTTTGACCTGGTCATCACCGACCTGCGCATGCCCAAGGTCGACGGCATGGAGGTTCTCAAAGCGGTCAAATCAGCCTCTCCAGAAACAGTGGTGTTGATCATTACAGCGTTTGCGAGTGCAGATTCAGCCGTGGAGGCAATGAAACAGGGTGCCTATGACTATCTGACGAAACCCTTCCAAGTTGATGAAGTGCAGCTAATTATCAGGAATGCGTTGGAAAAGCGGCGTCTCACGACCGAAAACATGCTGCTCAAGCGTGAGATGGCGAGTCAGTCGTCATTCGCGCAGTGGGTCGGTCAGAGTGAGGCGATGCAAAAAGTGTTTGAAGTCGTACGAAAAGTCGCGGACTCGAAAAGCAACGTGCTGATTTGCGGAGAGAGTGGAACGGGAAAAGAGTTAGTTGCTCGGGCGATTCATTACAACAGTGCAAGGAGCACCTCGCCGTTTGTGGCCGTGAACTGTAGTGCCGTACCGGAGACCTTGTTGGAAAGCGAGCTGTTCGGCCATATGAAGGGATCATTCACTGGGGCGATCGCGAATAAAGCTGGGTTGTTTGAGATCGCGAACGGCGGAACGATCTTTCTTGATGAAATCGGAGACACGACTCCGACAATTCAGGTGAAACTGCTTCGAGTGATTCAGGAGCGAGAATTTCGTCGAGTGGGGGGCAGTCAGGACATTAAAGTCGATGTGCGTGTGGTGGCCGCCACCAACAAAGATCTTGAGAAAGCCGTGGCAGACGGTTCGTTTCGGGAAGATCTCTATTACCGCCTGGATGTGATCCCCATCCGCCTTCCGCCGCTGCGGATGAGAACAGGTGATATCCCGTTACTCGTCCATCACTTTCTGGAACGGTTTGCGAAAGAAAGTGGGAAGCCCAAGCCGGTGCTCAGTTCCGATGCGATGCACGTTCTGTTAGGGCATGAATGGCGCGGGAACGTGCGTGAACTGGAGAATCTGATTGAGCGGGTCGTGGCGTTTTCTGTGGACGGACCGGTGACAGATGCCGATGTGCGTGGATGGCTTCATCGGCCCACGGCGCCGATCCCAGTACAGGGGATGCCGCTGGACTTAACCGATGAGGGCGTGGATCTCGAGGGGTTGATCAATGGAATCGAAAAGGATCTGCTGCTGAAGGCGCTGGAACGGTCTAAATGGGTCAAGAAGAAAGCTGCACGGATGCTCCGTCTGAACACTAGATCATTTCGGTATCGGTTGGAGAAGTATGCTATAAAAGGAGGTCGTGACTAACCTTTCTCCCGTATCGACCTCCGCACCGTCCTCCATTCGTGTTCTCGCACCTGCCAAGATCAATCTTGTGCTCCGCATTCTGGATCGTCGCCCTGACGGCTATCACAATCTTTGGTCGTTGATGCAGACGGTTAAGGTGGAGGATGAGATCACCATTGGGCTGAGTGGCAGCCATTCCATGATCACGTTGCACTGTGACGATCCGTCGTTGAAAACCGATGATTCCAATTTGGTCTATCGCGCGGCCGTGGCGGTCATGGAGCAGAGTGGCAGAATAGAAGGAGTGGATATCACCCTTGCAAAGCGGATTCCAATGGGGGCTGGGTTGGGAGGCGGGAGTAGTGATGCGGCTGCGACGATTATCGGTCTGAACCGGTTGTTCAATCTGGGATGGTCGGCTGAAAAGATGGCGCACATCGGCCAAACGCTTGGGAGCGATGTGCCGTTCTTTTTCTTTGCGCCCTCTGCAACCGTGGTAGGGCGTGGCGAGCACGTTGCTCCGATTCGAATCAAGGGGACTCGATGGGTGGTTTTGGCCAACCCTGGTTTCCCTGTGGAAACGAAGTGGGCGTATCAGCAGCTCTCTGCAAATCGAGCCGGAGTGGTTCCACTCTCCCATGCCCATGCCATGCTGGAACGAGCATCTGAGTTGGGGTGGGAGCAGGTGCTGGAGGTAGCTGAGAATGACTTCGAAGGACCGGTGTTTAAGGCCCATCCCCTGCTGTACGAGATCAAGCATCAACTCCTAGCCCTGGGAGCTGAGGCAGCGCTTCTTTCAGGGAGCGGCGCGACCGTGTTTGGGGTCTTCCGTGATGAAGCGAAGGCTCGGCAGGCACAGGCCGTATTCATGAATGAGCCCAAGTTTAAGGTGTTTGTTGCACAGACCTCGTGTCCCTCGTAGTTGACCAATTTCAATCTTCCCTCGATCGTTTATTGACAGAGACCGGAGATTTCTTATAAAGTTTCACCCTTTGATGGGTTTCCCCAGTCGTGTGTGCTGCGACGAGTGTTGCCAGGCTGATAACGGTCAGCATTGCGTGCCGCACAAGAACCACTAGAGAATCCAGCACGTTAGACTAAAGACGAGACGGTCAGTTAGGAACGTTCGATGAACAGAGAATTGAAAATTTTCTCTGGCAACGCCAATCTTGCGCTTGCGCATGAGATATGTGCCTATCTTGGGCAGAAATTGGGTGAAGCGACGGTCTCTTCGTTTAGCGATGGAGAGATCCGGGTCAAGATCGACGAAAATGTTCGGGGCGCCGATGTCTTTGTGGTGCAGTCCTGTTGTCAGCCGGTCAACGATTCCTTGATGGAGTTGTTGATCATCATCGATGCGTTGAAGCGCTCATCGGCGAATCGTATCACGGCGGTGATCCCGTATTTTGGGTATGCCCGTCAAGATCGGAAGGATCAACCCCGTGTTCCCATTACCGCCAAATTGGTTGCGGACTTGATGACCACGGCGGGAGCCGACCGCGTGCTCTCGATGGACCTTCATGCCGGACAAATTCAGGGGTTTTTTAATGTCCCGGTCGATCACTTGTATGCGCTTCCGGTCTTGTTGGATTACATCATCAAGAAGCAAATGACCGACCTCGTTGTGGTTTCTCCCGATGCCGGTGGGGTGGAGCGAGCCAGGGCATTTGCGAAACGGCTCCAGGCGAATCTGGCGATCATTGATAAACGTCGAGAAGGTCCCAATCAAGCCCAAATCATGAACATCATCGGGGATGTGCAGGGGAAACGAGTCCTCCTCCTTGATGACATGATTGATACGGCTGGTACGATTGTTCAGGGCGCACAGGCTTGTCTCGATCATGGTGCACGAGAGGTGATCACGGCTTGTACCCACGCCGTCTTGTCGGGGCCGGCGCTGGAACGATTACAGTCTTCGTGTCTTTCTCAAGTGGTGATTACCAACACCATTCCGTTGCGAGGGAAAGAGTTGATCTGTCCGAAGTTGCATCAATTGTCGGTGGCGCCGCTCTTAGGTGAGGCGATCAGGCGCATTCATGAAGATGAGTCGGTGAGTTCACTATTTGCCTAGCCCGGTCTGGGCGGGGTGTTGTGCTGGAAGCTGGGGAGACGGAGGAGAATCATGAAATTCGATTTGACAGTGGCAGTGAGAGAGCAAGCGGGTAAGGGAGCTGCGCGGTCGATGCGACGGGCCGGGAAAATTCCGGCGGTGTTGTACGGCCAGGGTGAATGTCTCTCGCTGATCGCCAACCCCGA